>NZ_DASQZC010000312.1:0-30975 GCF_035638895.1 Nostoc sp. | reverse complement strand
TGTTGCTGATAATTTTCCAAGTCTGGAATACAAAAATTCCAATAAATAGCTCACGCTGTGCTAAATCAACCTGATGAAAGATACCTTGTGGTTTTGGGAACACTAGATTTAGCACCAGACTGAACAGGAAAGGGCTGATGTCTAAAGGCGAATGGAATAACAGATCGAAAAATACAGTTCCCCTATAATTACCCATAACATACTTAAAATCAGTGAAGCGTAATACAATTACCCATGAATTTGACTCTGGTTCACAAGCAGAAATACTACCTATACAGGAAAGTGATGACATATCGGAAGCATCCAAGCTACTACGGCAAGGAATTCAACAGCAGCAAGCTGGTGAATTAATAGGGGCTTTGAAGTCCTTACAACAATCCTTAGCGCTGTTTCAGTCTGTTGGGGATTTGCAAAAACAAGCACAGGCACTTTCTTTTTTAGGATTTGTAACTTACACATCTGGAGACTACAAAGGTGCTATCTCTTACTCCGAACAGTGTTTGTCTTTGGTCAAGAACTCCTCAGATTTTGTAGTGCAAATGCAAGCACTTTCCCATTTAGGGAATGCATACCGTCACCTAAATGACCATAACAAGGCTATTGAATTTTTGGAAAAGTGTTTAAAAATAACGCAACACCTGCAAGACAAACGTAGTCAAGTAGCAGCACTGAATAATTTAGGATTGGTATATAAAGCTTCGGGTAACTTTATACAGGCAATTGAGTATCAGCAGCAAAGCCTAGAAATTGTCCGGGAACTCAAAGATAACTGGGGCGAGGAACAGGTACTCAAAAATTTGGGTAATGCTTGGTATGCTTTGGACAATTACCCAAAAGCGATCGCCTATTATGAACAGTGTGTAATACTAGCACGTTCCTTAAAACATGTTCGCAGTGCTTCTCAGGTGCTAAAGAATTTAGGGAATGCTTGTTATGCCTTAGGTGATTATGCTAAAGCTATTAAGTATTATGAAGAACGATTGCAATTAGCTAGAGAAATTAAAGACAAGCGTAGCGAGGAACAGTCTTTAGGTAACTTAGGAGTTGCTTGTGAAGCTTTGGGTGACTACAACAAAGCCATTAAGTATTATGAAGAACGTTTGCTGTTAGCTAGAAACATCAAAGATCGGCGCAGTGAAGAAGAAGCTCTTGATCGTCTCAAAGCTGCTTGCTACGCCTTGGGTGATTATGCCAAAGCTATGCAATACCAGCAAGGAACATCTTCAAATAATTTGTAATACTCGCCTCCTGCGAGCAAGCTACGTAATTCGTAATGCGGATTTAGAAAGAGCCACAAAACTTGCTAATGCCATTAGCTCTCTTGACAAAAACGCCCAAAAATCGTTAAAAAGCAAGATAGGGAAAGGAATAATAAAGAGTTAATAATATGAAATTACTCGCATCGGTCAATTTCTCCCATTGTCTTTTGTTGCTGGAGATACGCGAGAACTTCTAACATATCTACTTGGGGAAATTCTGCATAAAAATTACTCACACTCCGAAAGGGTTCCGGTGTTTGCAAGATAATGGTGCGATCGCCCCACTGTTCTAACCAGGGTAGCAAAGTTTGTGGCGCTACTGGCGTACATAGCCAAACTGCTGTTGGAGAAAGGGTTTTGAGAGCAGTTGCCGCTACCGCTATTGTCATACCTGTAGCAATGCCATCATCAACTAAGATCAGCGTAGCATTCTCTACATTCACCTGCGGACAAGCAGGAATTAATAAAGCCTCAAGAGACTTAGCAAGGTTTATCGCTTTATTTAAAGCTACTTCTCGCCACCGCGCATCATTTTTAAGGCGAGATAGCTTTTGATCAGCCCAAAGAACATTTCCGAAAGTAGTCACTGCACCAATTGCTAACTCTGAGTTTTCTGGATGGCTAATCTTTTTCGCCACAACAATTGTCAACGGACAATCCAAAAGACGTGCTATTGGTGCTGCTACTGGTACACCCCCTCTTGGCAAAGCATAAACAATTGGTACAGGCTTTACCCCAGAATCAATAGTTTGCTGAGTCAAAACATCATGAATGACTCGCGCCAATTCCTCACCTGCATGGGTGCGATCAGCGAAAAGCGGGGTATGTGACATGGTTTCCCCCAGCATATTAGGACGGTACTGCTTTTATGATGACTGAATTTTGTCTCAAATTAACTGATACAATAAGATTTGTATAAATAATTAAGTATTCAGCAAAAGTCTATTGATTCTGATAAATCTCCAACTAGAGCAGTATTTAACTCAGATAAAACAGATGGTGCTGATGCCAAAATCCTAATTTTCATGAGCAGCGAAACCCAACTCAGCCTCTTCGACGACTCAACCCTTAACCAGCGAGAACTGATTCCCACAGACGCTAAAATTGCTATCGCTCCGGGAACTTATTCTGACATGACGGAGTTGGCACAGCATTGCAATAGCTGTCACCGTTGTGGATTGGGAGACACTCGGACTCATGCTGTTGTCGGACGCGGTAATCTCAAAGCCCCAATTATGGTTATAGGGGAAGCGCCTGGTCAAAATGAAGATGAAACCGGCTTACCATTTGTAGGCAGATCAGGGCAGTTGCTGGAGAAAATTCTGGCATCCGTGAATCTAACTACTGAGCATGATGTATACATTGCCAATATTAACAAATGTCGCCCACCAGATAATAGAGTTCCTACACCTGTAGAAGTGGCGGCTTGTTTACCCTACTTACTAGAACAAATTCGTTTAGTTGACCCCAAAATAATCCTGTTAACAGGTGCAACTGCTGTCAAAAGCATCACAGGCGATAAGCGGGGAATTACGAAAATTCGCGGACAGTGGCTAGAGTGGGAAGGACGTTTATGTATGCCAATTTTTCATCCTTCCTACTTGTTACGTAACCCCTCTAAGGAAAAAGGTGCGCCTAAATGGTTGATGTGGCAGGATATCCAGGCAGTACGTGCCAAGTTAGACGAAATCCAAAATAACAGCTAATAAACATCTAGTGACTCAATTTTTAGATTTTAGATTATCCACTGTGAGAAAGTAAATTTCTGTAGATAGCGTGAGCGATAAGCTCAATTGGGGAACTCTAGGATAAGAATTTACTACTTTCTCTATAGACAGCCATGACTAATGTACAACCTAATCTCCTACAACTTGCTAAACAAGGCGATCCGAAAGCTATTGCTGCTTTGATGAATCGATCTCTCCAACCCAAAGGCAAAAAATATCTGCCGGAATTTTTGCAATTTTGCTGGGAACATTGGGTATTCATAAGTTTATCCTGGGCTACACCAAAGAAGGCATTATCATGCTTTTTATAACCCTGTTTACTGCTGGTTATGGTGCGTTCATTATAGCTATCATTAGCATTATCGAGGGAATTATTTACCTAACAAAGCGGATCGAGAATTCGTACAAACCTATGTCAACAGTAAAAATGGTTGGTTCTGAATGAAGAAAAATAGACTTTTTGCACAAATATTTTAAAATTGGTATAACTAGGGTATAACTAAAAGTATACTGACCAAAAGCAGCAGAGTTATGAAAACTGCAATTTCGCTTCCAGATTCAATTTTTGAAGAGGCAGAAGCACTAGCTGGAGAGTTAGGGGTATCTCGTAGTGAACTTTACACAAAAGCGTTGAAAGCATATTTGCGAAAGTACAACCGGAATCAGATGTTGAATCAACTGAATACAGTTTATTCTGAAGAGTCCTCTGAACTAGATCCAGTATTGGCAAAGTTACAATTTATGTCGTTGCCCCGTGAGGATTGGTAGTGTATCGCGGAGAAATTTGGTGGGCAAATTTACCTGATCCACTCGGTTCAGAACCTGGGTATCGTCGCCCTATTTTGATTGTTCAAGATGATATTTTTAGTCAAAGTCGTATCAGCACGGTAATCGTCGTAATCATTACCTCTAATACTCAGCTAGCACAAGCACCAGGCAATGTTTTATTACCGCATGAAGCTACAGGTTTACTCAGAGATTCTGTAGCTAATGTGTCTCAAATTTTTACTATTGACAAAAGGTTTTTAGTAGAGCGCGTTGGCTCACTACCAGAACATCTACAAGAAGAAATAGACGAAGGACTGCGAACAATTTTGTACCTCTAAGTGAGGTAATAAAGATTAACCTCTCGAAAATCAATTCCTCTCTAATATATTATCTCTGTGTTCTCTGTGCCTCTGCGGTTGCGGTTCAATAAATTACCTATTAACTACCCCAAACGCAGAGGAACCAGAGAAAGGAAAATTTTACAAGTTCTTATACCATTTCTTTGCGAGTCTGCGCCAAATTTTCTTTCTTCCTTTGTGTCCTTTGCGCCCTTTGCGGTTCGTTCCTTATATAATTTGGCGCATCTTTATACAGAATTGGTATTAGCAGCCTTAGCAGTCTTTTTGATAGCTTGCCATCTTTCTCGCAGTCGCTTCAAATTAGGAGCATGGCCACCATAACGCCAACTAACATAGGCTTGGCTAATCTCATCTATTACCTCAGCAGTTGCTGGGGCATGATGCTGATATGATCCTTTGGCATACTCTAAAGGTGTCTGTGCTGGATGCTTACCTAAACCTTTTTGGGTTGTCCATTGCAACATTTGTTGATATAGGCTCTCCATCGCTGGCAATTTCTTTAACCATCGACGGTTACGCCACTCTCGCCACTGTCCCCAACCCAGCCAACCAAAGAAAGCTGCTGTAGTTGCCAAGATTAAGCCAGTCAATACACCAAACCAACCTTGAGAGAATAAAGCTAAAAACCAAGCGATAGCTCCAATCACCCACTTAAATATTGTCTCAAATATATTATTCAACAAACCTGTCACTGGAGAAGGCAACCACCCAGCAACCCAATGCCACAATTGACGCAACACACTAAAAGTTTGAGTATCTTCCACTGATGGAGGTATCAGGGGATGATTGGGAATCGGATCAAAAGCAAACCAGCCATATTTAGGAAAATATACTTCCGTCATCGCATAAGCATCAGTATTACGGACAACATATAGCCCTGTAAATGGATTAAATTCTCCTGCACTAAACCCTGCTACCAACCGGGCTGGGATGCCAATGGAACGCAACATTACCGTCAGAACTGTTGAGAAGTGGTCTGGATAACCGCCTTTATATTTGAATAAAAAAGCTTCTACTAAGTCATCTTTTTCTCCCAAATAAGGCAAATCTAATGGATTTTGGGGAAGCGAGTAACGTTGCTTTAAATATTGAGCTAAGTAGAGAGCTTTTTCATACGCTGAATTTAGGCTTTTAGAAGACTTTGTTACCCCTTCCCGACTATAGTTAGCAAGAATTTCTTCGGTACGTTGCCGAACTTTTTCGGCAATTTCGGGAGGAATTTGCAAATAATGCTGTTTAATATCTCGTGGATATTTAGTAGAAGCTTCACGTAATTTAGTGCGATCGCGGTATGGTACTTCAGAAATTACTGTATAAGTGAGTCCTTCTGATAATTCCACAGGCGATCGCAACCCGTCTTCCTTATCAACAGCGATCATTGGTGTGGGAAAGTAAATCTCTTTGGGATAAGCCATCGCCGGAATTAGGTTAGGCAAATCCGCCACCACTGTATAAGTTTGTACTATCTCTTGGGTTTTACCAGCAATCAAAGGTCGATTCAGGAAAATTTGGTAAGACCAAGGCGATCGCTTGATTGTTGTAACATCTTCATTACGGGATACTTCCCATCCCTTACCCGTATAACGGTCAAATCCTAAAACTCGCCAAAAACCCTCAGCTTGCGATCGCACCCGCATCACAACTTTAGGTTTCATCTCGCCCCGCAGATTTTGGTTAATTTGGCTATTAAAACCGTAATAAAAATTATTATCTACTTTACCTGGTTGACCATTTTGATTTTGTCCCGTACCACTGCCTTGATTATCACCTTTACCTTGGCGGACATAACCGGGATTAATGATACTACGTCCTGTGAAATTACCTTTTATTGGAATCGCAGAACTTACAGGAAAATTCCGTAACTGATAGCCAGGAAATCTGGGTAAAACAGCAAAAATTGCCAGTCCCAGACCGACAATTAGGAAGAAATTCACAATTAAAAATTTAAAATTAAGAGTTGAGGAATTCTTCTGATTTAATTTTTCCTTTTCAGTTTTTAATGGCTGCAAACCCAAGCGTGAGCGATAATCTAATACTAAAGTTGGGAGAGCGATCGCTAAAAATAACAATAATACAGGTGCAAATGCTAAAGTCTGACTTAAGGTTGCCGCCACACCCAATAAAATCAGTCCTATAACAATCGAATAACCCAAATTTTTGCGGCGGGGTGTATCAAAGCTATGTAACACCTGGAGTTGAATTAATAACTCTGCCAAACCCAACCGTGTATCATTCAACTCTCCCACTAATCGCCCAAAGAAAGCACCCAGTGCTACTAACATTCCGATAGCGATACAAAACTTAACTGCAACATTGCGATCGCGGCGACGATAGTAACTCCAAATCGCACCCAATAAACTCAAGGGTAACGCCCAAAAACTGAAGGAAGTTTCGGCAGCGATATCCGTCGCCACAATTCCCAAAACAACCAACGCTAGCACCAGCACCCGCAAGGAAATTGAATCTTCCACCTCTATCAAAGGCGATCGCTGGGGATTTTGCCCCCGGAAATTACCTACAGGGACACGCCAAAACCGATTCATCTTAGATAAGTTAAGCATTTCGAGTCTAACTGAAAATTCCACGGAGAGGACGAAACTCTTCGCCCTACTTTAAAGTATTCCCGTTACAAGAAGCTTTATTATCCTGCTTTGATGCATTTATAAAGGTTTAGCGCCTATTTTACAAATTAAATTCCTCACAGGAGTTTTAAATGTTAAAAAATTTGATTATATGAGATAGCATCATACCCCCCTCCTCGCTTGCGGGGAGGGGGTTGGGGGTGGGGTTCTTCAGGTTTAATAAGTAATCAAGCGAACATGATATGACGTTACCGACAACTGTAACGCCAAGCGCGAACATAATTTTGTATAAAAAACAATCCAACCGAATAAATTCGTTGTGAAAAATTGGTGGCTTGGTAAAATAAAGACGAAATCTGCACAACACTAGAAACTAACTCGTTCCCCAGGCTTTGCTAGTAACCCAGTAGACTGACCATTACCCACAAAAAATTAATTATGGGATGGAGCGTGAGTTTACACCCACTGCTAACCTCTAACCACACTTTAAGTATAAGTAAGCACCCTGTTGTCAGTAGGATCTAGAGACTGAAAAATCCCTAAGGCAATAGTTACCTTAAGATATTCGGCATTAGTACTATCAGTAGTAGTTAATGTTACGCAGTGGGATTAATCACAAATAAAAGCGACTGTTCGTCTACTTCTGGAAACTCAACTTCCAGAGTATAAGTTGGGTTAAGTTGTTCGCAACCTAACTCTACACTTAAGTATCCTGGAGTTGAAGATGTTGCCATTGCTAAAGTTCCACTTGTGCGAAGTGTCAAAGTTCCTTTAACAGGTAACTCAGCCTGAACAAGTAACTTCGTAATACCTACAGACTGATACTCTACTTTGATATTCAAATCACCGACAGTGGTTAGCCATTGTCTTTCCACCACTGGGCTAGCTGCTGAAAGTGGTAGAGTCAGATTTTCCAGCAGTTGTTTAGCTGCCAGCAACGACAAAGCCATTTGTTGACGCGGTTGTAAATCTGAATAATCGCTCTGAATATTGGGCATATCCAAAGTACTTACAGACCGATAGGTGCTTCTTAGCACCAATCCCGCGATATCATTTAGTGCTTGAGACTCGTTGGGAAAAAAGTTCTCCACCACTTGAACTAATTTTGCTCCCAGAGGCACTGAAGATGTCACCATTGATTGACATTTTTCCAGCAATTGCTGGAAAACTCTCTCCGGTAAAGGACGTGGCAGGTTCAGCTTCGACTGTTGTACCATCCACCCCCAGCTAGGAACGAGCGTCATTGACGGCTCATCAACACAATCGGGATAGTCGATTAATTGTGTTTCCCAAGGAAATAAAGGTGGGTGATCTTGGGCTTGGATTTGTAAGCGATTCTTAAGGACAGTTTGGAAACGATCTAGCACAGTAGGAATTTCTCCTAATTGAAAGGTCTGGGGCGTTCCTCCCAATTTTGGCTCACTGTTTTTGGAAGCAGTGGCTTCATTGTGGAGGTTTTTTACCCCGTCATTTTCCTCACATTCTACAGATTGGTCAGAATTTTTGACATCATCTGTCAATAACCAACCGAGACACTGAGATTGTAAGGATTCTGAGTCACTATTCATGAGTAGATGCACCTGATCCGGACACTAATGAGTTACGAATTTCCCAAGCTTGCTCAAGAATCTTAAACCATCGTTTTTGAAGTTGTGCCATTGACAGCCCTAAAGTTTTTGCGATTTTTTCATCGGCTTGTCCTTGTTGCTTCAACTCTAGTAAAGACCGTTGCTTATTGTCCAGCTGTGCTGTATATACTTGCCATTGCTGGGGAGTTAAGCCCAAATTGGTGTGTAAAGAAGCTTCTAGCCACTCGTGAACTAATTCCCAACGATGTAACAAGGCAAACCGAATCAAATGGTACTTGAAGCGCTGTTGTAAGTAATCTCTCTGACGAGGGGTTAAACCTAAAATTGACTCAATTTCCTGTGCTGAGAGATCCTGGAGGCGGAGGGAAAAGTAATCAGCACAGTCAGATTGTTGTCGTTCTTCGAGATAATTCATTAATTCTGTAACTACAACGGAACGCAAGGTATCTTCTTCAGGTTCGGGTTCGGCTTGCGTTGCCATTGTGGAGCGTAATTGATGCACTGCTGGTTCTTCCCAACAACCATCGCCTTCATTATTGCTGCCTTCTGCGGCTTGTTCTATATCTACGCTGGTTTCTGGGGGCTGTTGTTGAGAAAAAGTTTGCGCCCGCAAGATAATTAGCTGCTGCTGACGGCCTGGTAAGGGAATGCGTCGTTTGCCGTAGCGCTCGGTAAATGCCATGTACTCGGACAATTCTAGAAGCGTCTGAGGGCGATAAGTAGCACCAAGTTGATTTTCTCGCCGGAAAGCGTTCAATGCCTCCAGATAAAAACTCTGTAAAAAATCTTCAATTATAGTCAGTCGCCCTTGATAACTCAATTGCTTCTGAGGCGGGTTAATGTATCGATAAATAATTGCACTCAAAGTACTGTGTAATTCTACCCTGCCCCGGTTTGAACCCAACTGATAGTACCTGAGACACTGTTGTAGCCGATGCCGAGCTAGGGTCATCGCCGAGCTTTCTACAGATCCAGAAGCTTGGATACGTTTGCTTTCCTGGCAAATCCGATAGACTTCGGTGGTAATACGTCTTGCTACATCGTGGCAATTCTGTTCCGAAGCTTTGGTTGATTGTTGAAACTCCCTGGACAGGAGTTGAAAGATCACCTCCACGCCTTTAGAATTTTCTCCCAGAATATTTGCAGATGGAATAGTTGCGGTTGCGGCTGAATTCATAGTCTCGGTTTTCAAAAGACCCTAAGTATTTAAATACAACCTGTACGACTGTGGGTGTTGGCTTTTTCGGTTTTACGTATAAGCTAAACGCAGACCAATCCTATATTGAGAATATGGCTGATTTTATTATTCCCAACTTCGATGGGATTGTTCACATTTTGATAGATGTTATTGCCATTACCCAGGAGCCGTATACAAGTCATTATGGATTTAGAAGCACAAATTCAATTGCTGATTGACAATGCACCCCGCGATGGTATAACACCAAATTTGATTGCAGCAATTGCTCCTGCTCTTAGAACGATCGCTCAAAAATTACGTCACTCCCAGTACTATATTCTCCAAAATTCAGAATCGAGCTGGGTTTTAACTACATTGAGCAATCTTACTAATCCAGGATTGGAAAAGCGCGTTGTTTACGCTTTTCCTACCATACAGGATGTCTCTCTAATTTCCCCTGCTGGGCTTGACCCTCAAATGCTAGCTAAAATTATCCCTGTCACCCATATTTTGTTCCAATTGGTGGCATTGGAACCCGTAGATAGTATCGTTTTTTTGGAGACGCCGGGTAAGACCACCCATACCATTGAAATTCGACGAACTGAACTAGAAAAACTCATGCAGAAACACTTACGACAGCAGCGATCGCCTAAACAGATACCCCCTGATATTGCATAGAAAAAACTTGGATGTAGGATTTTTTAGATACAATCCCACATCCAAAATTTTAAATCTCAAATTTGTTTGAAAAAGTTTTTGATTAAAATAAATTAATGCCAGTTACTAACCTTCTAGTTCTTTAAAGAAGCAAGCGATCGGCTTAATTTTTCGTCTAATCTAAAATTGGTTAACAAACAGTTATCAGTGAACATTTTTCAAATTTTAGCTGACAATTAAGCAAAATTTCTCCACCTAAGAACAGGTGGAAGGTTTCGCTTGGGGTCTAAAGTCCCCTAAAGTACCTGTTAACTGGTAAATGATTTAATAAAGGCGGCTCAGTGTGTACTCAGCTATATTAATCAATGCCTGGTGGGATTCTGAGGGTGGGAGAACTGCAAGATGTTCAATTGCTAGCTTCGCATGGTGAGCAGCTAATTCTCGCGCCTGCTGTATGCCTTGACTATCTTGAATTAGTGCTAGTGCTTGCTCTAAATCCCCTTCTTGAGCAAACTCTCGCTCAATTAGCACTTCCAAGGATGGTTTTTGGGCTAAAGCAAATAAAACGGGTGCAGTCAGATTACCACTTTTAAGATCCGACCCCACTGGTTTACCCAAGGTATCTGTTGTACTGGTGAAATCTAAAATGTCGTCAACAATTTGAAATGCTATACCAAAATGACGACCGTAGCTATATAGATGCTCAACAGTTTCTCGTGAAACTTCACTGAGTAACCCAGCAGCTTTAGAACTGTTGGCGATTAACGAAGCTGTTTTGTAATAACTCTTCTGAAGGTAAGTTTCAATAGAGATGCTAGCATCAAAACGATTCAGTCCCTGCTGGATCTCCCCAGTAGCTAGATCCATAATGACTTCTGAGAGGAGTTTCACTACCTCCAAATTGTCCAAATTTGCTAAATACCAGGACGATTGGGCAAAAAGAAAATCTCCTGCTAATATGGCAATGCGATTACCGAACAAACTATGAACGGTAGGAACGCCTCGCCTCACGTCTGATTCATCTACCACATCGTCATGTACCAAGCTAGCTGTGTGAATCATTTCTGTAATCTCAGCTAGGCGGCGATGACGCGGCGTGATGTCTTGTTCTAACATTGTTGCCCGCGATATTAGCAGGACAATTGCTGGTCTGATACGCTTTCCCCCAGCACCGAATAAATGTTCGGCTGCTGCAAACAGAATGGGGTGGCGATTTCCAACTAGCTGTTTTAGGTTATCTGCTAGTAGTCGCAGGTCTGCTTCCACAGGGGTAAACAGGGAGGTGGCTGGGGTCATGGATGGGCGGACTCTGACTTAGGTTACGAAAGTTTACATATCCTACACTCATTTTAAGATAACCCTGTGCCAGCGCAAAGTTTTCATCAGGTAATCCCATTTTCATGAGTCTATAGGTGATACCTAAGGGTAATAGTGTATTTGTCAATAAGGAATTATGCTTAATTTTTTGTAACTTAGGTTTAAAAATAACTTCAAACACGAGTTATAAGTACATGAGAATAAATATCAGCTTAAATTATATTAAGTAGTTTCTCGGTACACCTTTCTTGCCACAGTTCAAAACACAAGTTAAGCAATATTGCTTATTGACAAAATGGATTCAATTTAAATGAGTCGCCAACGAGTCAGACTAAATTTATTCAGGACTGAAGTGTAGCTACTCAAAAAATTTGAAATTTAGCAGTCGAATAGGCTCAAAATTTAAGGTCGTTGTGTTAGGCTAAAATATAGGAATTTTAAATTTTTCAGATATTCACACCCCAAAAGTAAGTCACCTAGTAGTTGATTTTACTGACTCGGTGATGTAAGTCTAAAATAATTAGTCGTAGTTTAAAATCAAGGAAATAATTCCTTTGATTTTTCCTACGATCCGGGAAACTCCTGGTTTGGAGCTATGCGATATCCCTATGGGAAGCCGCTACACGTCTTCAGCGCACGTTGAGCGCAAGCATTGCTCCTTTCACAGCAATATGATCAAAAATAAAGCAGATCAAGTAGACCGCAAAGAATCATAGTTTTAGATTGCTTTTTAGGAATCTAACTGCTGTGGGATCTATGGTCTGCAAGAAGTCGTATTAGCGAATAAATTATTTCTCTGTAGAGAGTTTTATCTCTATAGGCAATTTTACCATTATGAAGCTACAGCCATCAAGATGCAATTGCTTGGCTGAGGTTCTACTAATTTTATGGAACTTTATATTTATTTAGAAAGGTACTAGTAGAACAATGATTTACGGAAGTATACCTATGATGATTTTTATTTTAGCGTCTGGATATTTGTTCACAGTTTACTTGTTATTAGCACTGGCAAAACGAACAGGTACAAAGACTGTTCCGACAAGTTTCCCTTCATCTACCGAAGGAAAACACAAGCAGGAGATATCAGTAAGGGCAAAGGTAACTGAAGCAGTTAATAGTCAGTAGGGATTGGGCATGAGGCATTGGGCATTGAAAAGAGGCTCTAGGGGCGGGATGCTGCTCTTGCTGAGGGGAAAATTCTCCCTTGCTCCCTGCCCCCTGCCTCCTTCAATGGAGTTGAGAAATAGCGGTATCAGTGAAGCAAACCTCTTCAACCATTGGGGTATAGCCTAGCCACTGCACTCCCGACTGGGAAAACTGTTTCGGACAACCACTAACAGCGAAGCGAGTTGGCAGTGGGAGGTGAGTATTTTTTAAGCTTAATAAGTCTAACTCCTGGGCACAAGCTGCTACGACATGAACAGCTGGGTCAATCAGTTGGACATGGGAGGGGAGGAGCGATCGCAATACTGGTGTAAGGTGGGGATAATGGGTACAACCGTGAACTAAAGTGTCAATTTCCTGCTCTATTAAAGGCTTTAGGTAGGCTCTTGCTATTTCAGCAGTATAGGGGTCATGAATCCGGTTTTGCTCGATAAGTGGCACAAACTCTGGACATCCAACTTGCCAGACTTGAACTTCAGGAGCAATTTCGATTATTGCGTGCTTATAAGCATTACTCTTAGCCGTAGCGGGAGTGGCAATTACACCAATCCGCTTTCCTTGTTGCACCGCAGCTTTTGCACCCGGTAGGATTACTCCTAAAATGGGTATGTTGAATTCCTGACGCACGGTTTCTAGGGCTAGAGCAGAGCTGGTATTACAAGCCATAATTACCATTTTTACCTGCTGCTGTTGTAGCCAGGTAATAATTTCACGCGTGAATTGTAAAATTTCTGCTTGGGAACGAATTCCGTAAGGAAGTCTAGCTGTATCCCCAAAGTAAATAATTGATTCATTGGGGAGTTGCCGATATAGTTGTCGCAGTACTGTCAGTCCACCCACACCACTGTCAAAGATGCCAATTGGGGCACGTTGGGGTTCTTGCTCGGAAAAATTGTCAAGATTCGCTTCAAAGATCGAAGATGAATACACAGGCAGATATTAATTTAGGTTTTGGGATTTAAAATACAGAATTTAGCAGACAATCTCCAAATTGACCACTAAATTCTGGATGCCAAAGGAGTCTAAATACCACCTTTTAATTAGTAATTTTTACTATATTAATTAACGCTGTAAGTATTTTAGGATGCCACGAGCGATCGCTTCTGCCATCTGATTTTGATACTCTGGTGTTCCCAATCTGGGATTGTCTTCTCGACCACTCATATAACCTGTTTCTACTAAAATCGAGGGCATAGAGCTTTTTCTGAGAACGTAGAATCTGGCTTTGCGGGTTCCCCGGTCTTTGATTGTACCGATATTCTGGAGGATGCTATTGCGAACTGCTTCAGCCAGAGCATAACCGCTATCGTAATAATATACTTCTAACCCATTAACATCAGGACGATTCTCAACCGAATTAGCGTGAATGCTGACAAATGCAGTCGCATTAACTCGCTCGGCAATTTCTACCCGTCCCTGAAGTTCTACGAAAAAGTCAGCATCTCGTGTGAGTACTGCTTGTACACCATTTTGCTCTAAAATTGCTGCTACCCTTTTACCAATAGGCAAGATTACGTCCTTTTCTAAAAGTCCGCCCAGACCTGGGGCACCTGAGTCTTTTCCACCATGTCCTGGGTCAATCACAACTAGTAATTTCCCTCTGGGAACTGAGGGGCGAGGCTGTGGCTGGGAGATAGGACGGGGATTATCTGTGGGGTTTGGGAATTGACTTAGATTTGGCGATGGCAGAGGAGGTGTGACGCTACCAGAGCGTTGTAATTCTAAAGCCAAAAGCTCGTCGCCAACCTGATTGAGTTCCCCAATTTGTACTCCGGCTGCTGGTTGAATTAAGACGACGACAGTATTGGATTCTTGTGGTTGCAAACGGACTCGCAGGATAGGGCTATTAGCATTAAAAGTCGGCCCTGTAACTCTGGGAGCTAACCGAGCATTGTTGATGGTAATGCGGAACAGACCAGAAGTTCTATCCCAGCCTCCTGTAGCAGATAAAGCTTGGTCCCCTCTAATCAGCAGTTGTGTGCCATTACCAGCCAATTGCACAGACTGAATGGTAGCAGGTGAGGTGTTAGTAGATGGTATTGGGCGTGGACTATTACCTCCAGGCAACTGGGCAACGCCACGACTGGGCAGAACTAGAAAACCACCAATACTGCTAGTGGTTGCTCGCCAATTTTGACTATTTTCATCCACCTGTAAAGTTATGCGAACAACAGATGGGCTTGTTTGTAGTTGGCTGAACTGAATGCGATTGACACCATAGCGATTAATCGGCAAATCGCGCTGCCCTAGATTTGGTGATAAAGTAGCGCCAGCAATATCAATGTTAATTGCTTTCTGATCGTTGCTAGGATTTACCTGAATCTGAGGATTACCACCATTGGTGCGGATGAAAAAACCATCGCCTGTAACTTGTAAGTTCTCAATTTGAGTAACTCTGGCGGCAAGCATTCTGTTTTTCGGCGGATTGACAGGGTTTGCTGTCACCACGTTGTAAATATTTCTTGGAGGGAACAGTGGTGGAGATGTTTTCGGTGAAGTCTCTGTTGCTATAGCTTGTTCTTGTTGCCCCCCAGTATTTGAGGGGACATTTTCAGCTACTGGCGTAGGTAATTGTACCATCCAGCGATTGCCAGTTGTGCCAACAAATTGTACTCCTTTGGGGTCAAGAGTATAACCAGGAGTCAGTTCAACGACTATGCGCGTTGTTTGTTCGTCAAACTGCCCGACACGGATAGCGCGGATTGCACCGCCCACCTGTTGGGTTAACTGCGGACGCCCAAATGTGGTTCCTGGCAAATCAATTACCAAACGAGTGGGGTTAAAAATTAATTGTGCTTGGGGTTGAACATCCCCTAAAGTATTAATTTCCAGACGATTTTGGTTGGTATCAAAACGCCAAGATTGGAGTCTTGCGGCCATTGCCGGCGATGACAGCATGAAGATAGTTCCAATAGTACTGGATAGTAACCAGTGTAATTTCACAGTCCTTTCTCCTAATTCACATTCATGGGAGCCGTCAAAATCTCAACATATTGGCAAATCCTCACACCGTCACCGCGCACACTTGAGTTTTGCGCTGTTATTAAGACACAGCTAATGGCGTAAAATATAGCACGCTCCTCTGATTTTGCCATGCTATGAGCCTATATAAATTTGACTGTCAATTTTAGATTTTAGATTCCTAATTTTAAATTTTCTGATTTTTGGTTCATGGCGGAGTAACGCTTTGATACACTAACACCCCTTGTGGTGTGAAATCATTCCATTATCAAAAATTTAAAATTCTCAACCCCTATCCCTTTATCGGTGGGGTTAATCCAAAATCCAAAATCCAAAATCCAAAATTGCTTGGCTTGCAAATCATCAGATGACAATAACAAAGAAGCTACTCCTATCCCGCCGCAAAAATACTTAAATTGTTTACTACTAAATTGGATAAAAATGGTAAAGATTAGATGTATTTACTCAATAATTTCGACTAAATTACTTATCTTCTCTTTAGATACTGAAGAACGCCACGAGCGATCGCATCTGCCATTTGATTTTGATAAGCTGAGGTTCTGAGTTTAGCGTTATCATCTCGGCCAGTCAAATAACCTGTTTCTACGAGAATAGAAGGCATGGAACTTTTTCTGAGGACAAAAAATCTGGCTCGCCGTACTCCCCTATCTCTGACATTTACACTTTGGCGAATACTGTTATGGACAGTGCGAGCTAGACCCAAACCACTGTCGTAATAATACGTTTCTAAGCCACTGACATCCGAACGACCTGGCCCAACTGCATTAGCATGAATGCTAACAAAGACATCAGCATTTGCTCGCTCTGCTAATTGCACCCGTCCTGGAAGAGTAACGAAATAGTCGGAATCCCGTGTCATCACTACTTGTACGCCATTTTGCTGCAAAACCTGAGCTATTCTTTTGCTAATAGGCAAAATAACATCTTTTTCGCGTAGTCCCCCAAGACCTACTGCTCCAGGGTCTTTACCGCCATGTCCAGGGTCAATGAGGACTACTACTCGTCCATTGGCAAGCGGGCGTTGTGGTTGCCTTAGGGGCTGGGGATTGGGATTGTTTGGGTCTGGGAATGGCCCCCGGTTTGGCGGTGGTAGCCCAGGTAAAGCAAAGGGTGGTCTTCCGGGGAGGGCAACAACTCGTCGAGAACCTTGTATTGATACCAAAAGCTGGTCGCCGATTTGTTGAGGTTGCCCAAGTTGCACTCCGGCTGCTGGTTGAACTAAAACAACAACTGTGTTGGGTTGTTGGGGTTGCAGACGTACCCGGAGAATGGGGCTATTGGCAGTAAAAGTCGGGCCTGTGACTCTGGGAGCTAACTTAGCATTAGTAATTGTGACGCGGAACACACCCAAGGATCTATCCCAGGTTCCCGTGGCAGATAAAGTTTGGTCACCTCTAATTAACAGTTGTCTGCCATTATCAGCCAGTTGTACAGACTCAATTGTTGCTAGCGAGTTGTTGGCAGATGGTCTGCTGGGAAAGGAAGGTGGTTGTGACTGATTGTTAGAATTATTATTTCTAGGCAATCTGACAACGCGACTAGGTAGAACTACTAATCCACCAGTGTTACTATTAGTTGCTTGCCAGTCGGGGCCATTTTTATCTACTCGTAAAGTCAGACGAACGCCAGTAGGTTGGGTTTGTAGTTGGGTGAATTCGACGCGGCTAACACCATGTCTGTTAACAGGGATATTACTCTGTTGCGCCAGACGTGGTGATAAAGATGCGTCAGAGATATCCATGAAAATGGTAGCGCGATCGCGGCTGCGAATTACCCGAATCGGAGAATTACCACCACTGGTGCGGATGAACAACCCATCGCCTGTTACTTGTAAGCTCTCAACTTTAGTCGCCCCTTGGGTAGTAGTGGCAACCCTTGAAATCCTAGGTTGAGGCTCAGAGTCTGGGGTAACAACAGTGTAAGCACTTCTGGGAGATAAAGTGGGAGAAGAAGCTACTCTATCCACTTCTGGTCTAGGTAATTGCACCGTCCAGCGATCGCCAGTTGTACCTACAAATTGCACTCGTTTGGGGTCTAAAGTATAGCCAGGAGTCAGTTCCACAACTATACGGGTTGTTTCTGTATCAAACTGTCCAACCCGGATCGAGCGAATTCCACCGCCCACCTGTTGGGTTAGCTGCGGACGCCCAAATGTAGTTCCTGGCAAATCAATTACCAGCCGAGTCGGGTTGAAAATTAGTTGTGCCTGGGGTTGAACTGCTCCTACAGTATTAATTTCCAGCCTGTTTTGATTGGCATCAAAGCGCCAAGATTCAAGTCTCGCAGCCATTACCGGCGACGATAGCATGAAGATAGTTCCAATAGTGCTGGGTAGTAACCAGTGTAATTTCACAGTTCTTTCTCCTAATTCACGTTCATGGGAGCCGTCAATGAAGAGGCAGGGAGAAGGGGGCAGGGAGCAGGGGGAAATCCTCCCATCAAGAACTGCTGTGGAATGAAGGGAGAATCGGTCTGAGTCCCCCACTTCTATTGAGTAGTTCTCGTATCCCTACGGGGAAGCAAGCTACAGGTGGGGTCAAATCCCCTTTCTGTCCTATCTCCCCTGCTCCCTCCTCCCTTGCCTCTTGTTCAATCTCTCAACTCATTGGTAAATCATCAGACCGTCACCACCTAAACTTGACCTTTGATGCCTTTTTTGATTTTTTAAAATGGTATAAAGACGCGCTTAAATCAGTTAGCAGGTTTCATATTGGGACTAAATCCCCATCTGAAGTTCTCCACCTTCAGAGGTAGGAACTTTGACTCCCAAGGAAGTTAGAAAACTAATAACTGATAACCGTTCACTGATAACTGTTTTTTGTTTTTCGCCATCAATGTACTAAATAGATAGTTCCCATTCCTGTCAGATGATCTAGCAAAATTTATGGGTGTTACTCCCCAATTACCTGGAAAATATTCAAATAAAGGCTCACAAGCCAAGGGAGACTAGAAATAAATAACATTCCAAATGCTGGTAGAAATTATAAACAGACGATTATTCTACAATCAGACGGGACGGAAATTTAGGGAGAGAAGTTTCCACTGCATAATCGCAAAATCTTCAAAGTACGGTGATAGTACTGAATTCAGAGTCCTAAGTTCTGAGCGAAAATCACTCAGAACTCAGTAAGAATTTACCCAAGACTTTGATTAGCGATCGCTAGATTCTGGGGTTACTTCCAAATTGCCACTGTCATTTGATGCTGGCACTCTTGACTGAGGCGGTTCAATTACCAACGAGGTTCCAGAGGAACCATCTAAAATCAGTTGGTCTGAGCCTGAATCCACAGTTTTTGGATCTGGAAATACAAATCGTAACAAAGGAGGGGCTAAAAAGGTTGTCAAGATAACCATCATGATAATTGCTGCCCCTAATGGTTTCGAGAGAGCGCCACTGGCTGCACCGACACCAGCAAATACTAATCCGACTTCCCCTCTAGGAATCATCCCCACACCGATCGCTAAACGGTTGATTTCCGGTTGACCAAACACGCTTAAGCCTGTGATTACTTTACCGAGAATGGCTACTATGATCAGGAAAGTTGCCATAATTAAACCTTCTCGATTATCGGGAATTGCTGGGTTTAAAACTCCCAAATCGGTTTTTGCCCCAACAGTCACAAAGAAAATTGGCACTAACATATCGGCAATGGGATAGACTTGCGTTTGCAGTTCTTTGCGCTTATCTGTCTCCTCTAGAACTAAACCCGCCGCAAAAGCTCCTAGAATTGCTTCTAAGTGGATTACGGCGGCAAGGTATGCCATAGCAAAAGCGAAGATGAATGCTGGTATTACTAGTCCACCGCGTGTTTTGAGTTTATCAGCGATCGCTACAAAGGACTTGTTGAAAACATTCCCTAGTAGAATTGCTCCCAAAATAAAACCAGTGGCGCTGATAATCAGATAAATCACTTTGCTGACATCCACCACGCCATCTTTAGCTAGGCTGGCAACTACCGCTAAAACGATGATTCCCAAAACGTCGTCTATTACGGCAGCACCCAAAATAATCTGCCCTTCTTTAGAATTGAGTCGCCCCAACTCTGACAGCACCTTGGAAGTAATACCAATACTAGTAGCAGTTAAAGCCGCCCCGGCAAAAATTGCGGGTATGGCAGCAATACCAAATAAAGTCATCAGCCCCACAGTACCAGCAGCAAAGGGTACTACTACCCCCACTATTGCGACGACGGTGGCTTGGATACCAACTGCCATTAAATCTTTTAAGTTCGATTCCAAGCCGATTTCAAACAGTAGGATGATCACACCCAATTCTGCCAAAACCGAAATGACCTCAGACTGCGCTGCAAATACGGCTGGAGTGGCTTCAGGCGTTAAACCAGCAGTGATTTGAAGGAAGGACATGATCAAAGAGTTAGAACTGTCTGTGCCGCCTTCTGGAAACACCAAAAGGTGAAAAACAGAGATGCCAACTACCACACCACCTACGAGTTCGCCTAAGACAGGCGGTAAACCCACTTGGTTTGATAACTCTCCACCAACTTTGCTGGCGAGATAAACGACTACTAAGCTTAGTAACACTGCTGCTACTACCATTGAACTGTCTGCGGCTTCTGTTGCACTAGCCAGCAGAGGAAAAGAGAAGTTGATTGGATCTAACAAATGCATGGGTTCTCTGAAAATCCTTCTCTTTGATTTTGACGCGTTTCTGAAAAACGTCTATCTATTTCCTCTGTGGCGTACTAGTGTAATTTTTTAGTTTCCAAAAATGTAACCATTTCAGCTTTTAACTATGGCAGTGTCAAAGTAAGAACATACAAATTGTATCTAGCGATCGCACTTAAGTTGTGAAAAACTTGTGGTAACTGTTGACTCTCAACAGCCACCACAATATTGCTACATACGTTTATTAAAAACATCTGTGGATACTTTGAGGAGTGCAAATCTTATGACCAGAGCCGCTTTATCCGGTTCTCAGTTTCCTAATGGAAAGCTGTGGAAAATGCTGCCTTTAGCAATGCTTTTATGTGTAACTTTTACACTACCTACATTTGCACAAGAAAAAGAGAAATTGTGGCGAACCCTCAGTGTCAGTGGTCGCGGAGTAGAAACAATTCCTACAACCCTAGCGCAAGTCAATTTAGGAGTGGAGATTCAGGGGAAAACAGCCCAGGAGGTACAGCAAGAAGCCGCCCGGAGGTCATCGGCTGTAGTTGCGTTCCTCAAGAGCCAAAATGTCGAAAAATTACAAACTACTGGTATCCAGCTTAATCCAGTTTACAGCTACACCAATAATGTGCAGAGGATTACAGGCTATGCTGCCAATAACACCGTAAGTTTTCGCATTCCTAACGAAAAAGCTGATACATTATTGGATAATGCAGTGAAAGCGGGTGCAACACAAATTAATGGTATTAGTTTTGTTGCTAATGATGAAGCGATCGCGGCTGCTCAAAAGCAAGCATTAAAAGAAGCTACCCAAGATGCCCAACAGCAAGCTGATGCTGTTTTCAGTGCCTTGGGTTTTAAACCCAAAGAAGTGGTGGGCATTCAAGTTAATAATGCCAGTGCGCCTCCACCACCAATGTTTTTAAGGGCTGAAGCTTCAAAGTTAGCCAACGCCGACGCTTCCACCCCTGTGGTTGGTGGTGAGCAGCAAGTAGAAGCATCGGTGACATTGCAAATTAGTTATTAGTCATTAGTCATTGGTCATTAGCATTACTAAAAACTAATGACCAATGCCCAATGCCCAATTAAAAATGTTCTGAAGACATATCTCCTGAACCGCCCTCTCCATCACGCTTAGAGCCTAATAAATCTAGTTGGTCTACTCTAATAATTGGTGTTGAACGGTTTGCTCCCGTTTGGCGATCGCTCCATGTGTCAAACTTCAAGGAACCCTTTATCCCAATTAAGCTTCCCTTACGCACATAATTACCTGCTACCTCAGCCGTCTTATCCCATAATTCCAGAGTGAACCAGTCAGGTTCATCACTGTTGCGCGATCGCCTTTTTACAGCTAGCGTCAATCTACACTTAACACTACCAGATTCAAAATATTTTATATCAGGGTCGCTACCTACACGACCAACAAGGGTGACAATATTGATACTCATGTGCGTTACCTTTTAGTACATGCGTACTTAGTAATTTAGACTTTCATCATAGCGAATTGTGAAAGACTTGAAAATAATGTGTTAAACAGTTAACAATATAGTTGACTTGAAAAATTATACATATTACTTGGAGAAACACATAAAACTATACGGATATACTAAATTAACCAGAGAATATCAAAACATACATAGCTGAGACATCGTAAATATTCCTGGGAATCATATAAAAATATAGTCTAGTTTACTGAACTCAGGATATAAACATAATCAAATGAACTCTACCGTTGTAGTCAAGAAGTATCGTACATAGGGGGCTTATAAACGCGTGGGTATTTTTAGAAACTTTCGCACATCATGGGATATGGGTATCGACCTCGGTACCGCAAACACCCTGGTTTATGTATCAGGTAAAGGTATTGTACTGCAAGAGCCTTCTGTAGTTGCTATCGATGTCAACGAAAAGGTAGCACTGGCAGTAGGAGAAGAAGCCAAAAAAATGCTCGGCCGTACACCTGGAAACGTGATTGCTCTTCGCCCCTTGCGCGATGGTGTAATCGCTGATTTCGATATAGCCGAGCTGATGCTGAAAAGCTTTATTCAGCGTGTAAATGAAGGTAGGTCTTTGATTTTACCCCGGATTGTCATTGGCATTCCCAGTGGTGTCACAGGAGTAGAAAGACGAGCTGTGATGGATGCAGCTCACCAAGCAGGAGCAAGAAAAGTTTATTTAATCGATGAACCTGTAGCTGCTGCCATTGGTGCAGGACTACCTGTTGCTGAACCCACTGGCAACATGATCATTGATATTGGTGGTGGTACAACAGAAGTTGCAGTGCTAAGTCTTCAAGGTACAGTGATCAGCGAATCAGTACGCATTGCTGGCGATGAACTGACTGAATCGATCATTCAGTATATTAAGAAAGTTCATAACTTAGTCATTGGTGAACGCACTGCCGAGGACATCAAGATTCGGCTCGGTTCTGCCTATCCTACTAATGATGATAATGACGCCATGATGGAAATCCGAGGCTTACACCTACTTTCTGGTCTTCCGCGAACTGTAACAATCAAAGCCCCAGAAATCCGTGAAAGTATGTTGGAACCGTTATCAGTAATCATAGAAGCTGTGAAGCGGACATTGGAACGTACACCTCCAGAACTGGCAGCAGACATTATTGACAGAGGTATTATGTTAGCTGGTGGTGGGGCTTTGCTCAAAGGCATAGACACCTTAATTAGCCATGAAACAGGGATTGTGACCCATATTGCCGCCGATCCTCTCTGCTGTGTTGTGCTAGGAACAGGTCGTGTGTTAGAAAACTTTAAACAGTTAGAACGAGTTGTTACTGAAAGCTCTCGCAATATGTAGCAAAAAAATATCAGACTTGAGTTCTATTTGAGTTCTATTTGGGTTTTATATAAATAGAATCCAAGTAGAACTTAATTTTTTAAGTATATGAAGGTATATTATGGTTACAATACGGCGTTGGTGGGATCATAAAGGATTACAAATCGGGTTGTTAGCTTTAGTAGTTGGTAGTGCTTGGATATTGCGACAAACTCAAGGTGAACTGGTGCTTGAAACATACCAGGCAATTACCCGTCCGTTAGAGATGTTGCAGTCAGGGCCAACTCCAGAAGAACGTCTCAGAGATGCGCGGATATTGGAATTGCAAACCCGTATAGTAGATTTGGAAAGTCAAAAGACCAAGCTACAAGATTTATTAGGCTATGTGGAAAAAGAGGCATTGGCATCACGGCCAATTCCAGCGCGGGTAGTAGGACGTAGTGCTGACCAGTGGTGGCAACAAGTTACCCTGAATCGCGGTGCGAATGCAGGGATTCAAGAAGGCTTCATAGTCAAGGCTGAAGGCGGATTAGTGGGTTTGGTGCAAAGTGTAACTCCCAATACTAGCCGCGTGTTGTTAATCAGCGATCTCAAAAGTCAAGTGGGTGTATCAGTTAGCCGCACAGCAGCTAAAGGTGTTTTGCGAGGAGATTCTTCAGCAGAAGCTGTGCTGGAATTTTATGAAAAAGTCCCAAATGTTAAAGTAGGAGATTTAGTTTCCACATCTACTTATAGTCAAAAATTTCCATCTGGTTTGGCTGTAGGACGAATCAAGTCGCTGGATTTAAAGAAACTTCCCGCATCAGTAGCGAAAATTGAGCTTTTTCCACCAATCCGCTCTCTCGATTGGGTAGCTGTTTATCCAAAGCCAGAAAACCAAGAGTCGGAAACCCAATCGGTAAAGCAAGCGCCGAAAAAGTCTAAGTAAATTCTTCAAAAAAATCCATAGAAAAATGAAGATTCCTGCATTTGGTGGTAGCAGGCAGAAAAAGCCAAAATCATCACAGCGAAAATCGAAATTCCGAATCCAGCCACTTTCTCGTTGGCATCCCGGTGTACGTCAGTTGTTGGGTTGGATTGTGACGGCTAGTTCTGTACTCTTATGTTTACTATTATTGCCAACCCGCTTGCCGGGTATGGAATTATTGGGAATTGCCCCTAACTGGCTGTTAATTTGGGTGGTAGCTTGGAGTGTGAAGCGCACGGTGTTTGCCGGAGCATTGGCAGGTATAGTTCTGGGGCTACTTCAAGATTCAATGACCTCACCCAACCCAACTCATGCCCTCAGTTTAGGTATAGTGGGAATTTTAACTGCTCTGCTCCAGAAGCAGCGTTTTATCGAAGAAGATTTTATTTCGATTGCTGTAATTGTCTTTGTTATGGCAGTTTTGGCAGAAACTATTTTTGGCTTGCAATTAACTTTGATGGGGAATGAGCGCAAGGTAATAGATATTTGGACATATTACCAGCGTGTCGCCTTAGCCTCTGCCATTCTTAGTAGTTTGTGGGCGCCTGTGGTTTATTATCCGCTAAATCTTTGGTGGCAACGGATAAAATTATTGGAACAATAGTCAAAGGATTTTGGATTTTAAATTTTAGATTAACCCCGATAATCAAACAACACCCTATCATGGTAGTTAGTAGCACTTATGTGTGATACTTTCTTTTTTGCCTTAAAAAAATATCAGGTAAGTCATCTCCTGATTTACTTACGGCAAAATGTTGAAGCTTTCACTAAGTAATCTAATTGGAGAACGCTAATGTCGAAAGAAAGAAAAAGTAATAAAGAGGTTAAAAAACCTAAAAAAGATCCCAAAGACAAAAAGGAGAAAAACGACTCAAATAAATAGAAATATTTAGGTAAATAGCTTTAGCGAAGACCAAGAGTTGGATTTTTTTAATTGACAATACTTCGTCCAGTAGGATTGGGTAGGAGAAGTTATTGTCAACAATCTATTCACCCTTGGTCAAGCCTCAAAATTTCATAATTTAGGTTAGTGCGTGCGATTGCAACTAAATTAGGCAGGAGTAAACTTCAACGAAACCCCATTCATGCAATAGCGCTTGCCTGTGGGTGCAGGGCCGTCATCAAAAACATGACCCAGATGGCCACCACAGCGACTACAATGCACTTCAGTTCTGGTCATAAACAACGACCGATCTACAGTAGTAGCGATCGCACCTTCAATCGGGTTAAAGAAGCTAGGCCAGCCAGTACCACTGTTAAATTTGGTATCAGAGGTAAACAGTGGCAGTTCACACGCAGCACAATAATAAGTACCATTGTCGTATTCCTTATCCAATGGGCTGGTGTGGGGGCGTTCAGTCCCATGTTTACGCAATACCTTAAACTGTTCTGGCGTTAAAATCGTGCGCCACTCTTCTTCAGGTTTAGTAATTTCAAATCCGCTATTAGAAGTTGTCATCGCTTCTGACCCCCAATTGATATACCTTGATAACAATGCTGTGCCGACTATTACTGCACTAGCCTGTAAAAAATACCGTTTGTCCATATATCTATTATTTTCTATTTTCGGGTTCACTGGGCAATCAACTCTAGTACGGAATTCCCTACATTAATCACTATAATTAGCGATCGCTCTGAATTCACCCTGATAAACTGATTAAAATTAGCTAAGAAATAACAAAATAAAGCCACCGTATATTAATGGCAATGTGCTTTTTTGGTCAGGTTAGCAAGTATTTTAAATATAGGGCGTAAAAAAATAAACTAAATGAAAGCGATGTCTAACGACAAGCCGCAAGCCGTCTGCGCTTCTGATTTTGCATCTATCGTCGGCGAAGAAAATGCTGTTTGTCTTTGGGAAAATATAGAACTAAGTCAGCAAAAACGTATCCAACAGGCGATCGCTTCTGGAAATTCTCCCAGTTGTATCGTCTATCCCCGCACTCAAAAACAGTTAGCCGCAGTCATCGCTACAGCTTACACTAACAACTGGCGTGTCCTCCCCTGTGGTAGTGGCAGTAAACTTAGCTGGGGCGGTTTAGCTAAGGGCGTTGATGTTGTAGTTAGTACAGAGCGCATTAACCAACTCATTGAACACGCTGTTGGAGATTTGACTGTCACAGTAGAACCTGGGATGAAGTTCTCTGATTTGCAAGCACTTTTAGTAAAATCGCGGCAATTTCTCGCCCTTGACCCCACAGCACCAGAGTCAGCAACCATTGGCGGTATTGTTGCTACGGGTGATACAGGTTCTCTGCGACAACGTTATGGTAGTGTTCGCGACCAGTTACTAGGTATTACCTTTGTTCGTGCTGATGGACAAATCGCTAAAGCTGGGGGAAGAGTAGTTAAAAATGTTGCCGGATATGACTTGATGAAGTTGCTTACTGGGTCTTATGGCACATTAGGCTTTATTAGTCAACTAACTTTTCGCGTGTATCCGCTAGCAGAGGCATCGGGAACGGTGGTGCTAACGGGTAGTGCAGAGGCTGTATCCCAAGCAGCTGATATCCTTCGAGGTTCGGGGTTAACACCAGTTCAGGCTGATTTGCTATCAACGAAATTGGTGTCTAGTTTAGGTTTGGGTCAAGGGGTAGGATTAATTGCCCGCTTTCAAAGTATTAGTGAGAGTGTTAAGGAACAGTCAAACCGAGTTTTGGAAGTTGGGCAAAAGTTGGGCTTAGATGGAGCAATTTTTGCCGAGGGTGATGAGGCTAATCTATGGCAGAGATTGCAAGAACGAATACAAACTACTGCTACAGAATCAGTAATTACTTGCAAAATAGGAGTATTACCTACTGCTGCTGTGGAGATTTTGACTCAGGTAGAGTTGGGTTTAATTCATATAAGTAGTGGTTTGGGTTTGTTACAATTAGAAGATAAAAATCAAGTTTTGAAAGTGCGCGATGAGCTACGCTCCGCTAAAAGCGATCGCACTCAAGCGAGTAGTGGTTTTTTAACAATTCTGGAAGCGCCAGTGGCGGTTAAAGAACAAATAGATGTTTGGGGTTACACGGGGAATGCTTTGCCGTTGATGCGCCGTATTAAGGAACAGTTTGATAGTAAGAATATTTTAAGTCCTGGGCGGTTTGTGGGTGGGATTTAGTTTTTACTAACCGCAGAGACACAGAGAACGCTGAGATAGAGAGGGGAAAGGGAGAAATATGCAAGTTTCAGAAAATTCTGTTAATAATACGGCTAGTTTAAAGAATTTGCAGGGGTTTGATGTTAATCATCCGCCTGATCCAAAGTTGATTGATAGCTGTGTACATTGTGGATTTTGTCTTTCGACTTGTCCGAGTTATCGAGTGCTTGGCAAGGAGATGGATTCTCCTAGAGGACGCATCTATTTAATGGATGCAATTAATGAGGGTGAAATTGCCCTAAATACGGCAACTGTAGAACATTTTGATTCTTGTTTAGGGTGTCTTGCTTGTGTGAGTACTTGTCCTTCTGGTGTGCAGTATGACAAATTAATTTCTGCAACTCGTCATCAAGTTGAACGAAATTATCCTCGCAGTTTACCAGATCAATTTTTTCGTCAACTGATATTTTCTTTGTTTCCTTATCCCAACCTTTTACGGGTTTTATTAGTTCCGTTGTTGGTTTATCAAAAGTTGGGGTTTGCAAAATTCTTTCGCGCTACGGGTTTACTTAATAAAATATCGCCTCGTTTGGCAGCAATGGAATCTATTCTGCCAGAAATTACTCTCAAATCTTTTCAGGATAACTTGCCTACTGTTATTCGCGCCCAAGGTGAGAAGCGCTACCGAGTTGGGATGATTTTGGGTTGCGTCCAACGGCTGTTTTTCTCTCCAGTTAATGAAGCAACCGTGAGAGTTTTAACAGCTAATGGTTGTGAAGTTGTAATTCCCAAATCTCAAGGTTGTTGTGCGGCGCTTCCCGAACACCAAGGACAAACAGAACAGGCGAAAGCTTTAGCAAGGCAGATGATTGATAGTTTTGCCAACACCGATGTAGATTTCGTGATTATCAATGCTGCTGGTTGTGGTCATACTTTGAAAGAATACGGTCACATTTTAGAAAGTGACCCAGAATATCGAGAAAAGGCAAAGGATTTTGCGGCTAAGGTTAAAGATGCTCAAGAATTTTTGGCAACTGTTGGGTTAACAGCGAAACTATCGCCACTGACTGATAAACCCTTGAATTTAGTTTATCAAGATGCTTGTCATTTATTGCATGGACAAAAGATTAGCGTGCAACCGCGTCAGATATTGCGGCAAATTCCAGGGGTAAAGTTGAGAGAACCGATAGATGCAGCTTTATGTTGTGGCAGTGCTGGGGTTTATAATATGCTGCAACCGGAAGTTTCTGAAGAATTGGGTCGGCAAAAAGTGCAAAATTTATTGAATACGGGTGCTGAATTAATTGCTTCTGCTAATCCGGGGTGTACTTTGCAGATTACAAAGCATTTGCAGTTACAAGGTAAGAAGATTTCAGTTATTCACCCAATGGAGTTGTTAGATTATTCGATTCGCGGTGAAAAGTTGGAATTGTAGGAATTTATTGTGGGGTGGACATCTTGTCCGCCCTTGGTTGTAGGCGGGTGAGACACCCACCCCACAAGAAAAGTTAGATATTTTAATCAGTCAATCTAAAGAAGCTTTTTCCGAAATAGCGGCTTTATCGTCTGTATAATCACTGAAATGGGCAAGAGTGTCAGCCTAATTTTGGGTGATTTGTGATGAAACTAGATTTAGTCAGGTTTTTTCAAGCTTGCAACCCCAGTAAGACTCTGGTTGTGAGCAAACCGGAGGATAGACAATATTATATTGATTTCTCTAAAGTGCGTGGTGCCAAGATTATTGAAGAATTAGGGCGAACTATTACTCGTCTTTCACCTGAGCAGGCCACTTGTCAATTGTTTACAGGACATATCGGCTGTGGCAAGTCTACTGAATTACTGCGACTCAAAACAGAGTTAGAACAGCAGGGATTTCATGTGGTTTATTTTGAGTCTAGCCAAAGCCTGGATATGGCTGATATTGATGTTACAGATATTTTACTAGCGATCGCTCGTGAAGTGAGTCAAAGTCTAGAAGCAATAAAAATTAATCTGAAACCAGGATACTTTAAAAATCTATTTACGGAAATTTCAGAGTTTTTGCAAACGCCGTTAGATATTGGGGTTGAGGCTGAGTTATCTGTAGGTATTGCCAAGATTACCGCCAAAACTAAAGATAGTCCCAAACTTCGCGGACAGTTACGCCAATATTTAGAACCGCGTACCAATGGCATTTTAGAATCAATCAACAAAGAATTGCTCAAGCCTGCTATAGAAAAACTGAAGCAGCAAGGTAAAAAAGGACTGGTGGTAATTATAGATAATCTCGACCGAGTGGATAATTCTTTAAAGCCTTCCGGTCATTACCAGCCAGAATATCTCTTTGTCGAACGCGGTGAACAGTTAAACCAGCTAAATTGTCATGTTGTTTATACTATTCCGTTAGTATTGATTTTTTCCAACGCTTTGGGAAGGTTAACAAATCGCTTTGGCGCAGACCCCAAGGTTTTGCCGATGGTTCCTGTGCAACTACAAGATGGTTCACAATTTTCACAAGGAATCACGCTGCTGCAACAGATGATTATGACCAGGGCTTTTCCTGGTGTCAGTTGGGAACAAAGCCAGCATTTAATTACTGAGGTTTTTGATAGTGCTGATAGTTTAGAGAGACTTTGCCGAGTTAGCGGCGGTCATTTGCGTAACTTGTTGATGCTGTTGTTTCGCTGTCTTCAGCAAGAAGACCCACCTTTGTCGCGGGAGTGTGTGGATAGGGTGATTAAACAACGCCGCAATGAGCTAACTTTGGCAATTACGCCCGATGAATGGCAATTACTGCGTGAGGTGGCGCAAGAGAAAAGCTTGAGAGGTCATGAAAGATATGAACTTTTGCTCCGCAGTATGTTTGTATTTGAATACCGGGATGAGGATGGTTCTTGGTTTGATATCAATCCGATTTTGGCTGAAGCCAAGGAATTTAGGTTATAAATCGGCTGTAGGGCGTAGAGTTTTAAGCTCTTACATGTGATGTATTTTCTAAAATGGCACAACATTAATGGTGTCAGCAAGTGCGGGAGCTACATCAACAAGTGCGGGAGCTACATCAACAAGTGCGGGAGCTATATCAACAAGTGCGGGAGCCATATCAACAAGTCCGGGAGCCATATCAACAAGTCCGGGAGCCGTGTCAGTTGTCATCTTCACAACTACGGCTTTTTACAACTAGCAGAAATCGTCCATCGTCCTTTCTGCCTCCTGCCTCAAAACCCGTAGCTTTGTACTTCATGCAAAAGAAAACTGCTATAGGACTAATATTTGATTTCTGAAAAAGCTCGGTACAGACCGAAAAGCCTAATTCCTAATCCCCTATTCCCCACTCCCCACTCCCCACTCCCCGCCCACGTAGATAGTTTCAAAAATCAAAAACGATTTCTATATATGTTATGAGTAATCAGCGAGAGCCAGAAAATTTAGCCTTTGACAATGAACGTTCATTGCAAACTCTGGTGCGAACAATTACCCTTTCTCAGGGGGAGTTTTCGCTGATTTTGCTGCGCTGTAACTATGCTGATTTACGTCAGCGCATGGTAGAACGCCTGCACCAATTATCTCCTGTACACATTCACGAAATTACTTTACCTGCATCAGTCAAAACGCTTTACACAAATATACGCGAACAACTGGGAGATGAACAGCCACTTACATTAATGATTTTTGGTTTGGAGTCAGTTAAAGATATTGATACAGTTCTGACTTCAGCTAACCAAGTACGGGAGGAGTTTAGAAAGAATTTTCCGTTTCCGATATTGTTGTGGGTTAATGATTCACTTCTGCAAAAATTTATTCGATTAGCTACTGATTTAGAGAATTGGGCAACTATCATCGAGTTTGAAAACCCTACTGATGAGTTAGTCAATTTCCTCCAGCAAAAAAGTGATGAAATCTTTGCAGGTGATATTACACCCAATCCCCAAATGTGC
>NZ_DASQZC010000311.1:0-2196 GCF_035638895.1 Nostoc sp. | reverse complement strand
AATGAGTTTTGCATCTAGCAGTAACCGGAAAAAATATTATGCGATCGCAGGTGGTATGATTCAATCCAGAATCGAATTAGGTACTGAAGTCAAAACTGGAGACAAACTCTATCAAATTCTCAGTTTCAATAAAGAAGGTCGCCTACCTACTGTAATTGATGTCTGCGCTCAACATGATGGATTAGTTTATGATGTCGCAACTAATCAGGCTGTGAATGAAGGCGAGTTTGTATTGGGAATTGTTAGTTAATCATTTATTATTTGTCATTTGTAGTAAGGAGTGAAGAGTTTTTTAACTCTTCACTCCTTACTCTTGACTTAAATTTAGTCTCCCAAATAAATACCCATACCACAAGCGCTTTTAACCAAAGTACCATTGGGATCGACGGCACTATATTGAGCGATCGCTTCTGTAATTGGTACACTTAATACTTGGCGATTTTGCCAAGTCACCATGCGATCGTATTTATCTTCTGCAATTAGATTAACTGCCGCAACACCAAAAGCAGTTGCAACTAATCTATCTAATCGTGAAGCAGTTCCACCCCGTTGAATGTGTCCTAAAACTGTGACTCGCGTTTCTACGCCAATGTGTTCAATAATTTTATCTGCTAAATATTCGCCAATTCCACCGTATCGAGACTGACCTAAGCGATTTGTAATCGTCACATTTTCCCCATCGTGGATACGAACCGCTTCAGAAACAATTATCAAACAATAGTTTTTGCCTTTCTCTTGGCGTTCTTTAACAAACAAGAGGGGTTAATTCCCCATCCCCAAAGGGAATTGCTTGTAATGAGAAAGGGGTTTAAATCCCCAGACGCTCGCAGACTCGCTAACGCTTCGCTATCTCAAAACTTAATTGCGGTAGCGAGTCCGCGATAGCGAAGCGTTAGCGACGCAGGAGCGTCGCGTCATTGCGAATTGCGAATTGGTTTAATTTTGTGGCAAATATGCTCAACTGTGTAAGGAATTTCAGGGATTAAAATTACATTTGCTCCCCCCGCAATTCCTGCAGCTATAGCTATGTGTCCGGCATGACGCCCCATTACTTCCAAAATCATGAAACTTAAGCCATTAGCAGCAAATTAAACAGTCCTCCCTGTAAATGCCAAAGTAATTTTATGTTTCTTTTGTATCTAGAAACTAAACCAAGTTATCTCAGCTGTAAAATATAAGTGTAGAGCCAGTAGTAGATTAAACCTAAGCAAAAGCAATCCCCGAAAATGCTAGGGTGTTTTTATGCTTGTTTTATGTCTAAGAAAAAACCAAGTTATCCCAACTGTAAAATATGAGGGTGGAGCCAAAGGTGACTAGTATTGATAATTACAACTTCTCTTTTTCAGAAGAAGTAGCAATCCCACAAGCTCCTCCTGAATTCAAATCAGGTTTTATCGGCATTGTTGGTCGTCCTAATGTCGGTAAATCTACTTTAATGAATCAATTAGTAGGGCAAAAAATTGCAATTACATCACCAGTAGCGCAAACAACACGTAACCGTTTGCGGGGCATTTTAACTACACCAGAGGCGCAGTTAATTTTTGTAGATACGCCAGGAATTCATAAGCCCCATCATCAATTGGGGGAAGTATTGGTGCAAAATGCCAAAATTGCCATTGAATCGGTAGATGTAATACTGTTTGTGGTAGATGGAGGAGTAGCTTGTGGATCAGGCGATCGCTATATTGCCGAATTGCTGTGTCGCAGCAAAACACCAGTGATTTTGGGCGTGAACAAAATCGACCAACAACCATGCGATTCTCAGTTTCTAGATGATAGTTACGCTCAGATGGCCCAGTCCCATGAATGGGAAATCGTGAAATTTTCTGCCAAGACAAGTGCAGGATTACCGCAACTTCAAGAATTATTAATTGAACATTTAGAAATTGGGCCGTTATACTACCCACCAGATTTGGTAACTGACCAACCAGAACGCTTTATTATGGGTGAATTAATCCGAGAACAAATTTTATTATTGACTCGTGAAGAAGTACCCCATTCAGTAGCGATCGCTATTGACGTAGTAGAAGAAACTCCTAGCATTACCCGGATACTTGCTACCATCAACGTCGAGCGCGATTCCCAAAAAGGCATACTCATTGGCAAAAGTGGAGCAATGCTCAAAGCAATTGGTAGCGAAGCCCGCGAACAAATCCAAAAGTTAATCTCTGGTAAAGTTTACCTAGAATTGTTTGT
>NZ_DASQZC010000310.1:0-18908 GCF_035638895.1 Nostoc sp. | reverse complement strand
TGCCAAGCTGGAATTTGTAGCCAGAGAAAAAGGGATGAATCGTAGCGCATTAATCAGAGAGTGCCTTCTCGATTTTCTTGCAGCACAATCCGAAGACGAGTTTCCCTCGTTCATCGCTCAAAACCAAATTTCCTCAGTAGCCTAGACTACCAAGGAAATTTGGTTTTATTGTTTTAAACAACCCATCCACCAGAGTTCAGCGCCTGATAAACCTTGAACCACTGGCAATGAAACACCCCACAGGAGATGTCTAATGATCAATCTCAATACGGGTGTACTCCTCTCATTGTATGCCAATGAGACGGGCGTATACACCCCTAACTTTACATTGCGATCGCACGATAACGACCAAAGGAACAATCATTTTATTAATAACTATATAGTAATAGATTGTTGGTCGAGCTACAAGAGATTCGAGCAAGCTTATTCACGGGCTAATACAGCCAATACAAGCCTTCATAACTCCTCAGCGATCGCTTTTGGGGGTGCGGCATGGTAGCAGCAGTTGCACTTCAAAACCAAACTGAGCCTAAAAACCAGCAGTTCTACAAGCTTGTTCCAGAGCAATTAAAGCAGGATTATAAGGCGAAAATCTTAAACTCAGAAGCTTACCTCTACTACCTGATCAAAGCGAAACGTGCAGCAGGGTGGGAATGGCGCGTCAAAGTCAAGGAATTTTGTGCTGAGTGGGAAATAGCGGAAAGTACTTTCTACCGCGCTTTGTCAAACCTGAGAGTTAAGAATTTAATTTTCTGGCGACCTGGTGACAACACTGTGGTCATGCAGTGGGGTAAGGAAGTTACCAAAATAGCCAATGTTCATTCCAGCGATTCAGCCAACCGCCCAAACCCAGACACAGTAATGCCTCTCCAAGATGTTAGAGAGCCTCTCCAAGATGTTAGAGAACCTCTCCAACATATTAGAGAACCTCTCCAAGATGTTAGAGAGCAAAACGCTAAAACCCTTACTGTGGAGCAATCCTGCAATCCCTCATATTCATTACATATTGATCCAAAGATAAACACAGATTTTAAAGAGGAAGTGTGTGTGTTTTCTGAAGAATTTTTGGATCAAGAACTGGAGTGTGGCCAGCAAAATAATTTTGGTGAACCCAGTCTTGAGGCCATTCCTGGATCTTGCACTACCTTGTTAAACGATACGGAGATTGGGCAAGTAGCCAACACAACCAGTTATGAGGGTAAGGGTTTCGCCGTGCCGATTCGCAAAACTTCACAAAAACCTTCACAAAAACAGGAATGGGCTTGCCTCGGCACCGATGAGGATAAAAACGAGTTTTTGAAATATAAGGGTCAACTGTTAGTAAATTCCAAAAAATGTGAGCCGGTCGAGTCCAGAACCGCGGCGTTGGGCTGGGCGAATCGCAATCCAGAGGCTGCGAATCTGCTGTGGGAGGATTGGCAGAAGCAAAAAGTAGAGGATGTTAATCGGAATACTGCGATCGCTACTGTCCCCGAATTTAGGCGGATGGATAAGCAGGAACACGTCGCAGTCCTTGACAAATTTATCAATCATACCAAGCAGGAATTTTTGAAACTTTGCTGGTGGCACGAGTATTGGCTGGAATTCGCGTCCCGTCGATTGGGACAAAAACTCATTCCTGGATTAACACCCGAAATAATCAAACAAATTAAACAGGCACTCAGATGACACAGACTTTAGATTTCGCGGGTATTAATGACCAACTGCCACCCCAAAATATTGAGGCAGAAGAAGCAATCTTGGGTGGCATCCTCTTAGACCCTGAAGCGACACAAATGCTAGCAGATACTTTGGTTGCAGAAGCGTTTTATATTCAAGCTCACAAGGATATTTACCACGCTGCCTTGCAACTTGCAAGAAAGCATAAGCATATAGATTTGCTCACTGTTACAAGTTGGCTTTCTGACAATGATTTACTAACAAGGGTTGGTGGCAGAAACAAATTAGCAAGCCTCGTTGACCGCACTGTATCGGCAGTCAATATTGATGGTTTGGCTCAAATCGTCATGGAGAAATACCTCACCAGGAAGTTAATATCTGCTGCCAATCAAATCCTGAAACTAGCCTATGACGAATCAGTGCCTTTAGCGGAACGTTTAGATGCAGCCGAAGAGAAAATATTTTCTATTCGCCATGAAACCCAAACCGACAAATCAGTGCGGATGAATAGGGATATTAGCGTTATAAATTTTGCCGAGATAGAGCGTATATCTCAAGGAGAGCAAGAGCCTGGTATCGCTACTGGATTTTATGATTTGGATGCACTTACTGGCGGTGGATTCCACCCAGGCGAACTGATTATTGGTGGCGGTCGTCCAGGTATGGGCAAGAGTTCTCTGGCGCATCAACTAGCATTTAGTATTGCTAGGGAATACAACGCTCCAACTATGATTTTTAGTTTGGAAATGTCGGGCGAAGAAATAAATAAAAGGTTTTTATCATCGGAATCAGGGATTGAAATGATCTATTTGAAATCTGGGAAACTTTTAGATTCTCAATGGGAAGCATTAGGACAAGCAGTTGCGGATATTCATGAAGTACCACTGATAATTGATGATTCAACTAGCTCAACTCCACTTCAAATCCGCAGTAAACTTCGCAAAACAATAGCACAACATGGGCAGGTAAAGTTGGTTGTTATTGATTACTTGCAGCTGATGGTTGATAGCAGCAGCAACAGATTAACCCAAATGATAGGACAAGTTACAAGAGAGCTTAAGCTGCTAGCGCGAGAGTGTAATGTCCCAATTATGTTGCTTTCCCAACTAAACCGTGGTGTGGAAGATAGGACTAACAAACGACCAATGCTCTCTGATTTGCGGGATTCGGGCAGGATTGAAGAAGACGCTGACATAGTTTTGGGACTTTACCGCGATGAATATTACTCTCCCGATAGCCTAGATCGAGGTATTGCAGAAGTAAGTATTTTGAAAAATAGGCAAGGGGCCACTGGCACAATCAAGCTGCTGTTTGAGCCACATTTTACGAGGTTTAAGAATTTAAAGCGGTAGATAGACTTTTCCCATAATGGGGAGAAAGTAGCGAAGCTGCTATAAGCCGCGATGCAAGGGCTGAAAACATTACCGGGGTTCAGCCGGGATACGCGCAAATTGGGACACGTTGTAAAGTTATGTTACGCAAGTGTTTGAAAACCCTTGATTTTACGTTGTTTCGATACCGGATTGAGCGTGTCCTTTCTTGTGAAAACATCACCAAAAAAGGTCATTTATGGGCAAGTTTAAGGGACTGAATAGCGTGAAGAATTGATTTTAACGGACAAAAATTTGAATATTTCTTTACCATTTTTGGGCAAGTTAGTAAATTACTAGACTACGTTGCGTAATATTTGTTTACAACGTGTCCCAATTTACAGGTATCCCGGCTGAACCCCATATTGGCGACGAGCATTGTCTAAAAGCTGTGTCAGAAGCAGCTTTTAGACAATGCGATTGGATTGACGCTCACGCTCCAAAACATCGGTTGTCAAGTCAGTCTACTATTTTACGCCAAGGTGTCAGCCTATATGACACGCTTCTTACAAGCAGCTACACAGGCGCTGCTTGTAAGAAGTAAGAAATAATTAAGCCTGCAAAATTTTCGTTATTCCTGAAAACCCTATTAATCAAAGTTTTAATTAGCCATTACCCCAAATCAGACATTGGCCAAGATTGACGTATTTCTTAATTGATAGTTATTCGCAATAACTCTTGAGTGGCTTGTCTTTTGACGAAATAATAGGGATCGTGGCGTAGTAGACTGTCCATAATACCCCGCGTAAACCGGACACTACCCTTACAAATAAATGAGGCTGCCACCCCCAACTCGTCTACCCAACAAGCATTATAGGTCTAGAGAATACCTTACACCAAGTGAGGTACGATCTCTGCTGAATGCTGCGCTCGATCGTAAAGCTCGTTATTCTCACCGTGATTATACACTGATGTTGATGATGTTTCGCCACGGTCTAAGGGTGGGGGAAGCTGTAGGGGCTAAGTGCGGTTTAAGATGGGATGCACTGATGTGGGCCGAACGTCAGATTTTCATCACCAGAGAAAAGGGCAGTGATTCTGGGGTGCATCCCTTGAGGGATGATGAAATAACTTTGCTCAAAGAACTCAGAGAGATGCTGCCTGATAGCAAATATATATTTGTTTCCGAGCGTGGTGAGGTGATGTCCACTGATGCGGTGCGAAAGCTGATTGGGCGGCTGGCGGTGCAGGCGGGGCTTGATATCAAAGTTCACTGTCACATGATGCGCCATGCCTGCGGGTATTATCTGGTGAATCAGGGTTATAACACTAGAGAAATTCAAGACTTCCTCGGACACCGGGATATCAAACACACTGAAAAATATACCAAGCTGAATGCTCGACGTTTCCTAAATTTTGATTGGGGTGATTTGTAACATTTTGACTGGGGGGATTTATCGCTACTCGACCAAAAAGTAATGATAAATGAGACATTCAGTTAATAGTAAAAATCACCACCGTTATGAAGGTATTAGTTACGGGCAATGAAGGAATGATTGGTTCGGTTGTAGAAAAAGTTTTGCGTGCCGACGGATGTGAAGTGATTGGCTTTGACATTGCAAGTGGTCATAATATTCTTAATCCCAACCAAGTGCGTTCTGCACTTGTTGGTTGCGATGCAGTAGTTCATCTGGCGGCCCTCCTTGGAAGCCCAGAAGAAACGCCGGATGAAATCATGGCAGTCAATCTTCAAGGCACTTGGCACATTCTAAGTGCGGCAGCAGAGGCACAACTCAAACGTATCGTTTTCTTCAGTAGTGTTGATGCCTTGGGAATCTTCAAAGGTGAGAGAAAACCGGATTATCTTCCGTTAGACGACAATCATCCTTGTTATCCAGTTACTCCTTACGCTATTTCCAAGCGGCTGGGTGAAGAAATGTGCCGATATTTTACCGATAGCACAGGTATCTCAACCATTTGTCTACGACCACCGGGTGTATTTGATCAAGAAACTTACGATTTTATTATTTCCAATCGGCAAGCCAAGCCCGATTTTGAATGGAATCCATTTTGGGAATACGGTGCTTTTCTTGATGTTCAAGACGCAGCCGAAGCTGCACGGTGCGCTTTATACTGTCATAATCCCGGCCATGTGACCTTGCTACTGTGTGCGGATGACATTTCTTCGGCGCATAAAACTAGTAAAGAAATGGCTCAATCCTTACTTCCTGACGTGGATTGGCGCGGTGGTCACGAATATGAACGTGAACCTTACAAAGGTCTTATAAACACCCAATTCGCTAAACAAGTCCTCCATTGGGTTCCGCGTTACAGATGGCGACCGTGAAACAGCTAAGGAATTACTGTGCAAGTCAATTTTTGTACGCAAAAGAATCTCTTTAAGCTAATACTCCGTAAGACGATTGCTTAGTTGGGGTTAGAAAAAGTCAGACGGTAGATGAGTTCATCAGAAAGTTTTCCTTTGACGAACTCCGCGTTTTTATTAACGTTGTACAGTTCAAATCCAAGGTTCTCAACCACCTTACGGGAGGCATAGTTCTGCTCGTTTACTGAAGCGTGCAGTGCGGTCAAGTTGAAGCGCATAAAGGCAAAGGCGATCGCTCTTGAGCAGTAAGTAGACGCGTACCCCCGATTCTGGAAGTCTGCGAAAGTCATGAAGCCGATTTCTGCGTATGCGTCATCGAAAATACCTATCTCGACAACTCCAACAAACTGGTGTTGTGGGAGTATCGCAACCCACTTGAGCCAAGTCATAGTGTCGTTATCTGGCGATTTTTCCAGTGCAGCGAATTTGAACTTTTGCTTAAGTTCCAAAAGAGTTGGGATTTCATCTTCTAGGTATTCGTATAAAATCGGGTTGCTCAGATGCGAGTACAGCATCTGAGCGTGATCTTCTGTTACTTTTTCTAGATGCAAGCTTACCGGAGATTTGTCCATGTCTTGTCCCCTAACTCAAACCCCAACGAGAGCCAACTGCATCTGAAATCTCCAAACAGTTGTAATAATGTAATTAAATACAAATGTAATAAAGTAATTTATTACATTAGCTTTTTAGCTCTGACTCAACTAGAGCAATCATATATTCCTTAATGGTCATACCTTTTTTGGTAGCACGAATTTTAATCTCCTGGTGCTGTGCTAGGGTAACTTCAAAAGTAACTCGCTTGCTTTTGCCGTTGTTAACTTCTTCTGTCCCTGTAGTACTAGGTGTTTCAGCACCATTACGACTTTCCACCCACGCTGCTGCTTCATCTTTTACAGGCGTTTTCTGAACACCTGGCCTCAAGCTTAGTTTTTGTGATTTTTTAACTTCTGCCATAATTTGTTTCCTCTGCTGCTTCTAATATTTCCTCAACAACTGCTCGGACTTCATCACTTGCAGCACTTTTCGGGGCAGCTTCCAAAACAGTACTCCCAATATTCAAACACTCAGCAAATGCTACCCTTTGACTTATCTGTGCTTTTAACACTCTTAAGGGGTATTCTCCTAAAACTTCAGTTACTTCTCGCCCAAGAGCAGTGTTCACTATCTTTCTGTTGATTAGAAATGCTGCTGTTAAGTCTGGTTTATATATAGTGGCCTCTTGTACCAGTTCTACTACCTCATGCACCGCCCACACATCTAGGGGAGATGGTTGTACAGGAACCAGCACAAAATCCACTGCCATGATTGCTGATCTGGTTAAGTCAGAAACTCTTGGCGCACCATCAATGAAAACAAAATCATACCCCTGCGCTAGTTTGGGCAATTCTTTGTGCAAGATAGGACGATCCAAACCAATAACGCTAAATGGAGCTTCACCATTACGTGCTGCTGCCCAGTCACGGGTTGAGCCTTGAGGGTCAGTATCAACAAGTAATACTCGATACCCTATCATCGAAAAAGCATGAGCCAAATGGATAGATACTGTGGTCTTGCCACTGCCCCCCTTCTGGTTCAAAACTGCAATTTTCATAAATGTGTTTTTGTAAAAATGTAATTCATTACGTTATGACAAATTTCAGAAGGTTGCAATACCAAGCTTAATCCCTCAATTACAAATTTACAAATACACAAAGTAGCATTTTTACAAATGTAATTAATTACAAAGATAGATTTATAGCTAGAAATTGACCATTTTTACATAGTCATAGTATCTCAGTAATTAAAGGTTAAATTAATTACAATATTATCTAGGGTTGCTTGTGATTTGAAGAGAGAACTAAAGCATAGATTAAAATCTATGGATTTATTTAATTGGCTCTATTTTTATTGATGATACTGATAAAAGTAAGAAAAAGTTTGATTAGCGAGCTAAAACGCATGATTAGTAAGGATTTCAGTAGCCAATACTTCGCATCTTTCTTGCGCGGTAATGGCTTCCTCTCATATTTTCCGCAGCCTTTATAATTTCTCCCACTGCTGTCGCGCTTCCTTCTTTAGTCGTTATGATAGCTCTCGCAACTATTGTGATTGCTCTGGCAGATATCTTGCCAGAGCAGTCATAAGTTCCAGTTCATTCCGAACTGGCGTATTTTTTAGGCTATAAGTTCCATCTTCGCATTTGAAATGAAGAGTTGCCCCTTGATTGACAATTTCACTACTGAATAATAATGCTCCTGAGTTTACCCAAACCGTTATAGTAGCTTCTCTAGCACTATCCCTAGTTGAGCGGATCGAAACGCTGCAAGATCAGAGCTATAAGTACCATTGGCAAACCTACAGCTATACAAATGAGAGCTTGGGTAAATGTCAAAGGTGTGGTGTCAAAAAACTGATTCATGATGCTCCACTGACTGAACAGACATTGTAAAAACACTACAACCACAATTCCGATTGCCGGTGCATAGGCTACGCGTGTGCGTTTACCCTGGATTCTGGCAACTAGAGATGGTAAAAACTGGGTAATGCTTAACAGGTAAAAGACTTCTGCTGCCACCAACCCATTAATCGCCATCGTGCGAGCTAAGGCTTCATTGTCTGTAGTTTGAAATATCCATTGAAACACTCCAAAAATTACCACCCAATTGAAGACAGAAATAGCTAAGATGCGCTGGAGTAAACTACCTGATAAAAGCTTTTCTCTAGGGTTGCGTGGTGGTTGCTGCATCAGTTGTCCAGATTTTGGCTCAAAGGCTAAAGGAGCAATCAACCCGACTGAGCTGACCATGTTCAGCCAGAGAATTTGGATTGGTAAGATAGGAAGCACGGTTGCTAGGAGAATAGCAATTAAAATCGTCATCGATTCTCCAACGTTGATCGGCAGCAAGAAGGCGATCGCTTTTCGCAAGTTGCCGTAAACTCCGCGCCCTTCCTCCACAGCAGCTTCAATTGAGGCGAAGTTATCGTCAGTTAGAAGCATATCCGCAGATTCTTTGGCAACCTCTGCCCCTGCTATACCCATCGCTACACCAATGTCTGCTTGCTTGAGAGCGGGAGCATCGTTGACACCATCTCCTGTCATGGCAACAATTTCGCCCCTCAGTTGCAACGCTTTCACCAAACGCAACTTTTGTTCTGGAGCAACTCGCGCAAATACCATGCCTTGCTCGGCCGCTTGGGCGAATTCTTTTTCATCCATCCGAGTTAATTGCTGCCCGGTAAAGACCTGTTCTTCAGCCGAGCAAATTCCCATTTGGCGGGCGATCGCAGCTGCCGTTAGCGCATGATCCCCAGTGATCATCTTGACTTTAATCCCAGCAGATTGACAGGCATTTACTGCGGCGATCGCTTCAGAGCGGGGCGGATCGATTATGCCTTGAAGTCCTAAAAACACCAGTCCGCGATCAATATCATGACGCTCCAAGGAACGCTTGTTAGAGGTAACTTCTTTTCTAGCAAAAGCTAGCACTCGTAAACCTTGCTTTGCCATACGAGCAACTTCCTGTTCTACTGTGGCAGGATTGAGCGCAGCCTGTTGTCCTTGAGCGTCAAGCATGTAATCGCATCGTTGGAGAATTGTCTCTACAGAACCTTTGAGATAAATCACATTCAGCCCTCGCTTTGCATCTAATTCATGCAAAGTCGCCATGTACTGGAATTGAGACTCAAACGGAATGGTATCTATTCTGGGTAATTCTTGCTCTAGATTCTCTTGTGTCAATCCCGCTTTATTAGCAGCCGTAATTAATGCTCCCTCGGTTGGGGTTCCTACTAAGTTCCACCGTCTGTCTTGCCATTCGATGTGAGAATCATTGCAAAGCAATCCTGCTTCTAGAGATTCCCAAACAGCAACCTGTCCATCTGCATTAAAATCAACGGGCTGCTGATTCATTAGGATTTCGCCGTCTGGGGCATAACCGATACCGCTGGCGGTGTAGTGTTGTCCACCCGCATAAATCTTCTGAACTGTCATCTGATTTTCGGTTAACGTGCCAGTTTTGTCAGAGCAGATAACGGTGGTACTTCCCAATGTTTCCACTGCGGGTAACTTGCGAATAATCGCGTTACGTCGTGCCATCCGCGAAACCCCGATCGCCAACGTAACTGTGACAATTGCAGGTAATCCTTCCGGAATTGCGCTGACTACAAGAGCCACAGTTGCTTTAAAAACATCAATCCAAGATTCGCCCTGTCCTAATCCGACTGCAAATGTCAGGGCAGCCAAACCTAAAATGACATACAACAAGGTTTTGCTAAACTTATCGATATTCCGCGTTAGCGGTGTTTTGAGATTTGTGCTGCTTTCAATTAACTGCGAGATGCGACCAGTTTCAGTGGCATCTGCGATCGCGACTACAATCCCTTCTCCCTGTCCAAAAGTGACGAAACTTCCTGCATAAGCCATATTGCTGCGTTCGGCTAATGGTGTTTCGACAGCTAGCGATGCCGTTGCTTTCTCCACCGGAACGGATTCCCCTGTTAAAGCAGACTCGTCAACTTGTAATCCACGCACACTTAATAGCCGCAGATCCGCAGGTACTTTATCCCCAGATGCTAGCAGTACCAAATCACCCACAACAAGTTCAGTCGAAGCCAGACGAGTTTTTTGACCATTGCGAATTACAGTTGCTTCAGTAGTGACAGCTTTGGATAGAGCAGCGATCGCACCTTCTGCTTTCGATTCTTGAATGTAGCCAATGATGACATTAATCAAGGTGACAGCAAAAATTACCCCCGCATCTATCCAATCTTGCAGCAGCAGCGTCACTACTCCCGCCGTCAGCAATATATATAGTAGTGGTTGATTAAATTGCTCTAAAAATTTTAGCAAAGGACTTTTTCCACCTTTACTAGTTAGTTGATTTGCACCCATTTGTTGATGCCGAGTGGTGGCTTCTTCATGACTCAAGCCTGCTTGGGAATGGCTGCCTAACGTTTGCACAACCTCTTGTTCAGCCAGAGTATGCCATTCATAGTTGAGTAAATCTTTTGTTGTCTCAGGAAAAGTATTTGTAGCGATCATATCTGCTGTCATCTGTGTCTCCAAATTGAAAGAACGTTAAACTAATTTGTAATTAGGACTCATCAGATTTAATATGGATTTCTCTGTTTGAATCTGTACCTTTGTTTTTTCAAATTGGTGTTATTACGAGAATCTTTTGCTAGATTCATAAATATGCCACTCTCGCACACCCCAGTAACGCAGAATCGATTCTGCCTGATGGATTTCATCTACTGTTCCCTCTACCGTCACCAAAAATTCTTCTTGAGTAGTTGGCTCACAGAGTCTAGCTTGCCTTTGGGGAGTAAACCAACCTTGAAAAGCACCATAAACACCGCCAAACATCGCACTTGCCCCACCCGCCAGCAGCGTACCCACCACAGATTCAACCGCTAACGCTGGCCCAAAACCGGGAATAACTAATACGCCAAATCCGGCTGTGAGTGCCAGGAATCCCCCGGCTGTTCCTCCTGTAATTGCACCTGCTTTGGCACCTTCAATTGGAGTCATGGTATGTTTATTCGCATTAGCATCCTTATGCAACTTTTCGTGTTCAGAGTCTAAAGTAAACACAGAAATTTTCTGCATCGGAAAGTTAATCGCTCTGAGTTCATCAAGTACCTGTGTTGCAGTTTGACGGGTAGAAATGATGCCCATTGCATTTTTGACTGGATTGAAATTCATAACAACTCTCCTATAAAAATCAGTAAGTTTAAAACGAAGCTTTATTAATCTCCAAATCGCAAAAAACTATAGTTTTCTAGTGTGAGCATGAAGCATATTAGGTCGGGTATTCGTTTTAAACCTCAGTTGAGTTAGTTTCGTTTATATGGTTCTTTTCCAGGATTGCTGATGAATGTGAACGAAAAGTGAATAAATCGTTTATCCTACTCACATTCACTTTTGAATCACATTTGTCTCTCAAGCTAAAAGACAACACCTGTGAATGAAGTCATTGATGATTGGAACTGCATATGAGCTTTCAGAAAATTTTAGTCGCGGTTGATGATTCACCTGCTACTACAACAGTGTTTGCAAAAGCACTGGAGTTAGCCCAAACAGACGCTGCTCAGTTGATGATTGGTCACAGCATTGAGTTAGCATCTTCTAGCCAGGTCACTGTGAATTTAATAAAGCTTGAAATAGAAACACAACAGGCACAGAGTTTACTCCAGGCTTACTATCAAAAAGCGAAAAAACAAGGTATTATCGCAGAATTCAGTTATCAAACAGGAGATCCGGGGACTAATATCTGTGATTTAGCCAGGACTTGGGGAGCAGATTTGATTGTGCTTGGTCGTAGAAGACTTAAAGGATTTGCCGAACTTTTAGCGGGAAGTGTGAGCAATCACGTTGTTCATCACGCTCCATGTTCAGTTCTGATTGTTCAAGGTCAGTAGTTCCCTCACATGGACTGTGCTGAGTGAACATGACGACAATACATCGGGTTTTTGTTAGCAGGAATAGCCGTTTTAATTGTGGTTTTCCTATTAAATCACACTCATGAAAATTTACACTGAAATCGAAATTCAGGCATCCGACGAGCAGGTCTGGAACCTACTCACTGATTTTGCCAGTTTTCCACGTTGGAATTTGTTTATTCGTCAAATTAGTGGCTCGCTGAACGAAGGGGCACAGCTAACCGTTCACTTTCAGCCTCCGGGTACAGATATTATGACCTTTCGACCTACTGTGATTACCGTAGAACCCAATCGCAAATTGTGCTGGTCAGGGCATTTTTTGATACCAGGACTATTGATAGGCGAACACAGCTTTATCATTGAGCCGTTAGCAAGCGATCGCGTTCGCTTCATTCAGCAAGAATCTTTCCACGGCTTACTAGTGCCTCTGCTGGCTCGTCGATTAAATATTGGTGTTCGCCAGGGGTTTGAAGCCATGAACCAAACATTGAAAACAAAGGCAGAACACATTTGTCAATGTCAATTCATAATCTCATAGCGCACTAACTTCCTAACATCCTCACGAGGTAGCCCTAGTTCTTGGGCAATTGTCACTTCTATCTGGCTGAATTCTATTGTTGGAAGTTCTAATTCCAGTCGCTTCAAGATGGGGTCTGCTGTTTCGACTTCTACCTGAGTAATTTTCTGAGTTCGGTTAACAGTAGCGTTAATCAGCAACACATTAACTGATAGCCGTGCTTCTAGTTGAGTATCTGACTGAAGTTTTTTCTCTGTAGAGTAGGATTGACTTAACTGCCCAGCAGCTAGAAAACTACAGCCAAACCAAAATACAATCGCTACTAGTGGTAGAGGCAACCAAAATTCTAATCCCAGCCCTTGCAGCCAACGTTTGCTAATATGCCACACACTACACCTGCCTGTGATTTTGCCAAGTTATACTTAATCACACATTCATTCTGACTGATGAAAGACGTTGAAATTGCCTCAATGCATTATTCTAAATAAGCCCAAGCCCACAAAGGTGATGAAAATCTTACTGGTAGAGGATGATCCAAAGCAATTAATGCCGCTACAAATGGTTCTTTCACAGGCTGGACACAACGTTGATGGTGTCAAGGATGGTGAAACCGCTCAATGGCTTTTGACTGAAAAAGAATATGACCTGCTAATTTTGGATTGGATGTTACCTCGGATTAGTGGAGTGAGTTTGTGTCAACAGTATCGGGCGGCAGGAAAAACAGCTCCCGTATTAATGATCACGGCAAAAGATACCACACCCGATAAAGTCATAGGATTAGATGCAGGAGCAGATGATTACCTCGTCAAACCGATTGATATCGTAGAGTTCATGGCACGGGTGCGAGCTTTGAGGAGGCGATCGCCCCTCTGGCAAGGAGACACCCTCTGCTTGGCAGACCTGCAACTTCATCTCGATACACTAATTTTGGAGCGACAAGGGGCGATTGTCTCCCTTTCCAGCCAAGAATTTCAGTTGCTAGAGTACTTCATGCGTCATCCTAAGCAAGTCCTGACTCGTAACCAAATTGAGCAAGCCGTATGGGAGTGGGGTAGTGAGCCAGAAAGCAATGCAATCACCGTTCTAGTTCGTAAACTTCGCCAACGTTTGCAAACATTAGCAGCAGGAGATTGGATTGAAACCGTCTACGGCATGGGCTATCGCCTCAACCCTCCAGAACCATCTTGAGATTTATTAATTTGAGAGTCTACAATCAAGTGGAATGCTACCCCGATTTAATTACATCTTGAATTCTGACTTCTAAATTCTGAATTCTTCTTCTATTTGTGTTTAACCGCAGTCGTCGTAACTTAGCTCGTTGGTTTACCCTTTCAATGGGGTGCATTCTCGTTCTCTTTGCTGGAGTCATTTATAATCTTGAAGTAAAAGATAAGCTCAAAGCATCAGATCAACAGCTTTATAAAAGAGCAGAGCTAATGGCAGCCAGTTCGCAGTATCGGCTGTATCAAGGACAAAAACAAGTCGATTTGAGCAATATACCGCTATTGGGTAGTGGTTCTCACCCCGCTGATATTGAACTGGTCTATGTTCGCTGGTATGAGCAGAATGGCAAACTCAAGCGTTTTTTTGGTACTCCACCTCCAGAACAATTAAAAACAGCATCTGGGTTTCTCACGATTAAATCTGTTGACCAATTAACAGGTGAGGCGCTTTGGCTTCGTCAAGTCACGTTACCTGTTCAAGGAGGAAATTCGGTCATCGGCTATCTTCAAGTTGCCATTCCGCTGACAGAGGCTCAAAACGATCTCAGAGAATTTCAGTTAATGTTGACCCTAGCTGTGCCTGTAGCGCTGGGGTTTATTGGACTTACAGGTTGGGTGCTTGGTGGCATAGCTATGCAGCCCGTTCAGTCAGCCTATAACCAGCTGCAACGCTTTACATCAGATGCTTCTCATGAATTGCGATCGCCCCTTTCTGCGATTTTGACCAATGCCCAAGTCGGCCTACTAATGGCAACAGACCGTCCTCAACTTCATCCCACATTAGAGAACATTATTGATAGCACGAAGTCGATGAGTACCTTGGTCAATAACCTACTGCTGTTAGCTCGCCATCAAGGACAATTAACTCCGGAATCTCTCAAAAAAGTAAATCTTAATAACTTGCTGGAGGATTTAGCCGTTTACTATACTACTGTTGCTGCAAAAGCGTCGATCAAGTTGATCAGCCATTTACCAGAACAACCTATTAAGTTGTGGGCTGACCCCGATTTGCTACGGCAAGCTGTTGAAAACTTGCTCAACAACGCCTGCAATTACACCCTGTCTGGTGGAACTATCTGGTTACGCTTAGAACCTCACCCAGATCGGGCAGTAATTCAGGTCATCGATACTGGAATTGGAATTCCAGAGGCAGATTTACCTTACATTTTTGATCGCTTCTACCGGGTTGACACAGAACGTGCAAGAGAAAGCGGCGGATTTGGGTTGGGATTGGCGATTGTTCAACAAATTGTCCAGGCTCACGGCGGTCACATTCATGTGATGAGCAATGAAGGTAAAGGCTCGACGTTTCAGATAAAATTACCGCTTATTAGCCATAATTTTTCGCGCAAGCGAGTCTCCAAAAGAGTGATGATGTCAAGGTAATCTTCCGCTGCTGATCTTGGTCGTTATACGTCAACAATGTTTATGTGGATGTGACAAAACTAACTCATACTTTTCTATTGAAATAGCTGCGACATAGCAAGAAAGTTTCGGGGTCGCTCCCCTCTATAACCCTTATAAACAGAACTTTTGGGCAAGTCAATCAATTCCGTTTCTTACTACATTTTCTTAAAACCGCCCCAAAACTCGCATTAATTTCATCACTATTACTTGATGGGCATTGATTAAAATCTATGTTTTGCGATCGCCTTGATGAGCGCCATTCGTCACATATATAGTCAGTAGTACACATTAGGGCTAAAACGTTGAATTGATGGCGAAGATGATTGATTTCACGTTGTTAGAATTTCGTTGAATCTGCAATTAAGCGTGCTTCTACCTCTGCAATGAGAAATGAGCAGAGGTAGAAATTTGCTCTCTTATGCTTGAGACAAGTCTATTAACTTGCGCCCGCTTCGGGTGAGCTACAGCCTAAGTCAGGACTATGACGACTTAAGCATTTTGATCAACTCAGCACGCTGCTGGTCACTCAAACACTGAATAGACTGAAAAATCCCTTGTAAATCAGCCACATTCGTCATCACTACCTCATCATCATTACCAGCATCAGCAAACAATAACTCATCAATCGCCTCCTTAATTAACCGCCGCTTCTCGGACGGAGTACAGCGTTCATACATCGAACGCAGCGTCTCCACCGTAGAACCCATAGCATCAGCCAAAGACCGTAATTGTGCATCCGACAGCCCCACTTGGAAACCCCAAGTCGCCCAAATATAGCGCATCGTATGCGGCGTTATCCTCTTGCCAATCAGCGTATGTGCCTGATAGGCAAAAAAGTTAGCAAACGTGCTATCCGTATAACATTTGCCCACATCAGGCACAATAAAGAAATATCCCCAAGACCACATCTGCGACTTAGAATTTGGGAGCAGACAACAAGTATCTAGCGGCGTAAACTCAGCTCGCCCCGCCGTCACCCAACGTCCCCGGACTCCTTGTAACCCTTCATCCCACCAACTATAAGTTTGGGAATTTTTATAATTACCAGGCAGCCACCAACCATAGAGATAGCGTTCAATATACTCATAAACACAACTACCATCCCCAAACTGGTGATTGGGAATTTGGAATGACTTGTGACCATGAAACTTGCGAGTCTTATAATCTTGGATATCCTTGACCCACACCCCATCCTGGTAGTACTTACCCTCATAAGTATAAGTTTTGTAGATATAGTTATCCTCCAGCGTGCTATCAGCACGTTTATCCCGCACAGCATTGGGAGGCAAAGGATGATACAAACCATTAGCCGGCACATCAGCCGGTCGCGTCACCGGACAACACAGTGCCACCTTCAAATTCCTCGCCTCTTGTTGGCGACGAGCCGGACTTAACCCCAAATCAACCCAAGCTAAAAACTCCTGATGACTAATAGCTATCTGCTGTGGCGAACGAAAATTGCCCCGATTGTTGCGAGGTCGGCAGTACAATCGCAACGGCTCAACTACAGTTGACTGCACCACAGAGAGTGCAGATTTCCCCTCTGGCACATCAGGCCATTTGAGCGACTGGTCAGCAACATAATAGCGATTGCGCGACCATTCCTGCATCGCATCGACTTCCCGTTTTAAAAGATTGTTCACCAGCTTAAATAAGGGAATATTGCCGTAATCTGACTTATCTTCCACCCAATCACGGTACAAGAACTTACCGAGAATCAGAATTGATAACAGCTTGAGATGACGAGTTCTCGGACTCGTGGAATGCATCACAGACTGTAAGAAATTGAAATAATCGCAAATCCACGCTTCTAAGTAAGCCTTGTGAGTCTTCCACAGCTTTTGCTGCTGTTTGGGAGTCAACTGTTCTAGCTCTTGTTCTGTCACCAAAGGAAAAATTAATGACAGCGACAGTTCATTCTTCTCCATAAGAGCATAGTGAGAGCGGTATTTGGAAAACCAACCCAGAAACAGCTCGATATTCTTTGAGTGTCCTTGAGCCGTTGATTCTTTCACCCCTTCAATCACTCGTCCCTGCCAATTAGCAACCGTCATAAATTGATAAAATTCATTCAATTCGGCCTGCAATTGGGGTGGAGTTTCTTGTGGTTGCAGGCGATAAGGCAGTGATTTACCCTTACCCGGCATTAAAGGCGTATTGGACATATCCCCATACAAATTCACCTTGGGTGGACAACACTGAGAGCGAAACTTTTCTGTCCGCCGCAGATTACCCGGCCACCAACTTTCAAGTTCAGCCCAAGTCACCAACTGATTAATTCTGGCACCATAAGTATTACGACTAGCCCCAGACACCTCCAATTTGTCAAAGGCTCTCTGAATTGCGGGTCTTACCTGAGGTAATAAACTTGTAGGTAATGATTGCAGATGAGCTTTAGCCGCCGCCGTTTCTGCCAGAGTCATCTTCTTATGGGGATGCTGGCGTTGAAAACCGAATTCAGTTAACAAAAATCTGAAGATAGCCGAATTAATCTCATTGAGAATCCTCTGCAATTGTTGAGAGGAATAAATAGTGGTTAAAGAAATGCAATAAAGTTGATAAACTTCCCACAAATTTTGAGGATTGTTGCTCATAATAAAAAACTCCGAATAGGTTTGTCAAACTCAAATTGTTGATGAAGTCTTATAGAAGACTTAAGATGAGATAGATTAGGTCTTAGAGAAAAAAATCAATTGAGTCAGATTTATTAACAATTAATGGTCAGACTACGGATTTATCGCAAATCCTTTTGATGAAGTGCCAAATTTTCAATAAGACCTGAAAATATTGGTACAGAAAGATAATGAGTAGTTTTTTATCAATAAACGTTAATAAATAAATAGCTCAAAGTAAATAAATAACTGGTCTTAAATAAATCCTGAGCATGGGTGGTAATTGGTTTATTGATGAATTAACATCGGGGAAAAATAACAGGTTTTTCGAGTTGAGAGACAAATTAGGTTTTATATATTAGCTAGGGGTAGCATCATCTACTAATTTGATTAACCCGCGCCCAATACGCTCAATCATCTCACTGCGAGAAATAGCCAGTTGTTGACTTAGCTCATCTAATCCAGCTAAAGCAGTTGGGGTGATACCAATAGACACACATTTTTTGATTTCTGAATAATGTTCTGGTTGACCGCGAGTTGATTTTATGCCCTTACAAATGGGCTTTTTCTGATGCTCTTTTCTAGACTTATTCTGGATTTTAGTTCTCTTGTTCATGGATGGTTCCTTATTGATGAGATAACAATTAGGGTGCTGATTGAACTATTCGTCATTACAAAAAAAGTGGAATAATTTTTGATTTTTAGATTAACTAGAATCATTTTTCAGTTCTCTTGACATAATTTTTTACCTTTGATTAACAAACATATTCAATAGCCGTTGTCATCAAATGCCTAAAAGCTTTTTATGTTCACTAGGCATTAAATAAAAAAGCCACTAGGTATCACCTGAGTGGCTCCCTCCTTTCGGAGTTGGCATATTGAATTTTGTTTATTAATAGCTATATCAATTCATTTTATATCTTTCTCAAAAAATGGCAAGAGCTAATAGCTGAAATTCAAAATTTATTCGGTAATCATTTGGACTCTGAGTCTAAGGTATGTTTGCCAGAAAGTTTGAACGCGTCCTGGCAAGGTACTTACCAGGAATAAAATCGCTGTTATGTTACACCCACGCTTTTATAAAACCCCATCGCGGTGATGGGGTGTCGCTTCGCTTCTTAATTCGGCATCTCGACGCTGCCAACACAAGCGCGAGCGCTTGCTTTGATGTGGCCCTCCAGTTAGTATTTATCCTTTGGCAACTTGGGCACTCTTACACAAGCTCGCGCAGCTTCTAACTACCTCCTCATGGCGCTGACAGAATCCAATTTTTTGGATGTTGACCGATTGCTGAAAAAATGGGCAAGTGGCACAATTAAGAATCATCTTTTACTCCTACGGGGTGAATGATTGGGCGATCGCTTGACTTTGGAC
>NZ_DASQZC010000309.1:0-22854 GCF_035638895.1 Nostoc sp. | reverse complement strand
ACTTTCTAAAAGTTCAAATCAATCCCACAAACTCTCACAATGTTTTTATTCGCGATGAATTCTCGCGAATAATATTTCTTGATTTATTTTTGCACATTTGGGATGCTCCCATTAAAACTCACTTTTTTAGCGCTATCCGCGCTTTCACACAACTAGAATTAATGCGAACTCAAGAGTTAATTGAAAACTGGTATGAAGTCCAGAGAAATTTGTCTCTTCAGGTGGCTCGTGACTTCATTCTGGAACATCTGGAACAAAAGATAGGCTTAAATTCACATAGTCAGATTCCTGTCAATGCGTAAGTTCTGAATTATTAATGTCATTTTAAAACCTTCTTTAGTTTTTATTAGGAAATAAGATGCGTTGCTTCTGTCAATGCGTAAGTCCTAGCCCTTTTTGTCCCCCCGTAAGTTTTTTACCACAGAATGTTACTATTTTGGAGATGTCTAGTGATAAATATGGATCAGTTACTTTAGAAAACCTATTCTATTCATCCCTATATAATGCAACGCCGGATTTGCCATACAAATATGCAAGGATTTTTCAAGACCGAACTTCCAAAGCTGCCATTACACCTACAGATATTAAACCAGACTGAACGCCAAGTTCGTCGATTGGGAATTCGTCTGGCACCATTCGAGCCGGATATGCTACGCGAAATTGCTATGTGGCAAAGCAAGCTGAGCGATTTTGATGAAAATCCACTTTTTTCTGAAGCACTGGAGGTGCTGTGTCGTTCATGTGAAGCAGATACGCATTTCTCTTTTGTGGGTCGAGTAAGCATTCGCGAATATATTGTGCGTGCCTTAGTCAATCGCCTTCGCTATGTGCACGCACGGACTCTGGAACCCGAAGTTTCTAATATAGCACTTGAGCCACCAGTTATTGTCATCGGTCTCCCCCGATCAGGTACAACTTTTCTGCATCATCTTCTCGCCTTAGACCCTCAGGCTAGGCCGCTGTTATTTTGGGAGTTAATGGAACCTATTGCAGGTTCCAAACCCGAACTACGTCGTCAAAACCTGAACCGCAAACTAGCTAATATCAAGCGTATGAATGCGGCAATTGATAGAAAACATCACTTTGATACGGACAATCCGGAGGAGTGTATGCTTCTGCTCGACACCACACTCTTGAGTCTGTCGTTTTGGGTATTTGCGCCGGTATATGAGTATCTGCACTGGCTTCAACATCAGAATAAGCATGACTCTTACCAGGTATATCGGTGGTATTTACAACGTTTTCAGCGTGAAACTCCTAGTCATCGTTTAACCCTCAAGGCTCCTGCTCACATGGGTGCACTCGACGCTCTGCTCGACGTCATTCCTAACGTGCGCCTTGTGCAGATCCATCGCGACCCTGCTCAGGTAGTACCAAGTTTGCACAGCCTAATTTTTTCTTTGCACGCTATAGTAACCGAGTCCTTAGATATCAAACGCATGACTGAGTTCAATATGACCTATCTGGAACACCTTATTACCACCACAGAAGCCGCTCGGTCATCCGGACATTCCTGGGTAGATGTGCAATACGATATGCTGGTACGCGATCCGATTACCTGCGTGCAGCAAATTTACCAACAATTGAATCTGACTTTTACCGACGAGTTGTCCCGACATATCGAGCAGTTTGTCGCCCACCGATCCAAAGAGAAGTTTGGCAAGCATCTCTACTCGGCTGAAGACTTTGATACCACTGAGGCTTTGGTGCGTAAGCGTTTTGCCGATTATTACCAAAAATACATTCTGAATCCATAATTATCAATCTATAAATACTTAGGTTAGCCATGCGTATTGAAGCTGTAAATGTATCGATGCCTTCGCAGGAAAAAGACAATGAGCTAATTATCGATCTAATACGTCAACATAGCCAGAACACCTTCAATGGCGATCTAGAACAAACTTTGACACGGATCAATAAATTACTACACTTGTCTGGAGCTAAAAGCCGCCGTTGGTTGGCAGAAGGTGAAAAGCCCTTGGATCACATTAAAAAAGCAGTGTTTGCCACACTCACTGAAGCAGGAGTGAATAAGGATGAGATAGATCTTTTAATTTATGTGGGCATTTCCAAGGGATTTCTAGAGCCTGGACAGTCCTATTTAGTAGCTCATGCGTTGGAAATGCGACAGGTAGAGTGTTTTGATTTAGTTGACGCATGTATGAGTTGGAGTCGAGCGATGCATATCGCCGAAGGATTTTTCCTTACCGGACGCTACCGACGTATCCTAATTGTCAACGCAGAGTTCGGCACTCAAGAGGGGGGTTATCTGTTTCCAAACAACTATCAACTCCAAAACCTCCACCAAGTGGAATGGACTTTTGCCAGTTATACTATTGGCAATGCGGCTACTGCTACCCTAGTTTCGGCAGATCCAAATAACCCTTGGACTTGGCGCTTTTTGTCCCGCCCCGACCTAGCTGACCTCTGTACTATACACCTTTTCGGACTGGGACTCTACTCAAACGAAAATGACCGCATTGGTAGAAATGGTCAACTTCACTTCACTTCCTTTGGACAGGAGCTTCATACCCATGGCTTGGAGCCATGCGTTAGCTTAATGCGTGAGATTCACAACCTTCAACCGGATATTAAATGTATTTTTCCCCACGCCTCTTCCTATAGAGAGTGGAACCGATTTGCGAGGAAGGCCGGTGTGCAGGACAAAATCCAGCATATCTACCCAATGTATGGAAATCTTGTTTCTGCCTCGGTTCCTGCGGGTCTGGCGCTGGCTTGGCACAACGGACTTGTTAATCGGGGTGACCGTGTTGCTGGCTGGGTAGGTAGCGCGGGCATGTCCTTTGCTGCCTACTCGTTTACCCTATAATCAGGAGTTATCTATGAGAGAACTTTCTGGCACTACCGCTATCATTACAGGTGCATCTAGGGGTATCGGAGTAGAGATTGCCAAGTCTCTAGCAGAGCGAAAAGTCCGCATTGTCTTGGCGGCAAGATCTGCTGAGGCATTGGAGGCAGTTCGCCATGACATCACTAAGGAGCAGACGCAGGCGCAGATCCTAACCATCCCCACTGACATCACCGATCCCAATGCACAAGCCCACCTTGTTGAGCAAACCCTCAGTAAATTCGGAACGATCGACCTGTTGATTAACAATGCAGGTGTTGTGATGCTATCGACTTCTGAGCAGAGTATGCTCAGAAACATCGAACAGACTATCGCGGTCAATCTTACTGCGGCTATGACTCTCACCCAACGAGTGTTGTCAGTAATGTTAGAGCAGAATCGAGGGCACATTGTTAATGTTGCTTCGCTAAGTGGATTATTCGGGGTTGGTGGTGGTGAATCATACAGTGCCACCAAACACGGTCTGGTGGGATTTACGCGCTCCTTACGCCTCTCACTGAAAGTGCGTAAATCCAGCGTGAGCGCCTCTGTCATCTGTCCAGGTTTTGTCAAAGAGGTGGGGATGTACGCAGATAGACTGTCCTCAGGTGGCAATCGCGCACCTTTTATCTTAGGTACCACCTCAGTATATGCAGTGTCCTGTGCTATCATTCGCGCCATCGAACACGACCTACCCGAAGTCGTAGTCAGTCCACGCCCGATTCGCCTGCTTTTAGCGCTTACGGCACTCTCGCCCAGAATAGGAGAGTGGGTTCTGAGGCAGGCTGGTGCCCATCACGTCTTCGAGGTCGGCGAGTACGAGCAGGTGCCACAATGATGTCCTGGTGGAATGAGAGAAGATTTATAAAGTAAATCTAAAGCCGACTAAAAAAAAGATTGTTGGAGGGATAGGATACCTCGTATGAAGTATATTTACTTAGCTACTCATGATACGAAAGTCTTATTTCACAGACCTAAATAATGTTTACAGGCAGCTTCTCAAACAATCAATTTTACTGAGGAACTATGGAAAGAAAAAGAAAAGGTTTAATACTATGGTTAACCGGACTTAGTGGTGCAGGTAAAAGCACGCTTGCTAGAAGACTAGAGGAAGATATTAAGGAGCGTGATTGCTTAGTGGAAGTTCTAGATGGTGATGTAGTTAGAACCAACTTGTCAAAGGGTTTAACTTTCAGTAAAGAAGACCGAGAAATTAATATCCGTCGGATTGGATTTGTTGCAAATCTACTTAGCCGAAATGGAATAGTAGTTATCGTTGCTGCGATTAGCCCTTATCGGGAAATAAGAGAAGAACTGCGGCAGACAACCCACAATTTTATTGAGATTTATGTAAACGCGCCACTTCCGGTTTGTGAAGCTAGAGATGTCAAAGGACTTTATGCCATGGCACGAGATGGAAAAATTAAATCCTTTACAGGCATTAATGATCCTTATGAAGAACCTTTATATCCCGACATTGTTTGCTACACGTCAGAGGAAACTATTGAGGAAAGCATTGATAAGGTAATCACAGAATTAAAGTCGCAAGATTACATTAATCCCAAGCCTGAATTAAAGTACAGTTCTAGCTGCGTAAGTTGAAATATTAACTATAAGCGTGAACTTAGAAAAAATTTCGATTTACTGCTTCTGTTTTAACTTCAACTCAACAATTTCTCTTATTTCACTATGTATACGTCGCTCACAGAGACAGGGGAAACGCATCTAATTTGTTTTGACAAAATGTAACTTATATGAATGGAGAAAAAGGAAAGTATTAGTAGCGTTATATCAATGCAATTGGGAGCATCCCAAATGTGCAAAAAGAGGGGGAGAAGGCAAGATAATTCGCGATGAATCCTCGCGAAGAATAAGGGGACTGTACATCAACGCAAGAATTCGAGAGAATTATTTGTGTTCAATCCCAAGATCAAGGACAATGACCCCAGAAGATAAAAAACAGTTGGATGCACACGTAAAAGCCATCGCCAAGATTCTGTATAAAAACACGCCACCCTCAAAAATCGAAACCTTTGAAGGAATCGAAACAGCCGTTCGAGATCAGGCTCCAATATTCGGCAAGAAATTTTAGATTGGTATCACTTGAAGGAAAACCTGTATAAAATACAAGCTACTAAAAAATTCCTGGTGGACATTGAGTCCGAACTTTGGCACGGACAAGTAGAACCAGCAATCACCAAACTCAAAAAATGCAAAGAGGTATAATCGCTAAGATGTAGGTGGTTGCGACAATAAGGGGTGTGAGTATCAACGGATACTGTTGGCGAATCTACTACATATTTGTAAATACAATACCTTACTTGGTACTCTTTCGGTCACTTCGCGGAATTCAGGCAATATTAATATCATTCACACTTTTGGACTTGAGATATTGCAAAACCTCTTGATATATCTGACTGCTAACGCGATCGCCCCTTCTACCATTCTCTAGTTTGATATCATCAACAAAGAAATTGAGCTTAAATTCAGCATAGGTAATGCCATCATCGCTATGATTTGTACCTTTGATTAAAACTTGTGGTTCTTGCCACTTTTGTCGCGGTTCTTTGAATCGTTCACGAACCCATTTATTTAATTCCATCACATAATCATCAATCCGAGTTTCTTCAGTTTGGGGATTAGAAATTTTTTGGTATAAACGCTGCGATCTCCGCTTGATTAGATTAAGTTTACGTTCCCACTCTTCAGAAATCATGTAACTATCATTATCCAAGAGATTTGGATCGCGAATCCAGATGCGATACCATTCCCGAACTAACTCAATCAACGAATCTTGAACTCTGATTTCTTGCAAGTTAAAAATAGTACGATTGTTTTGAGCTTCCGCAATTGCTTCTAACCCAATCAAAGCTAGTATATCCTTATACTCCTGCTGTACATTATTAATTTCATCTTGAGTTAACCCACCCTTTTCGGCAAACTGGAGTGTAACAACTAGTGTTTCTAGTCCTATTTGAATCTCTTCTAATTTATAGTTAACTTCCTGTTCTGCAATTAAGCGCAGTTTGCCTATTTTTTGTTGTTCTGTTAGTTCATCAATTTGATAGTAATCATCAATTATTTCTAATTTTTTATCAATATCTCCTAACGTATCTGGATGAGATAAAATGATTTTTACTATCATCTGTTTAGCTTCATACATATCATACTTGACTAGTACTTCTACCTGACTGGAGTGATGATAATAAGCTGTAGGACGGCTGAGGTTAATAATATTCTGGCTTTGTAAATTACTATTAGGAATGTAAATATTATAATGTTTATCAGGTACATAAAGTTGCGTAACCCGCACACCAATTTTTCTTAGTATGGCAATAGAACCGTCCTCAAGCCGCAAAACATCACCAAACTGGAAGGGTGTATCAATCAACAACACAACACCACTAAAGAAGTTTGCCAGGATGCCTTGAGCTGCAAAACCAATTACGAATGTCGCACCACCTAAAGCTACCCAAATACCAGTAAGATCGACTCCAAAGGAACGTAAAACCAAAAAAGCAGCTATCAAGTAAATTACAACAGGAGCTACTGCTTCTAAGAGAGGTAGTAGCACATCGTCCCACATGGCTTCTGTTTGTTGAGTATACTGCTTCAGGTAATAAATAAAAACTTCAATAAAAACTTGTACTATCCAATAGCTAATTGATATGATTATTCCGGCTGTTATGATATTTTCAAAGCTGTCAATCACTGCACCTGAAGGCAGACTCTCGAAGGTTAATTTGAGGACACCTAACACAAAAGTAGCTAGAGCCGGATAAGCCGAAACGTTAAGAGTAACTAGGGCAATATCTCGTTCAAATTTGCGAAAAAGGGAACGCAATACATAAAATAAAATGACATAAAGTAAAATGCCGCCAACAAATGTAATTAGTAAGCTACTTAGAACAAAAGCCCAAGTATTTGTTTCAAATGGTAAAAGTTTGTTTAGCATTGTAGTAGTTTTATTGCTTCTATTTATAATTGTTTAATTATCTGTCATGTTAAATCCATCTTAAATCAAAAAATAATGTTTAAAACCCTCATTAGATAAGGGCTTCAAATATTATCAAAACTACATATCATAATAAGTATCGTAGAACCAAAAAACTAAAGCCCAGCAGTAGCAATGCTTTAAGCTTTTTAGTATATTTATTATTCAATTTCAAGTTTAAGACCAGGGAGTAAACGTTCTAGATTTTTCAATGATTTTCCTTGCCAAGGCATAGTATTTGAACCTAAGACAAGCAACTGAATTCCTTTTTTCTTACGCAAGCTCAGGACAAATTTTGATAACATACTAATACCGGAACTGTTGAGAAATGCTAAATCTCTTAAGTTCAAAGTCATCCTTGCAGGATCGGTTGCGGCAATTTTATTGAGTAGATTGGTAATTGGTTCATATTCACTCGATCCCCCAAGGCTCAATTCTCCTTTAAAGTTAACTGTTGCAGAGTCTGTATCAGCTTCAACGGTGTAATCTCCATCTTTAATCTCTTGCAAAACCATAATATGTTCTTTTCCTAAATAAACAATATTTGAATCAGATACCGATGAATACTATACCTTAAATTGCGCCATTGTAGTTACAGCCATGATTATAGATTCTTGCTGAATAGTTTCTAATTTCCAACCAATTTTAGCTGAGTAGTCATTAATTATGGTTAACAGACCTAAACCAGAAGACCCATTTTTTTCAGCACTTTTTTCAACTTGATGCACATATATTTCATGGGTATTTGAAGTTAAGATTTTTTCAATAACTGCTCTCAATTTAGCTTCAGTTTCTAGTTTAATACTATTGCTGGCAAAAATCACGGCAGTGACACTATCTGCGTCATTCAATAAATGAATACCAAATCTTACTATGTAGTTAGAACTATCATCATTAAACTTCATAGCATTTTCTAAAAGTTCGTTGGCGACATAGCTAACAGCACTTTTACTTTCTTTGATTATTTGTTCTTGATTTGGTTCATTCTCATCTACAGCTAAAAAGTTGGTAAAGTAGTCTGCAAAAAAATGTGCTGAAAGACGATTGCTACGCCAACGTTGTTTGATTGGGCGAGAAGTGGGTGTAAAAGAAAGTTCAAGAGAATCATGTTCTGGACGAAAGTCAGAGATAAAATCACCAAATAATTCAGTTTTGATTATAGTAGAGACTGTAGATATTGGAATCATAGTTTTTTGATCTCAAAATAATTGTACATAAATGCAGGTTAAGCGCAAATAAAAAGAGTTTTAAAAGGTAAGAATTCATGAGGCAAAATAGTTAAATAATCAGAAAAAAGTTTGATGAAGAAATACATTACGCATTCTAGATTCTTTATAAATTATGACTCTTGAATTCTTACTTTAAAAGTTGAATTTAATGATTTAATACCGCAATTATGCAATGCCCAATAAGCTAAAAATCTAAGTTAATGATCGTATAGCAGTTCTAAATCATTTTTGAAAATAAATTAACTGTAGATGCACAAAGAGAAGAATCGGAGATTTTCATAACTCATTTTGGATTCTAGAGCATTGTTTATATTTGCCGATATTAACTTTTATAAACTTCTTCCCGTCGCTTGAATACTAGCAATGTGATGTCATCAAATACTTTTTGTTTACCAATATGTCGTCGCACATCTAAAATTACTGCATCTTTAATTTCTGATGCTGATTTGTGCCAGTTTTGACTGATTATTTCACATAACGGTTCAAGTCCGTATTGATTTTTATTGATGTCTTTGGCTTCGGTAATACCATCGGTGTAGAGGACAACCCCATCACCTGGTTGTAATTCCAGGGTTATATCGCTAATAAAATCAGTTATGTCATCATCTAAACCAATGGGAAAACCCAAGTCCATTGTGTCAATAAGCTCAATTTGCCCACCTTTGCGGATGATAATTGTTTCTTCGTGCTGTCCACTGATACTTATTTGCCCTTGAGCATAGTTGAGAATCACCAATGTCAAGTTCTTCTCAGAGTTCATCCGTTGCACGTTCTTGCAGATGGTGCGGTTGAGTGTGTCAAAGAAGCGCACTGAATCAGATTCGCGGATTTCTTTGAGGAGGCGAACTGCTGTTTGTGTCATTAACATTAACAATCCACTTTCTAGTCCATGTCCAGTTACGTCTCCAATACCAAGAGTTACTACTCCGTCAATGTGCAGTACATCGTAGTAATCGCCGCCGACTTCATCCGCAGCTTCCATAAAGCCAGCAATATCTAGTCCTTCAATAGCTTCTAGTTCTTCTGGTTTTGGGAGAATCATCTGTTGCATTCGCCGAATTATATCGAGTTCGGCACTCATGCGGAGGTTTTCTCCTTTGAGTTTTTCATTGAGAATATTAATTTCTTCATTAGCTTCGGCTAGTTCAGCAGTGCGTTCTTGAACTTTAATTTCTAGGTTGTGGGCGTAATCTTCTAATTGCCGATAGGAAAGCATCAGATTTTTCCATAAAACCTGTACAAGACCAATTATTAATGCGCTGATAACAGTTAATAATGGTGTAAATACAGGAATTAACCAACCACCAAGAAAGGCAATGTAAGCACTGCTAAAAATAATCACCACAGCCAGTAATAAACCACCTATGGTCAGCCAACGTTTTTTAATGTAAATTGTACCAAGAGTGGCACTATATCTAGACCAAAAGATGATTAAGAACCAGTTTAGAGGTTTAACGGTAGCTCGCATCATTGGACGGCCATCTATGGCGGCGCTGAGAATCTGACTGGTAAGATTTGCGTGAACTACTACTCCAGGGACTAGCTCTGTAGGAAAAAGTAAATTGCTATTGTAAGGGGTACTATAGCTATCATTTAAACTGGGAGCTTTTGCACCGACCAAAACTAGGCGATCTCGTATAAAATTAGCAGGTATGCGATTCTCTAAAATATCGGTCATGGAAATATGAGTAAAACTGTCTAGCCCTCCTCGATAATTAATTAAAACTTGGTATCCTCCCATGTCAGCTTCGTTGTATTGCCCATCATTGCTAGATAAAGGTACAAACTTAGCTTTGCCTAAACCGTAGATTTGTTTATCTGCGTTGATTAATTTCAATTCAATGCCTGCTTTTTCTAAATATGTTAAGGCTAGTTTAACTCCTAGCCCTTGAGCTAAACTTTGATCAGGTTTACCTAATAAAATAATCCCGCGTCGGATTTTGCCATCTGTATCTAAGAGTAAGTCGTTGGCAGCTACTTGACTCTGTTTAGCTAAAATTGGTGGTGGTGCAACTGGTTTCCCGGCAATTTTTTCAATGCCAATAAAATTGGGAGTATTTTGAAATTCTTTGACAAGTTCTGCGTGTCCCGGTTCTACGGGTAAATCTCGATAAATATCGATGGCGATCGCTCTTGGTTGTTGTGCTTTGATATTGCGAATCATTTTCGCCATAACGCGATCAGACATCGGCCATTGCTTGACATATTGAATATCTGGCTCATCAATTGTGACAATTACAATTCGTTTGTCTATAGCTTCTTGCGGATGAATACGAAATAATTGATCTAAAGTTACCCATTCTAAAATTCTAAAAACACCTATATTACTCCCTGCAATGACCAATCCTGCAACACAGGGAGTAATTATCAGCGTTCCTTGCCATTTTTTAAGTGATTTTTTGAGTTTTTCCCACATTATTCTTTAAAAAGCTTCTGTCAATGGTTGAGAGGCAATATTTTCTAGTCCAACTTGCTTGAGTAAATCGTGCCATTCAGTAGCGAAAGCTTTATTATTTGGTTGCGATCGCTTTGCCGCCGCTAAAATTTTTAGGGTATCATACCATATACCAGCCTCACCATATTTAGTGGCTAATTCCACAGGGGATGAGGCTAACTCCTGCTCATTAAATGTAGCCTTGACTCGTTTTATCCAGCCTGTTACAGAATAATTATCAGGTCGGAGAATTCCGCCTGGTTCAATAGGTGCAAAATACCACAGGTAATTTTTATCTATTACTAAAGGTGGTGCTGCTGGAGATAACGTAATACTAACTACACCGCCATCGGGAGGAACTTTTAGCATTGTCGAATAATGGGGATTTCCGTCTTCGTCTTGGAGGCTGAAAAATACGGTTTCTGCGCCAACTGGAGGCAAATAGACAAAAATTGTGGGGCTTGCTAACACAGTGCGTCCCTGTTTGGTAGGGGGAACTAATGCTGTTAATGGTGCAGTTTTTCCCCTTGTACCACCACCGATGCTGCTTCTAGGGGTTGAATTTCCACTAGGTAGAGTCAATTGCACATCACCTCTTGTACCTCCGCCAACGCTGGTTCTAGGTGCTGAACCTCCAGGTAGGGCGAATTGCACATCACCCCTTGTACCTCCGCCAACGCTGGTTCTAGGTGCTGAACCTCCAGGTAGGGCGAATTGCACATCACCTCTTGTACCTCCGCCAACACTGGTTCTAGGTGCTGAACCTCCGGGTAAGGCGAATTGGACTTGTCCGCGAACGCCACCGCCAACGCTGGTTTTGGGGGCTGCATCTTTGGGCAGTTTAAATTCCACACTAATGAGAACTTGATTGGTAACGGTTGGATTCTCTTGAGGGAGAAGGCTTGCTAATGTAGAATTTTCTGTCAAAACTATTAATGTGCCGCTAATAGTGAAAAATAAAAATATTTTAGAATTAAACTTAACCATTCTCACCTCTTTTGCTATATTTACAACCAATTACCGACAAGAACGAAAGAAGACCAAAAATAAGGATGTTTGTATAAAGGATTAGCCATAATTTTGATTTGTGCCTGTTGCAATGCCTCAGCTTTGTTTAGTTTTTGATTACTCAATTGGTGATAAAATTCTTTCATCAAGGAGGAAGTAGACTCATCATTTACTGACCATAAACTAGCAAGAGTACTTTTAGCACCAGAACGCAAAGCAAATCCAGCTAAACCTAATGTTGCACGATTATCACCTACAGCTGTTTGACAAGCACTCATCACTAATAATTCAATCGGTTCTATGTTTGTTTGACTTCTGTTTTTAAACAACAGGTCAAAATCTTGAATGGAAATGCGATCGCCCCAGGTCAACAAAAAGGTTTCTTCTGGGTTGGAACTGAATTGACCGTGAGTAGCAAGGTGAACTATGGGGAAAGATTTATTAGCGATCGCCGCTTTTAAACTGTCTCTGCTAAACTTCTTATCTAGCAACACTTGTGAATTAACTTCTGTAGTAACTTCTTTAATTTCTTCTGTAACTCCAGGTAAGGGATTGAAGCCTTGGCGTGCTTCCGTCAATCCAGCCGCTAACACGCTCAATTTTTGGCGTTGCAGTCCTTGAGGAAATAGTTGTAATCCAGGACTGAGAACAACACTATAATTTTCGATTAAATACTGTTTGCCATCATATAGAACAGCCATTGGCAAGTTTCGCAACAAACTATCTGGAATGAAAACTAAAGTTTTGATACTACTTTTCTGGAGTGTTGCTTGAGCAGGTGCAATCAGCCAGTTATAAATTTCTTGGGAAAGTCGCAAACGCTCCTTACTCGAATAACCAGGGGATAGGGAAGAATAAAGTTGTTTTAAGATAGCTTCTATTTGCTGTTTTGGTAGTTTGGTGCTGTAGTGACGCAGAGGTTGATTAGGAACTGAAAGAATAACTTCCAGGCGATCGCTTAAAATAATTGGATAAATAACGGCTGCGTGCAAGTCAATTTTTTCTAAAACTACAGGATTGCTATTATCTAAGCAAGCATCCCGAAAAAAGTTATCCAGTTCCCCTAGTTGCAAAGCTTCCATCACTTGCAGAGCTTGTTTAAGGTTACTTTGATTATCTTTTTGCAACAACAAGCTGACGTAATCTCGATAAATCGGTTCAACACTTTCTTTAAAATTAAACTGTACATCCCGGTTAATTGCCACTAAATCACTACGTAGAGATTGCAAGTTATTAAAAGCAATCTCATAAGCAGGGATGGCACTATTACTATCTCCTTGTTCTCTAGCAATTGCACCCATCTGTCCCGCCGCACGAGCTACTAAATCTATAGCATTTATTTCTTGAGCTATTGTTAATGCTTGTTGTGTCAAAATTGCCGCATCTGCCAACTGGTTGTTTTCTTGGTAGAGTTTACCTAGTTGGTTAAGGGAATAAACTTCGGCTCTCGGATCTTTGATTTCTTTAGCTTGTTGAATAGCTGTTGCTAGCAAGTGGGAAATTTTGACGGCGTTGGTGTCTAAAACTGCTTTTCTACCTTCTTCAGTTGGCTCTAAGTCCATCAAGCTTTCTGCGAAGTTAATCTTGGCATAAATAGCAGGGCGACTAGGAGGAAGTTGGGCAAGATTGGTTTCTATTTCTGGAATTATTGTCTGTGCTGATTCCCAGTTTTGTAGTTTAACCAACAAGCTCAATTGATTTAATTGTGCTTCTAATTTAGGCTGTGCTTCTGAAGCTAAATTAACTGCTTGTTGGTAGTATGTCCACGCAACATCATATTGTTGTAAGTCTCTGGCAACATTGCCAATACTAAATAAAACTGCACTTACATCAGTTGATGAGTTGAATTGTTTACTAATTTCCCAACTTTTATCTAGAATCGTTTTAGATTGCTTTAAATCACCAACAGTTTGCAGAGCCACGCCTAAACTTCTCAACCCTCGAGCCTTTAAGAGACTATCAGGCTGACTTTGCAATTCTGTCACCAGTTCTTCTAACAAAGTTTTGGCATGCCGATACTGTCCCAATGCTTGCAAACCTTGCGCCTGATTAATTTGGCTGATGAGTTTACCCGTTTTATCACCTGTGCGCTCATAAGTGACTGCTGCTTGTTTCCAGGTATCTATAGCCGTGTCAGTTTGTCCTTGTAGTATTTGGAGCGTTCCTTGAGTGTTTAATGCCTGTGCTAATAGTAAACTACTTTTAGTATCGGGAGTTTTTAAGCTTTTGATAATATTGATACTTTCAGCGATCGCAGTTTGCGCCTGTGGTATTTTCGCTAAATCTTTATATGCTAACGCTAAATAATTTAAAACTTGAGCTTGATTAATAAATTCTTTTTTTGATTGATAAAACTTCAGTGCATTTTTCCAAACTCTAGCTGCTTCTGTGTATTGTCCAGCTTGATAGTAATTTTTTCCTTGTTGTAATAAATTTGAAGAATTTGAGAGTTGTTGAATTTCCTGATTTGCTCTTGATAATATGGATTGATTAGCAACAGCAGGAATACTCTTGATAACTAATAAAATACTTAATAATAAGCAAGTATAAAAAAACCATAAAACCTTGATTTTTCGTTTTGAAAATAACCAAAATCCTGTTTTGTTTAAATAGTTATATTTCTTTCGTCTAGATATTTTCCTCATATAAACTCTTTTCTTTGGGTATTGTTTGTATATATGTGAAATTTATAAATTTTACAAAGAAAGTTTATAAATTACTACAATTAGGACGTTTTTGCGATAAACTCTCTTGAGGTAAAAATGCTACCAATTCCACTTGTCCTTGGTTGTTAATTATCAAGCTTGTTGCTTCGACAATTTGTTGTCTTGTTGGAAGAATTGTAGAAGAACTATTTATTTGATTGCTATTCTGCGTAGTTGTAAAATCTCGTGTATCTGACAAGATAGTTTGACCACGAATAGTTGCTGTAGGGTCTGTTGGTAAGCCTCCCCTACCTGTAATAGTAAAAGAATTACCCTCTGTAGATGTACAACTAGGAGTAACTATTTTATTCTCGCGATCGCTCTCTGGGTTTGGTAATTCTATCAAAACCGAATTCGCAGCAGCATCCGGTTTATTAATTGATTCAAGGCTAGAAAAATCTAACACAGGACTAGGGCTAGGAATTTCTGGTGGTGGGCTAGAAACTTCTGGCGGTGGATTAGGAACTTCTGGCGGTGGATTAGGAACTTCTGGCGGTGGGTTAGGAACTTCTGGTAGTGGGCTAGAAACTTCTGGCGGTGGAATGCGAATCGTTAACTTTTTTGAACTGGAAGTAATATTACTCAAGGAGCTAAGTGTATCAAACTCGAATCCTTGAATATCTTTTGTACTGATATCAACTTTGCCACCATCACCAAAGAAAGCATTGGCTGTAATATCACTATTTTCTCCAGGTACAGCGAACAGTGAATCTGTGTTGATAGTGATGTTAGCACCATTTCCACCTGTAGTTTCATTACCTGCGATCGCCAAAATGTCGCTTCCACGGCGTAATGATAACGAATCTGCTAACTGTAGATTAATATTACCACCTTCAGTGCTAGCTGTTTTTGTGGTAATTAAGGCTTGATTATCGAGGGTTAATTTGTTTGCTTGGATTTCAATGTTCCCACCAATACCACTTCCTTGGCTATCGGTGGAAATAGCAGCACCATCCCGAATCTCAACAAGTTGGGAATCGACGAAAATATTACCGTTGTTACCGCTAGAACCCAAAGTTGTATTAGCAAATAAACCCGTATTTGCACCAGACAAGAGAACTCTGTCTGTAGCTTTGATTACTATATTGCCAACATTTCCTAAACCTTCTGTTTGAGAAAATACCTGACTATTATTAATAGCAACAAAGGATCTAGTATTAATCTCTATATCACCAGCTTCCCCTGCATCTATACCTATGCTCTGGCTTCCTATCTTTGAGTTATTTAATAAAATTGAATCAGCATTAATAATGATATTATTAGCATTACCACCATTACTTCTGGTGAATAATTTAGCTTGGTTAGCTTCTAAAGAATTAGTAGTAATGATGAGCTTTCCATCTGTTCTTGTTATACTTCTCCCCAAGGAAATCAATGGTGCGTTTAGTGTCACATCACCGCCTTGTCCAGCACTAAAGGAAGAATTGCCAATAAATGACTCTCTAAGTGGAGTTTGTTCTTGAATAATTGCAGATTTACTCTTGAGAGTAATGTTACCTCCAACTGTGCCAAAAGAAAGAATCTGTGATGCTGGTCGTATGACAATATCATCATGAGCTAAAAGTGTGATATTTCCACTGGGTTTGGAAAATGTAAATGTAGAAAAATCAATTCCAAAACCCGTCAGAAGTTGGCGAGTAATAATTTTCCCACGTGAATCAATCACAATATTCTCCCCCCCTGCACCCCTACCAAATACGCTTAGTGCAGAGTTAACTGTAATATTGCCCGATAGAGAAGAATTAGGTTGATACTGATTGGTTAAAAAAACCAGTCCTCCCGAATTAATAATTTGATTAATAGTGATATCTGCGCTTATTGGTTTACCATCTGTGCTAGGAGTAGATGAAAAAACATTTATTGCTCCTTTGATTCCAGTTGGATTAAAATTAGTAGTTCCAGCCCTAATATCAATAGTAGGTTCAGCATTGCCATTAACGATAACTTGCGTTAATCCATCCGAAAGAGTAACGGTTTCATTAATAAAGTTAGTTGGATCTGAACGGTTAACATAAATATTATTAATTGTTACACTTCCACCTGCAAAAACATGAATGGAAGCTCCTGTATAACTATTAAAACTAACATCTCCACTTGAACGAATAATCGGGTTGTTAAAGCTAGATAAATCTCCTCCTTGTCCGTTTATTTGTTCGATGCTAAAATTACCGCCACTAAAAAAATGAGCGTCCCCAGCAATAGGATTGGCGGAACGGAACACCATATTTTGACCAGAAAAGAAGCCACTAGAGGGATCGTTTAAGGCAAAAATATCTATCTTATTTCCTTCAGCTAACAGTTGTTGTTTAGCTGAGGCAATGAAAGGGTAATTTAGGTTGTCCCGCACTTTTAGAGTATTACTAGCTTGCAAGGTTAAATTACTACCTGCTTGTAATTGCCCTTGTAAGTCAAGATTTGTACCAACTAAAGTCAAGCTTTGTCCAACTGATAAATTCCCACTGTTAGCGATCGCACCTTGGGGCGCTAACCAACTCTCTAACCCCGGAGGAACATTGACAGTTAACAAGGGGGGTGCTTTGGGATCTTGAGTAGTAAATTGATAACCGTTTTTGAACAAAAGAGCGTTACTGGTGCTAGCAAAGAAAGAACCAGAGATATCCAAACGCGCATTTTTACCGAAAATTATGCCGTTAGGATTAATTAAGTAGAGATTGGCATTTCCTAATACTCCGAGTGTACCGAAAATATTAGAAGCCTGGTTTCCTGTAACTCGACTCAGGATATTTTCGACTCCAGAGGGATTAGAGAAGTAAACCTGTTGTTGATTACCTACATTAAAATCTTGAAAACTGTGGAATAGGTTACTACCTCAAATCGCTCCCCCATCTATGCGATCAATGTTACCTTTGGGACTTTGAACATTAGGTGTAAGGACAGAGCGTTCAACTTGCAAACTGTCATCAGCAGCTATTTGAGCTACAGCAGTTGTTGTTGAACCCAGAATACAGGCGATCGCCGTACTGCTTGTTAAAATTTTCATCAGCATAGTAGCCCTATCAGTTTCCTCTGTTTCAGCAACACCTGAATTCTTCTTCCACTTAAAGTCAATAATTTTGAACTTTGATTAATTTACGTTTGAGTAGATATACACATTCCAGCCCATTCATAGCTAAAACTCTGATCGCCGGACTAGGTTCGGGAACACTAGTGGACACAACAGATGTTACTAAATTGACATTGATAAAAGTATTTGTATCGGATGACAATCCTTACAAATTAACACTGTATCATCAATCAATGAACTTACTGCTGCTACTTCAAGTTTCATTCCAGCAGTTATAGTAATACCCGCAGATATCACTATGGTCGTAAATTTACTAAGTAAAGCTATTTTTTACCTAAAATTAAAGATTTTTGTAGGTAAATCTGATTATCCTTCACTTTACTTAAAAACAGCACTATTAATAGAAAATTTACATAATTCTCCTTACTTCTTCATAAAAACTTTAATTTGGTTGGTTTGATGTTGTGATTTATATTGAAGAAACTGTTTGAACTTAAAAATTCTCCCTTTTTTAACTTGTTCTTAAAAAAATCAAGATAATTAAGTGATATAATTAGCAGCCCAGCGAATCATATTATCGCTACAACAACTTTAGTTACAATATTTAATTTTATTTGTGTCAAATTTAGGAGTACGATTAATTTGGTTTAAGACCTTGGAGAAACTGGCAGGGTGCTTCTTTGATTTGCTATAGCAACAATATTATTTTATCAGCAATTACAAAAAATAAATATTGCATGGCAACTGGTGAAAGTTTTGCCAACAGTTTCAGCGAAAATAATTTATAGGCATTTATAAAAATATTACAATTATGAATTTGAATTTTACTAAACACATTGAAGATATCCAATTACTGCATGTAGAACGATATCTCCCAGCAAAAATAAGAACTTACATTGAAGAAAATTACTATGCTAAAGTTCAGCAGCAAGCAGAGTTAGATTATGCTGCTAGAGATGAAAATTTTCTAGCAAATCCCCTTCAGCACGTCGCACTTTATTCGGATCATGGTGTCGTTCATGTCAGAGATGTTGCTCGTAATATCTTAGTTGTGCTGGAAGCCATTCATGGAGTTCTCATTCCCAAAAGAGAGTCTCTATGGTTTGATTTTATGAAAGGTTATGGAATCATACTTGTCTATAACCATGATATGGGAATGCTTGATTTTTCGCCATTTGGCCGGGCGATGCACCCAGAATTTGTTACTCAAGAAGTATTTAGTTCTGCTTTTGATCAGGTAATTGATACGATTTGGACTGAAAATTGTGGCAATGTTTCTTGGCGTTTAATTAACTTAGCTGATAAAGGAGCATTGACAGAAGATCCTCAACTTGTGTTACGTGAAATGGTATCATTGGGGGTTGCTCATAGTAAAAGCAAAGTTCCTATTGAGGTATTGAATAATCCTCAAGAATTCAAAAAGTTAATGAGAGAAATTGCTGCGGTTAATTTGCATCATCTTTATCACCAACAACAAGTAAATAAAGCCGAAAATAAATTATCTCATGCGAAAAAATCTCCCCAACAACAGCTTAAAATTGAAAAATTAGAAATAGCTTTACAGCAAATTAAAGCTACTCAGGCAGAATTTCTTAATCAGGGAATTAGCCCCCATAACGAACGTATTGATAGATATTATACTGACTTTGAAAAACAGGCATTTTCCTGGCTGGTTTGCGAGCATCCAGAGGTGCAAGCTTTAATTGCTGATGTGGGTGATACTATCCGTGCTTTGCGAGCAGCAGATGCTTTGCGACAGAGAGGTACAGTTTATAAAACATCAGGAGGTTATCAGATTTTTGTTGACCAAAATACAGCTAAGGCAATTTATGCTTTGCAAAAAGGCAGCGGTGAATTATTTTTATTAGAAGCAGCAAACCCCCTTAATGCTGGAGAAGCAAACATTGCCAGTAGTGAATTGACTGCTAACGGCGATATAAGAATATCTTTCAATCGAGGTTCATTTACTAACCAAGATGCTACACAACGGGCAGCTTACTATTTAGCTGTTGTAATTGACGATATTCAACGCGATATTATCGATACTTTTCATCGATCGCCTCATGACAATGATGTGATTAAGAACAGTGAAAACATTGAAATTTTATTAGAAAATACTGACGACAACCTAGATTTTGCCGAAGCTGTCCAAGCCGAATTAAAAAAAATCGCGCCGGAAATAGGGTTGAAGAGTAGAATTGTTCCCTCACTCAAAAATATTGACCCAGAAGAACGCGATCGCTATTTGAGTGCCAAAGAGCTAGATTGGTCACTGGAACAGAAACAAAAAATTCTGTTGAGAGTTTCTCAATCGGGTCATAAAATTCACAATATTGATCCACACAAAGCTTTTACTGATGTGTACTTATCCGCCCTTGAAGCAGGTGAAACATTGATCCAAGCAGGATCGCCTCCTGGTTTTGTTTATATTCCTATGGGTATAGGGCTCGTAAGCAACCCATTAGGCGGGTATCAACCCCAATATGTAAAACCTTGGATTCCGTTAGGTAATATCCGGGTTATTCGTGGAGATCAGCAGGAAGCAACCATTACGGCTGAAGAGAAACTTGAAATTCTCATCATTCCTAAAGAAACTTACCTGAAACATTGGCACAACACCTATAATGCAGAAGAATTTTCGCAACAAATCGTGCGTATTTACGCCGAAGATAATTTGCGAGAGGTAGAGCAGATTTTTAACATTCTCTGCCAAGTTGCCCTAATTGATAAAAATCTGCATGACACTGAAGTTGACTTCATTCAACAAATGCTGGATTCTTACCGAATTAAATATTCCACTGAAGAAATTCGAGAAAAGTTATTAACTGGTGAAGATAGCGATTTTGTTAGTTTACGGCAAAGCGTACTAGATTATCTCTCGTTAGAGCCGCCATATTTTCAGGTGGGAAGACTACGAGATTTATTGAATTTACTAGTAAAAGTTGACGAAAATATTTCAGCAGAAGAATCGCTGATTATGTCAGAGTTAAATAATTTACTGGACAGTTATCTAGCAGATGAAACCTTGTCAAAGCAGTACAAGATATTGATTATTCCCACTAATTTTGAGCAAAATGAGGGGATTAGAGCGCTATTTCCCACTGCCCCCAAAGTTGAAAATCCTTGGGGAAAAGCTTATCTATGCGGTTCATTCTACTCGAAAGAATACGCCAATATGATTTTGCAGAGATATCGCAATTTGAATTTCTACGCCATTCTAGAAGAAGAGGAATATTCAGCATGACAATCCTTCAAAATCAGCCCATGCCAGTGATTATAGATACGGATGGTGGTGTTGATGATGCCTTGGCATTGATTATGGCATTGAACTCACCACAATTAGACCTGAAAGCAATTACAGTTTTAGCTGGTAATATTCATGTAGATCAAGCTGCAAATAATGTATTGCGAGTACTAAGTATTGTTGCACCCAATACCTTACCAATTGTTGCTAAAGGCTGTGAAAAACCTCTGGTTAAACCGCCCTTTAATGCTGCGGGGATTCATGGTGCAGATGGGCTAGGCGAATTAGATCAATTTAAAGCCGCAGATGGTACAGCCAGCTATCCTCAATTAACCATCGAACCATCTACAGAAAATGCTATTGATGTTATTCTCTCAGCAGCCAAAGAGTACGGCGATCACCTCAATATTATTGCTTTAGGCCCACTAACGAATCTAGCAACGGCAATTCAAAAAGATGCCGCAACGATGAAACAAATAGGGCGGATTATCATCATGGGTGGGGCTGTCACCGTACCTGGAAATATTACGGCGGCGGCTGAATTTAACTTTTTTGTAGATCCTCATGCGGCTCAAATCGTCATGCAGTCAGGGATTCCCTTAACATTGGTGGGTTTAGATGTAGCTATGAAAGCCCCTCTCACCCGCCAAGTTGTGGAAGAAAATTTACAGCGTCGTCCTACAAAAGTTACCCAGTTTATTGCTGATTGTACCAGAATTTATATGGCTTTCTATCGCACTCATGAAGGTTTTCACGGCTGTTATTTACACGATCCTTTGGCAATGGCAGTTGCTATTGATCCGAGTTTAGTTACTACTGAATCACTTTATATAGTTGTGGAAACTGAAGGACGATTTACCACTGGTTTGTCGCTAGCAGATAGGCGCGATCGCCGAGATGATAAAAGCAATCCACCTAATGTAGAAGCCTGCTTAGATGTTGATACCAAAAGGTTTTTAAAGTTGTTTGATAAACTTGTCTGCTCATAATCATTCCCCTTTTGTAGTAATTTAAATAATGACGCTTGTTTTTGAGTGTGGTAACTGGTGCCTATAGTATTAACTGATTCTCTTAAAAAGTTGTTGATTGAAACTGCATCTCAATTATTTGGTGCTGAAAAACGTAAATTTATGGCACAGACAGTTCAGGGCTTAGGTTTAGGAGGGCAAAGGCTTGCACAATTGAATATTGAATAAAAAGCTACTAACTCTATACTTAAATCTTCCTCCATGCAGGAGCTTTTTGAATTCGCCAACAAAGTCTTTCGCGAACCATATTTCTTTTCCACATCCCGTGAAAAGTCAAATATATTTCTATGGTAAGCTTAGTTTTGTTTAATGCATTGATATCTGCATTATTTCAATCAACTTTGGAGCTATGACCATGAAAAACATTTTCACCAAAATCGCCGCGATCGCAGCAACCAGTGCTGCTGTTGTTGCTGCTAACAACCCAGCTCGAGCTATTGAGTTAAACTTTAACTGGCTAGGTGATGCTGGTTATTCAGCCACAGGTTCATTCAGCTACGACGAAACTACAGCACCAACAATCATTTCCGAAGCTGGTGGTGGAGCAACCAACTTTTTACAATCCTTGAATGTATCCTTCTTAGATCCATCTAAAAATCTTTTGGGAACTTATGACACCGTTGCTGGTGGAGTATCACAGTCTGATTTTTTCGCTTTTAACTTTGATACTTCGACTAATACGTTGTTTGGCCCCTTGAATGTAGGAGGCGGGACGGGTGTAATTGGAGAATACTTCTTCTCTGGAACGGTTGGCGACTCTTTGCGATTACGTCAGGATGTCAATCAACAGGGAACATCAATAACACTAGATGAAAATTCTGGCTCTATTCAGGTATCCAAAGTCCCTGAACCTACTTCTATGTTGGGTTTGCTAGGGTTTGCTGCCTTGGGTGTAGGCTCATCTTTGAAGAAAAAGCAAGCCTCTTGCTAGAAATTAGGGCTTTCTAGTCAGGCTTGCTAAATTTACTGAATCTCTATTCTAGCCCTACTAGTTCACTGAACTCGTAGGGCTATCATTCAACTTTGTTGCATCGACTTGCATCTTTGTTGTATCGGCTTGCATCTTTTGTACAAGCGTCATAACCTTAAAAAGTCATAGCAATTTACGAATAATATCAAGTGCGATCTCGCGCTTTTAGAGCCAGTGAAAAAGTTTTATTTGGACTGGCTAAAAAAGTCAGATTTAAAACTCCTACGAGATTTACAGCAGTTTGCGATCAAAGTCACTACAAAAAGAGCTATCTAAATAGGCTCAAAGAATAAACCACAATGATTAAACCAATTTAGAGCATTTTCATCAGTAATGGCATTAACAGCCATAGTTATTGCAACATCTAGA
>NZ_DASQZC010000308.1:0-18698 GCF_035638895.1 Nostoc sp. | reverse complement strand
CATTTCTAATGTGACAGATTTACCCAATTCTTCGGCAAAGAAGTTTGCATTACAACTCACGCGGTTTACTTCTCTACCAACTGTGTCTACTGTCACTACATCAAATTCAAAGTTTTCTAAGGGGGGTAATGGTATTATTACTTTTTGTGGTGGCGGCGATAAAATGGGTTGAGGCATCGAAACAATTTTTAAGGCAACAGGTTCAATGTTCAATATTGCAAATTTCAAATCGTTGAGAACTTCTGCTGCTGTTTGATACCTTTCACTTGGTAAATGTTTTAATAATTTATCTAAAATTTTGCCTAAGTCGTCGCTAATATTAATACCTTTTTCTTGTAACCGTTCGCGCCACAACCACTTAGCGTTCATGGCATCATAAATAGGATCATTAATCTGTCCAGAAGCATCCTGTAACGGCAAACATCGAGTTAAAAGACGCACACAAGTTACACCCAAAGCATACAAATCACTACCGTGACAAGCAAATCCAGCCATTTGTTCGGTTGGGGCATAACCAAGGGTATAAATTACTGTCGCTTGTCTTCCTATGCTGGTTTGTGTTACCTGTTTAGCACCGCCAAAGTCAATTAATACGGGTTTTTGATCGCTTGCACGGCGGATAATATTTTCTGGTTTGATATCCCGATGAATGACATTATGAGTATGAATGAATTGCAGTATTGGCAATAAATCAGCTAAAAGTTCCCAAATTTGTGATTCACCATAAGTTTGTTGCTGAACTTCTTGTAAGAGAGTCTTTCCTTCAATAAATTCTTGTACGAGATACAAACTAGCACCTTGTTCAAAGTAAGCTAGTAATCTGGGAATTTGGGTATGATTTTCTCCCAATTCATACAACCGAAAAGCTTCTTCTTTAAAAAATTCTGCTGCTTTGGTACGTTGTCCTGTTCCCTGAAACTGTGGGAAAAATTGCTTGATGACGCAAGGCGCGTTTAGTCTGTCTACATCTTCTGTAGCATAAGTTCTGCTAAATCCACCTTCACCTAAAAGTCTCAATACGCGGTAACGGTTTCTTAGAAGTTTGCCAAAGTTGCTTTGTCCGCAACTCACGCAAAATCTATTGCTATCAGAGTTGAATGGATTTGAGCAATTGGGATTTTGGCAGATTTGCATAATGAGGGGGAAATAGCATCTTCTCCAAAGTTAGCCCCAATGTTATCTAATTGAAAACAGTTATGTAGAGAAGCGAACACGGAAGTTTATTCATGTGTTTATAGCGGTTTTCAATTGAGTAGGTACTGAACCCCACCCCCAACCCCCTCCCCGCAAGCGAGGAGGGGGCTATGATTATAGAAAAAGCTATAAACTTCTTTCCAAATAAAGGCAGAAAGATGAATAAATCCTATATATTTGTTTATATTAGGACGTTTATAAATATTAGTAAATATCAATACATGGGTACAACAGATGGAGAAAGATTACATTGAAACGTCTCTTTTAATATAGCTTTTATTTCCTACTCGAAAAAGTTTATGGAGAACCAACTCATCCATAATTTTATTGTCAATTGCGAGTCTGGTTTTCAGGTTTTATTCTCTCCAGAAAGGCGAATTAATTCAGCTACAAGAGCAGCGATCGCAGATACTGAAATCAACATGACACTCAATGCGTTAATATCAGGCTTGACTCCTGTTCTAATCCGGCTAAAAATCTCCATTGGTAGGGTGTTATAACCGCTACCAGCAGTAAAACTGGCAATGAGAAAGTCATCTAAGCTGAGAACAAAGGCCAAGAGACAACCAGCTACAATACCAGGCATTAATTGAGGTAATAATACTTTGATGAAAGCTTGCGTTGGTGTAGCGCCTAAATCTAGTGCTGCTTCTTCTAAGTGAGGATCTAAATTGCTCAGTCGGGAAGCAACCACAAGTCCGACGTAAGCCAGACAAAACACGATATGGGCTGCAACTATTGTCCACAAACTCAAAGGGATTGCAAAGGCTGCTAGACATACTAGGGTAGCGACTGCGATCGCAATATCGGGAATAATCAATGGTAGGTAAGCAACACCCCGATACAATTTCTTACCAGGAAATTCGTAACGCGCCAACCCAACCGCCATTAAAGTTCCCAGTACTGCTGAAATTCCCACTGCAAAGCCAGCAACTATCATACTATTTTGCAAAGCTGATAAGATGCGATCGTCACTGAATAACTTGCCATACCAATCGAGAGTGAATCCTTGCCAACCTGCACTGTAAGGTGACTGATTGAAGCTATAAAAGCCAAGTACCAGTATGGGCAGGTACATGAACACAAACATCAGCAGTGAGAAAACCGCCTGCCATGAGACACGCGGTTTTTTGATCGATGGAGAGATATTCACGTTTATATTTGATTTTTATTGATAGCAACCTAAAATATCATATTTAATGCAATAAGTCAATAATTTAATTCTCTTTTCTCCCTTATGTCTTCTGATAAATTTTGCAGCTTCTAGTTTAGGTAGCGATCGCACTTAAATATCACATTGGTGTAATCTTACATGTTTTTAGGGACGCACATCTGTGCGCCCCTACCAAATCAAGCGCTCACCCCATTTTTCCAATGTCTTCGCCTTAACCCCTAGAACTCTTTCTAAGTCTTGTAAAGATGTAAATTTTTGTTGTTGACGGCTAATCACTATCCGTTGTGCTAACTTCTTACCCACACCAGGCAGAGTTTCTAATTCTTCTAAACTTGCAGTGTTAATATTTATTTCTTTAATAGCTTGTAGTTCACTTGATGAAGAACTTTTTATCTGTGGACACCGTGTTTGTTCTAATTTAATTTTATTTTGAATCCCTGGTGGTAAGCCGGGTTTAACTTTGGCATAAAGACGAGCAAATTCGCGCACATAATGGGCAGCAACTATGGGACTTTGAATAACTACAAGCGTCTCATCATTACCATTATTGGCAGCATCTGACCAATTATGAGAACCTGTAATTACTGTTTGATTATCAATAACACCAAATTTATGATGTAATAAATCGCCTTTGGTTAACACAGGTACACCTACGGTTGTAATTGGATTTTGCCAAGGATGGTTATCAACTTCATATTTACATTTGTTACTAAGAGCAATCCCCATCATATCCAATGCCTCACTATAGGGACGATAGGCAAATTGTGGTTCAATTAAAGCGCGAATTTGCACACTTTGTTGATGACGTTTTTCTAAGATATTGGCAAGGCGCTGCTCAGAAAAGACAAATAATGCCATATCAACAGATTTGGTTGCTGAATCTAAAGTTTTGCCAATTAAACCATTACTACTGTTACTCCAGGGTTGAGTTGGGGAAGTAGGCGAAAACTGCACAGTAATTTTGGTATCACCTAAAGTTATTTGTTTAGGTAAACGCATCGTTTTTTGTAAGCCAAATTTACTATCCGGCTTACCTCCTGGGCCATCTCCCCACATGACATTAAACTCTTCTGTAAATAAAGATGCTAATTCTGGGCTGTCAATCTGCAATAAGTTATTGGCATTGCCTAAACTGCTGGAATTTGTGAAATCACCATAAGTATCGCTTAAAGTAAAATTGGCTGAAGTAATAATTACAATGCGATTATCCACAATCACAAATTTGTGGTGCATCAAACTGCTACCGCCTGAACCATCCGCTTGATCATCTATCCAGGGAATTTTGGCATTTTGCAAAACTATCAAAGCATCTCTTTGATTTATTTCTGCTGGACTAAGTTGATTATCTTGGTTAATATCGATAAATTTGCGAAATTCGTTGTAACGTTCCTGTTCTCTTTTATCTAACTTACCTACTTCAGCAGATGTTAAGCTACTCCAAGGTCGGCTATAGGTATTTTCTAAAATTATCCTGACTTTTACCCCAGCTTTTTGTCTATCAGCCAGTGCTTGGGCAACTTTGGGTAAACGTAATTCTTGCACTGCCACATCTACTGTAGACTTAGCTTGTGTAATAGCATCGACAATCTGTTTTTCTAAATCATCCCCAAGGCGAGTTTGCTGACGGTAAGATTCTTTGTATTCTGAAGACTCAGAATGATTAAAGTAGACCTGAACTAACGGATCTTGTGGTATACGTGGCAGACGTTGATTGGAAGACTGGACTCGTTGACAAGCAGCAAGGGGAAATATCAGTAAAAAGATATATAAAAAATATCTTTGTCTAGAGATAAGTTGCACTGTAATCTGTTAAAAGTGGATTGGGAGTGGACATATTTATCATTCCCAAAATTTTGTATTCTGAATTAAGTAGAAAAATAACTTTTCAAGTAAAGGGAAAAATTCACTGCTAGAGGCATTACAGAGATTTTTTCAGGATTTGTCCACTCAAAGTGTATATGCTGTCAAGATCAGCTATTACCAACGTGTGTTCTCACCATTATCGGTTATATGCAAATTTATCTAGATTACAGCGCCACTACTCCCACTCGAAAAGAAGCGATCACAGTTATGCAAACAGTCCTCACCGAACAGTGGGGCAATCCTTCCAGCTTACATGAGTGGGGGCAAAGGGCTGCAACGGTTGTGGAACAAGCCAGAGTCCAAGTTGCTGGATTAATTAATGCTGCTGATCCAACATCAATAATCTTTACATCTGGTGGTACCGAAACAAATAATCTGGCGATTATGGGTGTAGCTCGATTGTATGCTGTTCCTCAACATATTATTATCTCCAGCGTGGAGCATTCAGCAATTTCTGAAACAGTAAAGTTGCTAGAAATGTGGGGTTGGGAAGTTACGCGCTTGTCTGTAGATGTTAAAGGTAGAGTTAATCCCTTGGATTTAAAGGCGGCGTTGCGACATAACACAGCCCTAGTTTCTATAATTTACGGACAAAGTGAAGTTGGGACTGTGCAACCGATCGCAGAACTGGGTAAGATTGTGCGCTTGCATGGTGCTTTGTTCCATACAGATGCGGTGCAAGCTGCGGGACGCTTACACATAGATGTGCAACAACTCGCAGTAGACTTACTTAGCCTTTCCAGTCATAAAATATATGGCCCCCAAGGTGTAGGGGCGCTATATCTGCGTCCTGGTGTGGAATTAATGCCCTTACTGGGTGGTGGTGGGCAAGAAATGGGACTGCGTTCTGGTACGCAAGCAGTACCGATAATTGCGGGGTTTGGCGTAGCAGCAGAATTAGCAGCCGAAGAATTAGCTACAGAAACACCACGGTTAATTGAGTTACGCGATCGCGCCTTTGCCCAATTAGCTGAAATTCCTGGTTTAATTGCTACAGGTGATGGCTGCGATCGTTTACCTCACCATATCAGTATGTGCTTAGAATACGCCGATGGGGAAAAACTTAGCGGTAAAACCTTAGTACGGCAGCTAAACCTTGCTGGCATTGGCATCAGTGCTGGTGCTGCCTGTCAGAGCGGTAAACTTAGCCCTAGTCCGATATTGTTAGCGATGGGCTATTCAGAAAAAGCCGCTTTGGGGGGAATTCGCATCACATTGGGGCGTGACACAACGGAAGCTGATATAGATTGGACGGTAATGGTGTTGAAGCAAGTTTTGCAAAGGCTAACACCGGATTTATCTTTAGTTAAGCGTTGATCGCTCATACTAAAATATAGATGCAGCTATTTATCGGAGTGTTTTCTATCTCCCTGCAAGATGTTCCAACTCAACCATTTGAGCGATCGCACATCATCAAGCAGATGAAAGGTTTATTGAAGACTGACCAGCCTGCACCGACCGATCAACAGGTGGAATCCATGCTAGAACAACGTCGGTTGGAGAAATATCTTTTTTATGCTGTAGCTAATTTGACTCTGCTATCCTCTAAAAAGACTGCTGAGAAATAAACCCAGCAATCGTTTTCCAAAGAAAAGCCAATCTAACCAAAATACAATGTGAATAGCTACTATTACCCAAAATACAACTTGGTATGAAACCTTGCTATTTTTGTGTCGTAATCTTCGTTGGGCGATGAATGCGCCCAACCATCCACCCATAAATTCACATAAATGTAATCTCTTTTCTGATATTCTCCAGCGCCCCTCCTTTGCACGATATTTATCATCCGCATACTGTGCAAAGGTAATAAAACTCATTACAGGATAGAGAATCAAAGGGATTGGGTTGAAAGTCGTTAATGCAAAATTTATTGCTCCTAAACCTGGTAAGAATGATAAAATCAACACCTCAAATATTAAAGAATATTTTACTGTGGGTTTGAATATTGCTTTCTCTATTACAGAAGGTGAGGTTCTCAGTATAGGTTTGGATACAACTTCCTCAATAAAAGCGTTGCAAGCATGAACTCTTCCATTTTTATCAACCGTTAGCTGATAGCAAATCACATCACCAACTTGTGGACGATGATTTGTTTCTTTAAGTGCAGTGATATGAAGAAAAACGTCTTGATTGCCATCACTGGAGCGGATGAAGCCAAAGCTCTTGTCATCTTTCCATGTTGTTAGTTGACCCTTACGCAAAACAGGTTTCATAAAAGATTCTGATCTTAATACTTTATTGTTAAGATTCCCATATCAATACCAACAAATAACATTAATCCTGAACCTGTCCATCGACAAGCTTCTTCCTCGGCAGGCTGCTAGGATTTCCATAGATTCGGTTTAACAATGAGCTACTCAAGCAAGTTTCAGAGTTGCATTTATCAAATTTCGTGCTAACCAGACCAGAACTATTAGCTAATTTCAGGACAATAACACCATGAACACTGCCAAACTCACCACTGATGGCACTCACCAAATCGTTATTTTACCCGAAAACTTTCAACTTACTGGGACTGAAGTTTATATCAAAAAAATTGGTAATGCCATTGTACTGATTGCCAAAGAAAACCCTTGGGAATCTCTCATTGATAGTCTAGACAATTTTTCTGATGACTTCATGACGACCAGAGATCAGCCACTCTTCGACACCAGAGAAAGTTTTTAAATGCCATACCTGCTTGATACGAACATCTGCATTTACCTAATAAAGCAAAAACCCCAAAAAGTACTGGATAAATTTCAAACCCTAATACCAATTCTGTATAAAGATGCGCCAATGCAATTTCTGCTACCTCTAGAAATTGTCGAATTCAATCAAGCATCTGCAACAATTTACGGCAGTATCAGAAGCGATTTAGAAACGAGAGGACTGATCATTGGTGCAATGGATATGCTCATTGCTTCTCATGCGCTGAGTTTAGGAGTTACCCTCGTCACCAATAATATTCGAGAGTTTTCCCGCATTCCTACGCTTCCATTAGAAAATTGGGTTGAGTAGCTTGTGAATAAGTGATGTCTGAAGAAAAGCCACATTGATCTTTTCGCCACCGTCACATTTCTTTGCAGAACTGCTAGGATTATCAACCTTTGCCCATTGGTTTTATGCTGGTATTCACGAAAATCAGAGCTAATACTGGAACAATGGGAGTAATGCTAAACCCACATAATAAACTATGAGTGAACTTCCCAATAGTCTTGAAGATGCGATCGCCCAATCTCGTGTAGCCGTCCAAGCTGCCCTTGCAGATGGTTGTACTCGCATACAAGTTGAGTTCTTGTTTCCAGAACTCAAGTTTATGCCGGTGGCGGAACAATTTCTGCCACTGTTTACAGAATATGATTCTCGTTTGAAGATTTTCTTTGCTGACGCTGGTGCTGCGGCTTTAGCCCGACGCGATTGGGGTGATGCACCATTTCAAATTTTGGATATTGGTACGGGAAGGGCTGCTTCTTTGCAGACAAAAATTCAGCCAGAGGATGAAATTTTCTTATTCATCGCCCCCACTTCCGTAGAAGTACCGCAGTTGGAAAAGTTATGTGAAGTAATAGGCGATCGCCCTTTAGTTTTGTTAAATCCCCGCCTAGAAGATGCTGGAACTGTGGGCATTGGTTATACAGCTAGAAAAATCCGCGATCGCTTTATCAGTACCATTGAATCTGTCTATTACCTCCGCCCTGTAGACGATGAAACCGCTCTGTATCGCTCCTACCCAGGACAGTGGGAAGTTTGGCTGGAAACCGACGGCGAATATCAAAGAATTGCCGAATTACCCAAAAGGCCATCGGGTGATGAGTTGGATCTCATCCTTTTAAAAGGGCAACCGCAAACAACAGATGTGACACCTGCGAGAAAGCCCAGTGTGTTTAAGAGTTTGCAACGGTTCTTAAAGGCGTTGAGTAGTTAGGAGAAAGCAGAGGTAGCAGAGGTAGATTTTATTATCTGCTGCCTCTTTTTATGCACTTTATCTATGCCACCTCAATTGTAAATTTAATAGCACTTAGGGAGGTATAGCAATCCTAAATGAGTTAGGATCAAAAAGATCCCCTCGGGGATCTGAGCCTTTCGGTGTTTGCAATGCTGATCTCACAACATTGTGAAATTTATCTCTAGCTGACTTTCATATACTCAATGGCTTGGTCAATAAATAATTGTTCACTCTATCCAATTATGAAAAGGTGTAACAAGATCAAGAGCTATCGACTTTGGCAACTTCGGACATACTGCCAAAAGCTGACTGGCGGTAATTTGTGAAATCTTGATACCTCTTGAGCGAAGCTCCTTAATGGCCATCGGATTAATATATAGCAATTGTGCTGTTAATCTCGCCGCAGCCGCATACTTCGTATCAGAAGTGGTGTAATTAGGGTGAAATTGCTTTATGTACTGGAGCGAGAAATATGTTGCTAGCCCTTCTTCCAAAACAGTTCCAAAACCGAAAACAACAGGATCAAGAAGGTGAACAGATTCATGGGCTAGCTGAAACAAGGCTTGAACTGGATCTTCTTTTGCTGAGAGGTCAAGCTGAATTATAATATGCTCACAGTCTCCTGGGAACCATGTTCGAGGGCCGCTATCACAAAACTCAATTCCTAGAATCGTCCAAGAGGGATCGCGCTTACCAAACTGTGCCTCAATGTCCAAAATCATCTCACCCAACCGAGAGGCAAGAGTCCATGTGTATCCATCACCCGATGGCAACGGATTAGCTATTACCAAAGAATCTTTAACAGTTGCCAAACAATAAACCTCTTGCTTGCAGTTTAACTATTTATTATGTTGCCCTCAGCATTTAACTATCTAACTACTGGAATAAACTTTTTTCTTAGTCTGTATGGGCATTCTAAATGTATTCTGCCAAAGTTATGATGGAAGAAGAGAAAGGAGAGGGAGAAACAATTAAAAATTATTCTCCCTACTCCCCACTCCCCACTCCCCACTCCCCACTCCCCACTCCCCACTCCCTTTTTAATTCGCTTGCAACGGCGCATTTAATACTTTCTCAATGCGATCGCGTGTCTCTAATAAGTGCGCTTTGGTATACTCATCCTCGGAATTAACCCCCTTAAGTTTCTCATTTAGTTGCCTGAGTTTATACCAAGCTAGAGTGCGGGCATCTTCTGGGACATATTCTTTTCGCAACACCATAGCAGTCAAAATGTCCAGGTATTGCCGTTGCAAGCCTCGGCGTAAACTGGCAATCTTCATTGGTCGACCTTTTGGTTTGATTACTTCTGTCCAGATACCTGATTGTAAGGTGTCAAATAATTCCGGCAGAGTCAGTGCATTTTCTAGCTTCGTTTTCAGTTCAATATCCTTGAGACGAGAGAGGCGATCGCCTGAGAGCAAATCCCGCAACACAGAACCTTGCATGAACAGCACCAAGTCATGAATTGGAAAATCCAAACGACCAACTTGCGGAGAACTACCCCAATGTCGCCAACGCGAAGGTGCTAATTTATTCAATAGTTCTGGTGAAAAGCTCAAGGCATCTTCTGCAAATAAATATTTTTGCAGCGTTTCTAAAGCCTGTCGTTGTTCTTCAACTGGTACCGATTCAAATGGTAATCGGCGTTGGCCCACTTCAGAGACGTTCCCAGAAGGTATCTCGCTAGGGCGAATGCGAGAGAAAGACTGTCCCCCAATGTATTTTGTGGTGTAATATATTTGCTGGAAATAGTTACTTAATACTGTGCTAAAACGTTCGCTCACATCGCTGTAACTATCACCAGCCATTGGGTAACGTTTATCAAGACGTTCCCACATCACCCGCGAATTATTCAATTGCCACTGGGAATAAAGCAGGACATTGCCGCTATTATCCCAAGCATCAGCAGTTGGGTCAAGGTCATAGACATCTTCATCTGTGGAATAACTCAACTCTGGCTTATAGGATTGTGCAGCAATTTCTTGTAAAATTGGCTTTTCTGCTATGGGAGTTGATGTTTGAATTGATATGTAGCCATACTTAATCGCCCATTCATCATAAACCCCTACCATGCTGGGAAAATAATCTCCCTGTTTTGTACCTTGAGGGGCAATATTTGGAGGAATATAATCCATCACCGAAGTTGTCAGACCCTTAGCTTTGGTAATTTCCGTATTATTCATCTCCTCTGGTGATAGCAGTGTACTACCACGGAAGTTATGACGCAAACCAAGAGTATGCCCAACTTCGTGAGCGATGATTAAACGTAAATATTGATTGATGTATTCTTTCATCTGGTCAGGAGTGGCCATGGTATCTGGGAGTAGTGACATCGCCAGTGAACCAAAGGCAAACTGGTTAGCAGCTTCCATCCCGTAGCATAAATCGTACTCGCCTGCCATTTTTGATAAACGGCTTAATAAACCCTGTTGCCGTTGCACCTGCTGGGGCACACCATTGTTTTTTGCATCTAAACCATTGGCGCAAAGTAGACGATTTTGCATCAAAGCTGATAAAGTACTGCGATTTTCTGTTTGGCTAGGTTGGACGATTTTGCGATACTCACTCTTAAGTGCCCGCACAAAGCTAGCATCTACGAGAATATCTGCATCCAAAATTTCCCCAGTCAATGGGTTAACGCGAGATGGGCCCATTGCAAAATAACCATCGACTGTGTTGATCCAGCGAATCGTGTTGTAACGAATATCTGCTGGGTCCCATGTGGCATCATCTGGCATTTGGCGGACTTCAATTGCATCCTTGAATCCAGCTTTGAGAAAGGCTTTGTTCCACATTAAAACGCCTTCTTTGATAGAATCGCGGTACTCTAAGGGCACAGCGTTATCAATCCAAAAGACAATTGGTTTTTTGGGTGGAGAAATTGCTGCTTTCGGGTCTTGTTTTTCCAAATTCCAGCGATTGATGTAGCGGACAAAAGAATCGCCGCGATCATCTTTGGATAAATCTTGGTAGGCGGTGATGAAATAACCGATGCGATCGTCAGCAAGGCGTGGGCGATAATCTTTATCAGGTAGTTGGGAGAGACTGTAGTGAACGCGCAAGGTAAAGCCACGGTTGTCAGCTAGTGACGCAAAGCTTGCCATTTCACTGTCACCCTTACCGTCACCAGAAAAATTTAAAACTGACTCAATTTCTAAGTTTTGGGCAAAAGCTTTGGCAGTACCAAAATAAGATTGGTCTGTGGTTGCTGGGACTCCTAAACTTGCAGATAATCCACCTAAATCTGTCAGTAGCAAATCTCCTAAGTCGATAAGAAGAGTTTTGCGTTCTGGATGAATACTTTTAAGGGAAATGCTGTAGAGAACAGAATCACTAAAAGACCGGGCTAGCGATCGCACCTGGGGATCTCCCTCACGAGTGCGAAAATTAACATTGCGGATGGCAAAGTTTAATTTATCATCCACCCGTTGGAAATAAAACAAAAAATCTTGCAGAGGCATACCACTGTAAATACCCCGTTCACCAATACCCGATTCCAGGGTTGCTGTAGCTAGGTAATTTTTATTGAGTTGCTCTGGCTTAATTTCTAAATAAATTTTATTCTTTTCTTTATTGCGATAAAGGGTGAACAATCCCCCTGACTTTTGAGTGTCTTTTATTACTTCGTCAAATGGCTCTAAATCATCCTTTTCTGTTGGTGTTTTGCTAGGTTTAGGCTTTTCTGCGGGTTTTGCAACTTGCAAGAATGGTTGTTGTCCTGCTTTTTTAAGGTCTTTTACTACCCAAATAAACGGTTGAGGCTGTGCGTGTTTATTTTGATTAACCACCCAAACTTGCCCTGACGATAGCCTCTTTTCCTGAGGAATATTGGTATTCTTTGGCGATAATGCTGAGGTTTTAGCTGAAGAAGTTTCTGTCGTTAACTGACTATTGGATTTCTCTCCACTTCTTGTAACTACGGCTTCTAGAACCCGCACAGCGTTATGGTTAGCTGCTAATGTATCAATGTTAACAGACGGTGACTTGGCGCTAGCCGTTGCTATTCCTAAAAACAAACCATGTAACAAAATAATATAAAAAGTTAAGCTGTTCTTCATCTCGTGTATTCCCGATAGTTATTCCGTAGTTAATTTTTCACTTTTGCAAAGCTATGTAGCCTGCTTTTTGTCGATTCTTTCAGATGCTTTAGATTAAGCAGCAAAGTTTAAACTTCAATTTTAGTTGCCATTTTTCAGCAATTTTACGCTGTTCTACAGTATGATTCTTCCTAAGAATTGCAACTCTCACAAACAGTAAGTATTATTTTTACATCAGACTAGTAAATATCTTGGGAAAAAAGTATAACAAATTAGCCAAAGTTTGAAAATTACTTGATTTTTGAAAGAATTTTTCTGATGACACTTTATTTCATCAAGAGAAGGAGCTTGAAGTTACTACGGGTTAGCGAGAAGCCACTCTCCAGGAACACCGTTGATGTAACCCATTGGATAAATCGCCAAGGCATGATATTTTTCGTGTAGTATTTATTGATACTATTAATTTTTGGCAATGACAAGCAAATTACCATAATAAAATTTTTAATTCCGGATTATCAAAATAGTAATTCAAATGTAACAACGGACACAGAAATGTCAACATATTTATCTCAAGTATGGCAACTGCTGAGAAATTATGCGAGGGATACAAGGTTAGAAGAGATGCCAAAAAACACATCTGTGAAAACCGAAGCAGTTTTACCTTTAGGAAAAAGTATTAAAGAATCATATAAAAGCATTAAATTTGGTCAAGATAATTTACGGGAAGATTTATGGTCTCAAAGATTGCAAGAAAGCTTAGAAAAATGGACAGTACCAAAGAGCGGTTTGACTTATAAGATCGGCGATGGGGCATCAGACACACTACCTTCTGGATTTTGCTTTAGAGTGTGCGATCGCCAGATGCATGAAGAGATTTATGATTTACTGGGCAATGGAGCGTTAAAACCAGAAATAGTTAGCCAACTAATGGAATTGGTTGTTGGTCAAAAAATTCGCCCAGAACTGCTTTTTTGGCGACTAGAAGATTTTTATCATCGCTGGTGTCAGGGAGAATTTATCGATGGGACACCAGATGATAACCTACCTCAGAAAACAATGTTAAAGCTAGCGGCGCAAAATATTGCGATCGGGCTGAGACAGGTTGACATATATACAGGGCTAAACGTACTAATTTTACTTTTAGAGTTACACCGCTACGCCCAAGAGCGAGATCAATTCAAACAAAAAATTATCTTCTATCCATCTGCTCAACCAGACACAGACAATTTTTTCACATCCCAATTGCTGCGGATCATCAACTATAGCGATGCCCTGGAAATTGGCAATTTTAGCAGTATAGTTGGGCAATTTCTCAAAGGCGGCAACTTTAAGGGTGCTTACCTGAGCGATGCCAACCTGACTGGGGCAGACTTTAGGGGTGCTGACCTAAGCCTTGCTTATCTTGGCGATGCCAACTTAACTGGCGTAAACTTCAGTGGTGCAAACCTTAACGGTGCCAACCTCGGCGATGCCAATCTTAGTGGTGCAAACCTTAGCGGTGCAAACCTCACCGGTGCCGACCTCGGCAGCACCAACCTTAGTGGTGCAAACCTTAGTTGTGCCAACCTTAGTCGCGCCGACCTCAACCGCGCCGACCTCAGCAGCACCAACCTCAACCGCGCCGACCTCAACCGCGCCGACCTCAACCGCACCGATCTCAGCAGCGCAAACTTTAGCCATGCCGACCTAAGTAACGCCATCCTTTTCGGTGCAAATCTGAGTGAAGCCAACCTCCGTAGCGCCAACCTTAACCATGCCGACCTCTGTCGTGCCGACCTCAGTGGTGCTGATTTGAGTCACGCCATCCTCAACGGTACTAACCTTAGTGACACAATTCTTTTCAGTACCAACCTTAGTGATGCCATCCTCATCGCTGCTGACCTCAGCTATGCCAAACTTAACGGTGCCAAGCTTAACGACGCCAGACTTAACGGTGCAATGTTCTTAGGAGCAGACCTCAGTGGTGTAGACCTGAGTCGGGTAATCCTCAACGAAGCCGACCTCAGTGGGGTGATTCTTAGCGAAGCTGACCTCAGTGGTGCCGACCTCACCGACGCTATCCTTTTCGGTACAGACTTCAGCTATGCCAACCTTAACAGTGCTAACCTCAGTGGCAGTAACCTCAGTGGTGCTATCCTCAATGGTGCGGATCTTAGCCACAGTAACCTTAGCTACGCCATTCTCGGTGGTGCTGACCTCAGCGACGCCAATATGGAAGAAATGACCTGGGGTAAAAAGCAGCAGTGGGAAGGTGTGCGGGGATTAGAAACAGCAGTTAATGTGCCGGAAGCGTTGAAAGAAGAACTGGGATTGAATTGAGATGAGGGAAACACGAACTTTCGAGTTCCGAACACGACTTTCCGAGTTCCAATCTCAAAAGATGAGAATATCAGCTTGAGTAATGACCAAATATTACCTCAAAGCCAATTTTGAGTATGCTAATACCAATTTACGAAAATCCTCATACATATAGATTTCTCGTAGGGGCATGGCAATGCCCATTGGTGTCAACTTAAGTAAAAACGCTTATCCCACAGGCGTTTTACCCCACACGCCAGATGCTCCACTTAGGGAGACCCCAAGACCGCACTGGCTCCCCTTAATCCCCTCCCCGTTCACGGGGAGGGGAGGTTTTGTCGCTAGACAAAAGCGGGGTGGGGTTCCGACGACTTAATTGGTAATTGAGTAAGCTTGATATAACGTCATTGCCAGGGTTTTGCCTTAAGTTGACACGTATGAGCAATGCTGTGCGCCTACGATACGTGTGGTTTAAATAGATGAAAACTGCTGTAAGTTTACTTACGTTCAGTGAGTTACCAGCAATACAGATAACATATTGCTTCTGAATCAGCAATTCTATAAAAAAACAGTTTGCCTTGGCAAGACAAACTGCTGAAAAAATATTTATCTGGGTGAGCAGAAGTTAGAACATGCCGCCCATGCCGCCCATGCCACCCATGCCGCCCATGCCGCCCATGCCGCCCATGCCGCCCATATCAGGGGCAGCAGCAGATTTCTTCTCCGGCTTTTCAACAACGATCGCTTCGGTGGTTAAGACCAAACCAGCAATGGAACCAGCGTTTTGCAAAGCTGAACGCACGACTTTGGCAGGGTCGATAATACCAGCGGCAATCAAGTCTTCAAATTCGCCAGTAGCGGCGTTGTAGCCAATGTTGAAGTCGCTATCCCGGACTTGAGAGACGATTACAGAACCTTCAGCACCAGCGTTCTCTGCTATTTGGCGCAAGGGAGCTTCTAGCGCTCGTTTGACAATATCAGCCCCAATTCTTTCTTCGTCATTTTGTAAGGTCTTTTTAATCTCTTCTACCTTCTTAGCTAAGTGAATTAGAGTTGTCCCACCACCAGGAACAATACCTTCTTCCACAGCAGCTTTAGTAGCGTTCAGCGCGTCTTCAATCCGCAGTTTACGGTCTTTGAGTTCGGTTTCGGTTGCCGCCCCCACTTTAATCACTGCCACACCGCCAGCGAGCTTGGCGATGCGTTCTTGCAGTTTTTCTTGATCGTATTCAGAATCGGTTTCTTCCAACTGTCTGCGAATTTGAGCAATCCGCTTTTGTACTTCTGGCTTGGTGACACTACCAGCTACAATTGTGGTGCTTTCTTTGTCAATGGTGATTTTGCGGGCAGTTCCCAGTGCTTCTAGAGCAGCGGTATCTAGACTTAAGCCGATTTCTTCCGAAATCAACTGTCCATCGGTGAGAATAGCAATATCTTCTAACAAAGCTTTGCGGCGATCGCCAAACCCAGGCGCTTTGATTGCAGCTACAGCAAGTACACCCCGTGCTTTGTTCACTACCAAAGTTGCCAAAGCATCACCTTCGACATCTTCAGCAATAATCAGCAAGGGCTGACCAGAACGGGCGACTTTTTCCAAAATCGGCACTAAATCTTGGATACTGCTGATTTTTTTGTCAGTAACCAAAATCCGGGCGTTTTCAAATTCCACGATTTGCCGTTCGTTGTTGGTGACAAAGTAGGGTGAAATGTAACCCCTGTCAATCTGCATCCCCTCAACTACTTCTAGTTCAGTGGTTAGAGATTTAGATTCTTCAACGGTAATGACACCATCTTTGGTGACTTTTTCCATTGCTTGGGCTAACATTTGGCCAACTTCTTCATCGTTACCAGCAGAGACAGTGGCAACTTGAGCGATCGCACTTCCTTCTACTGGCTTGGCTATCTTGGCAATTTCTAGTACCAATGCCTCAATAGTTTTGTCGATCCCGCGCTTTAAACTAACTGGGTTACTACCCGCCGCGACGTTCTTCAAACCTTCCCGAATCAGGGCTTGTGCTAAAACTGTGGCGGTGGTTGTCCCATCCCCAGCGACATCTTTAGTTTTTGAGGCCACTTCTTGGATGAGTCTTGCACCAGTATTTTCCAAAGGATCTTCTAATTCAATTTCCTTGGCAACAGTGATACCATCGTTGACAATTTGAGGTGCGCCAAATTTTTTCTCTAAAAGGACATTGCGACCTTTGGGCCCCAAGGTGATTTTTACGGCATCGGCAAGGGCGTTAACACCCCTTTCTAGAGCTCGCCGCGATTCCTCGTCAAATGCAATAATTTTCGCCATGTTTTATTTCTCTAGCGCTTCCATTAGACAATTTAGCACTCACAGCGCCAGAGTGCTAATTTTTCAAGCGGCTCAAATTACAAATGGAAATAAAAAAATTGATTAATATACAGGTGATGCTCATATTACATACAGGCAGTAATGCTTGAATTGGGAGATGAATCTAGACAACTCCCTTAAGTCCCTCGGTATTGCCGACCCTAGCGGCACCGGCTGGTTGGCGGTAGTATTTACGTTTCTTTTGGCTTGCCTTGTAACGTGGCGTTTAATTCCGACAGTACGCAAATTCGCCTTGCGGGTAGGTTGGGCTGACCAACCCAACGCTCGGCGACTCAACCGAGAACCTTTACCCAATGCAGGCGGGTTGGCTATCTACGCAGGTGTGATTGCCGCACTGGTATTAGCTAGCCTTTTACGACCTATTGAACTCCAAAACGTATTGGCTCAGGTGCTCACTATTCTGTTGGGGGGTTCGATATTAGTCCTTGTGGGCTTTATCGACGATCAGTTCGGCTTACCGCCCTCTGTTCGTTTGTGGGCGCAAGTTCTCACGGCACTTTTGCTAGTAGCTAATGGTATCAATATTCATGTCCTGTTTGGCACTCCCATAGACTCGCTCCTGTCTACGTCGTTAACAATACTTTGGGTAGTAGGAATTACCAATGCCATCAACTTGATGGATGGTATGGATGGTTTAGCGGGAGGAATCAGCTTTATTACCGCCATGAGTTTGTTGGGCGTTGCAGCCCAGTTTAACAATCGTGCAGCAGCAATCTTGGTATTAGCAGCCTTGGCAGGTGCGGCACTGGGCTTTTTACGTCACAACTTTCACCCCTCGCGGATCATTATGGGTGATGCTGGAGCATACTTTTTCGGCTATGTATTAGCAGCAACCAGTATTTTAGGTAGGCTGCAACAAAACACAGTTTATGCGCTAATTCCCACGGTTTTATTTCTGTTATTGCCAGTACTAGACACTACTCAAGTATTTGTGCGACGGCTATTAGCAGGAAATAACCCTCTGAGTACTCCTGGCAAAGACCACCTGCACCACCGCTTACTTGCTTGGGGACTCTCCCAGCGCCATGCTGCGTTCACACTTTGGTCAATTACCTTAGTTTTCAACTTGCTGGCGATGAGAATACAAGGCATGAGTTTGGCTGTGATGCTTACTACCGCCAGTAGCATTATTATTCTTTTGGGCTTTACTATCTGGCAAAGGATACGTCAACAGCCCTAATTCCTTGTAGGGTAGGCATTGCAATGCTAGCCCTACTATGGTTTATTCAGTCCAGCAAAAATTCAAGCTTGAGTTAAATTCTATATTCCGCTCTTTGGAGAGAAGCAATTTTAAATTTGGCTTGCTAATTTTACGGGAGCATTTGTGCGATCGCCCTCACAAAATACAAGTGAGGAAACAAAAGTAACAAAGAAGCGATCGCTATGCAGTGTCCAGGGTGTGGCTCAACTCATAACTGCAAAAACTATATTAAAATATTAGATAGGACTTTTGACAATATGATGGTAAAAAATTAAAATAAAATTGCATTTTTCTACTAAGTAATTTATATCTATTTATTAGTTTCATTTGAAAGAATTTTTGAAACTCATCTAACAGGTTAGGCTTGCTGAAAAACAATATAAGCTAAACAATTCAAAAATAGCAATAAATCACAATCTTGGCCTGATCTAGGTGTCTGCGCTCATATTTTTATCTTGCAATTTTTATAAATACAAATGCTTGAAAATATAAATGAATTCTTCTTTAACAAAGTGTAGGGGTTAATTCCCCATCCCCAAAGGGAATTGCTTGTAATGAGAAAGGGGTTTAAATCCCCAGACGCTCGCAGACTCGCTAACGCTTCGCTATCTCAAAACGTAATTGCGTTAGCGACGCGCAAGGCG
>NZ_DASQZC010000307.1:0-12786 GCF_035638895.1 Nostoc sp. | reverse complement strand
GGGCTAACTGAACGCGGCTTGGGCAGAATTTACGAAGTAACCTATATTCCTTTGATTGAGTTTGGGCTAGTTGGCGTAATTTACTTAATTTTCCTGCTTATCTTATGGACAATTTCTCGTTTCCCTGTCAAGACGTAATATAATATCAGGTTTTTACCCCACCCTAACCCTCCCCTTGGAAAGGGGAGGGAACTAGATTTGTTTCTTCCCCTCTTTCCAAGGGGGGTAATTCGACTTGTGTATACACCGTAGCCTTGGTAAGGGGAGACTACAGGGGGATTAAAACGATCTTAAATTCTCACGAGTGATTTAGGACTGCTATATAAACAACAGATACCTCGAAGTCGTGTTGAAGTACTCCAAAGTCGTGTTGAGGTACTCCGAAGTCGTGTTGAGGTACTCCGAAGTCGTGTTGGAGTACTTCAAACTTTGTCGCACCGCGATCAAGTACACAGGTGCGTAGGCGTAGCCTGCCGTAGGCATCGCTTTCATAAATCTCTACAAACAAAGCGATGTCTACAACGAGCTACGCCTACGCTTGACTTTTAAAACAGTCGCTACAATTGATAGATTTTACGCGATGTGCAACTTAATCCTTAGATTAGCCAGACATACTATGAAATAAACATTAAAAAACTAACTATTTTACTCACCACTAGTAACAATTTTTTGCTGTTGATAACGTAGTTTAAACTGCTGCTGCTGTATTTTATGATCCACAATAGGCTCAGGATAACCAACAGCATGACGTTCCAAAGATGGAATTTTCCCAGTAACTAAATATTCTGTATCTACAGAGCGCAATTCTGATACCCATTGCCGAATATATTCGCCCTCTGGATCAAATTTTTGTGTTTGACTGGCTGGGTTGAAAATTCGCACAGGTTTAGGGTCCATGCCGCTAGAAGCACTCCATTGCCAACCCCCATTATTGGCAGATAAATCACCATCAATCAGGTGCTGCATAAAGTATTTTTCACCCAATTGGGGATTAATTAGCAAGTCTTTAGTAAGGAAACTAGCAACAATCATTCGACAACGGTTATGCATCCAGCCACTCTCATTCATCTGGCGCATTGCTGCATCCACAATGGGATAGCCAGTTCTCCCCTCACACCAAGCTTGGAAATGTTCCTCGTTAGTTTGCCAAGGAAAGTTTTTAAAGGTGTCACGGAAAGCACCCTCAGCTAATTCGGGGAAGTTATACATTGCATGTTGATAAAACTCCCGCCAAGCTAATTCTTGTTGCCATGTGCGAATATTAACTGCTGTTTCTTCACTGCGGCTGTTTTCTAATGCTTCTATTGTGGCTTTCCAAACGGTGCGAATGCCAATTACGCCAAATTTTAAAGCTGCACTCAGTTGTGATGTTCCCTCAACTGCGGGAAAATTTCGCTGTTCTTGGTATTCAGTAATAGCTTTAGCAGTAAATTCCTCTAGCCGTTCTTGCGCCGCCACCTCTCCCGGTGAAATAATTAATTCTCCATCCCAAATAAATCCTAAATCTTTCGCTGAAGGTAGCGTTAAGGCTCCTGCAAGTTTAGCAATTTCCTGTTCAGCTTCTGTTAAAGCCTCAACATTTTGGAGAGTTTCTACTGGGTTCGCTTTCGGTTTGGCAATCCAATTTTTCCAGAAGGGTGTGTAAACGGTGTAAGGTTGATTGCTACCGGTACGTAATTGCTCTGGGGAGTTAAGGATCTGATCCCAGTTTTGGTTAAGAAACTGAATGCCTTTTTCTTTGAGAGCATTTATAATGGTGCGATCGCGTTCTTGCGAATAAGGTTCTACATCCCAATTCCAAAAAACAGCTTTGGCATTTATTGCTTCTGCTAAAGCTGGTATCGCTTGTACAGGATTGGCGTGGAGTATTAACAACTGGCTACCAACTTGAGCATATCGCTCTTGAAGTTTCTGCAAACAGCCAATCATATAAGTTACTTTCACAGGAGCAACATCATCCCGTTCCAGAATATTCCGATCGAGGCAAAACACCCCCACCACTTTCGGACTCTGTTGTTTTGCCGCAGCCAGTCCCGTATTGTCAGAAATGCGTAAATCGCGCCGATGCCAAAACAGAATTAAGTCAGACATTCTATGCTATATATAATAGTTCACCCGTACTAGCTTAAATGCTAGTGGTACTAATGAACATCATTCTGGCGATAAATTTCTTCTGTGGGTGGGCATCAGCAATTGTTTGAGTTGGGGTGGAGAATTTGTGGCGGATATCTTTGATCTCCCTGTTTAGATTGCAAGATGTAGCGTTCATCAGTAAGGATATTACGACAGAAAGGCTTGCAGATAATCATAATTTTGATCCCAAATCAAGCCAGTGTAAATTTTGTCCCATTTAAGTTGGTATAAAATAGCAATCTCACTTAATATATAAGTAACAAATTGTTTTGTCCCTACAAAAAATAAATATTTATGTAGTTAAATGTATGAGATTAGTCGATAAATTATCTATAAAAATCGAGAAAATCCTTCCATAAAAAATATTTTTATTAAAACAACACATCGAATTGATACTTGGTAGAATCATACCAAGAATAACTAAAACTGATAACATTATGCCAAGAAAAGAACAAGGATGGGTCACGTTTCAAACCTCAGAGGACGAGCGAAAAATTCTGGAAGAGTTCTGCGAACAGTCTCAACGCACCAAGACTGAGATTCTACGGGAACTCGTGCGTAGTCTGAATCAGCACTCATCAGCATCAATATCGCCCTCAATTCAGCAGGAAAAACAGGAAGATATTTATACTCAAAAGCCTTATATAGAAAGTACTATTCAAAAGAAATCACTAAAAGTTAGCTCTCGCAATATTCTTAAAGGTGTCGTTAAACGAGTTGTCTATGGAGCAGTTAATAGTGAGGTTACTCTAGAGATTATTCATAAAGTAGAATTAACCTCGATTATCACTAGAGCTTCCGCAGAAGAGTTGGAACTATCTGAGGGAAAGGAAGCTTATGCAGTCATTAAATCTAACGATATTGTCATTGCTAGAGAATAGAAATGCGTTGCTTTTAAGGGTAGGATCTTAAAAAGATGAATTATAACCACTAACATCTTTGATCTTGGAAACCTGCAAGATAAATTGAGTATATATAATTGATGCGATGTTTACGACGAACTACGCTTACGCAGATCCAATTGCTTAGGGATTAACTAGGATCATTTTTGTTTGGCTTGCTGGTATACAAGACTTTACAAAAAGATTTGTAATTGAATTTGCGACGCCGATAGCGTAGCGGTAGCGAGTCCGCGTTCGCTTTTAGCGTCTCGTAGAGAGCGTTATAGCCCGTCGTAGACATTGCTTATGTAATAGCTGTTTTCATATAAATGAAACACATGGTAGTAGCGTAGCACAGCGATCATTGGTATGAAGAAAAGCCTAGAAATAGCTTAACTGTTGGGGGACTTACCCGCCTGGAATTAAAGTTCTTTGGCTTTTAGCCAAAGTCTACTAAAGTAGACTAAAGATTTTTAGGTATATTTTTAGTCATCAAGAGATGACTTTTGCTATTAGCAAAAAAATTCAGTTTCTTGTGAAACATAACTTTTACGTGAATTTGACATCTATGCACAGTGATGCTGCCCTACCGATGTTGACACAGATAACATCTGTATGCTCCTATGCTTGTACGACAAAATTTGATGCACTCAGAGTTGGCGCACCAGTGAGGGTTGCAAATAGACCGCCACTGCCAAAACCTGCTGCACTGCCATTTTGGTTGTAGAACAACTGGCCACTCACAGCATTGTAGATAATTTTCGCCGTGCTAGTCGCCCCAGAACTGGTGATTTTAAAATCACTGGCATTGCTAAAACCTGTTCCTGGAGTTGAAGTAATAGCACTAAAAGTAGTTTTATCTAGGATGATCTTATCAGCTTCGGAACTGTTGAAATCAGCGATCGCATCTACACCAACAGTAGTCAGAGCAAAAGCAGCATCGGTGTTATAAAGGAATCTGTCAGAACCTACACCACCAACGAGAATATCATTACCTACACCACCCACAAAAGTATCATTGCCCTCTCCACCGATGAGAACATCATCGCCTGACCCGCCCCGCAACAGGTCATTACCACTTAAGCCATTAATGATGTCATTACCCCCTTGACCATTAATCACATCATTGGAGTTGTCAAAACCTGCGATGTTATTGTTTAAGTCATTAAGGAAGGTGACAGTGTTTTTGTTGAAAATGCTAGCTTGAGTAGAGTTGGCATTAATTACATCAAAGCTATCGGCGATGTTGCTTTGCCCATCAAACAGGATATTGCCAATCGCAGGGCTTGCTTGAGAAGTAAACAGATTATCGAGGTTTTCTAATTTAAAGTTTTGCAGAGTAACTTTAGTAGAACCCACATTTTCAAAGGTAACTTCTAAGTTGTTACTATTTTGAGTTAATTGCAGATTTTGGGCAGTTAAACTACTACCTGTAAATTGTAAGGTGTCAACATTTGCAATAACTTCTGCTGAAGGATTTATACCTTTACCAACGCCACCAAAATCGGTGATGGTATCATTGCGATCGCCAAGGCTAATAAAAAATTTATCTTGACCGCCGTTGCCTGTTAGGGTATCGTCACCAGTTAACCCATTGATGATATTGTTGGTTGGTGAACCAAATAATTTATCTGCACCACGAGTTCCAGTCAGGTTGACAGAGGTATTGCTACTAGGAATATTCGTTCCCCCAAACACCACATAGCTTTGCCCAGCCGCAGAGTTGCGGTTGGGGTCGGCAAATACTGCCCCAATAATCAGGTCGTCAATGCCATCGTTGTTGATGTCCCCAGCATTGCTGACTGAGTTGCCTGATACGTCACCTGCTGCAATGCCGTTAATTATAAAGCCATTAGTGCCATTCAAATCAGAGAGGTTGAGGCTGCCGCCACTGCCCAGATTCGTCCCCCCAAACACTACATAGGTTTGCCCAGCAGCAGAGTTGCCGTTGGGGGAGGCAAGTACTGCCCCAATAATCAGGTCGTCAATGCCATCGTTGTTGATGTCCCCTGCATTATTTGCTACTATGCCGTTAATTATAAAGCCATTAGTGCCATTCAAATCAGAGAGGTTGAGGGTGCCGCCACTGCCCAGATTCTTGCCCCCAAACACTACATAGCTTTGCCCAACAACAGAGTTGCCGTTGGGGGAGGCAGTTTGTCCCTCAATAATCAGGTCGTCAATACCATCGTTGTTGATGTCCCCTGCATTGTTGACTGAGTTGCCTGAGAAGTTATTCGCTGCAATGCCGTTAATGAAAAAGCCATTAGTGCCATTCAAATTAGAGAGGTAGAAGGTGCCGGTGCCGCGACTGCCCAGATTCGTCTTCCCAAACACTACATAGCTTTGCCCAGCAGCAGAGTTGCCGTTGGGGGAAGCAAGTACTGCCCCAATAATTAGGTCGTCAATGCCATCGTTGTTGATGTCCCCTGCATTGCTGACTGAGCTGCCTGAGAAGTCCCCTACTGCAATGCCGTTAATTATAAAGCCATTCGTGCCATTCAGGTCAGTGAGATTGAAGAATGAATTAGCCATGATTTTCTCCTGTGTTTATTTGTTGTTAGTCAGGGAGTGGGCTTTAAGGTTTTAAGCTTGAAGTTCCGTGTTCCAAGTAGGGGCGCACAGATGTACATTGAGCCAATGAAGAGATAAGGGATAATTGAAGACGGAGACAAGGGGATAGAGTTTCCCGTTGTCCCCTTCGAGGACTTGCACTATTTAAGAACTGCCAATTGACTGCTACTTCCACAACCAGGTAGGCTTTGGGTTTGTAGAATAACCGCTTATTCACAGTATCGTAGATAATGCGATCGCTACTGCTACCCTCTAAAATTTGACTGCACATGGTAATTCATAATTCGTAATTAAGAAATTCAATTAGGAATTATGTTAGTAGCACTGTTTGGGTATTATTTAGTCAAAGGACTTGACTTTTAAATCTTTAAAATATTTAGATACTCTGATAAATATGTAAGTAGTGTCAATAGGTTAAATGTAATTTTGGTAAATTTATAGTTGACTTTATAACGTGCAAAGTGAAGTTTTTGTGTAAGCGTAGCCTGTCGTAATAGATATTGCTCCCTCAAGATTATGTACGTATCTATCTAAAGATATAAATCATTGGTGAAAAATGAACCTAACACGGAGATTTATCTTTGCCTGTCACAATCTCTGCGTCTTCTTTGACAACATTCTTTTTACCGGGGGTTGGGGAGATCGAAGCCTGTGGGGCAACTCTAGAAAACTTGTGTACACCACTGTAGCCGCTTCGGAGAGAGGAATACAAGTGAGGTTAGAGTGCATTCGATAATAACGGCTCGTCTGCTATGCACGAAAATTGGTAAGAGAGTTGACCTGGGGAACATCCTAGAGTGAAGATAAAAAGGTTAAATATCTTGTCACAGTAGTAAGCGCATCTGATATCGGCTTATTTCCTTTCATTTCCCTACTTTTGGGGTAAACACAAAGGGTAAGGGCGATAGTTATTAACGCGACAAAAAACTAAAAAAGTACGCACGGATTGCTAAAACGTGCCTGGACGCAGAGGGTTAAATGCGCTGTTGCACCCCGATGAGGCGTCAAGAAATAGCTGATTAAATCAAATTCTAAGCGATTTAATCATATATTTTGTAGCAGATACTTGTGGAAAAGAAAATGCTAGATGTAAATGTTGTTATGAAAGTTGGCGATCGCGTCCGCGTTAAAGATTCGGTAGTAGTGTATCATCATCCTGAACATCGGAATCAGCCTTTTGACATCAAAGGCACTGAAGGCGATGTAGTAAGTATTGCCACCCAATGGCGAGACAGACCCGTAAGCGCTAATTTGCCGATTGTAGTCCAGTTTAGTAAAAAGTTTAAAGCCCATTTACGCGAAAATGAGTTAGAGGTCATCTAAATCACTTATCGGCGGCGAAACCACTGAAAAATATTCAGTTCGCCGCGCATTCTTTTAAGCTCTTGGCGGTTTTGTTCTGCCGTTGTATAATACCATTCACAATAACGCTGAAACTCTGACCGTGAACGAACTTCGTGGTAGAACTGATGAGTTGTTTGGTAAGCGCTAAATGCTTCCTCAACTTGGTGTTGAGGGGATGGCATAATATAAGGTAAATTTTTAGACATAAAGTTAAGAGTGGGGAGTAGAGAGAGGGGAGTGGGGAGTTCAGGCAATTACCGTACTTTATAATTAATAACTCATAACTCCTAACTCTAATTTTCTAACAACTCCTAACTTTATTAGAGCCAACCGCGTAAGCGATAAACTAAAGAACCAATGTACTCTTTTAAAGCGCTGGTAAATTGGTGCAAGTTGTCGGTATCAGGTAATAAATTCAGTATAGCGGCTTTAGGAGTGTTGCCGAGTTCTTGCAGTTCACCCTCACTAACAATAAAGTCAGTCGGTGTAGGAATAACATTGATTCCTTGACGTTGGAAAATCTTAAGCGATCGCGGCATGTGCATTGCAGAAGTAACTAATAATACCTGACGAATGCCACGAGACTCCAAAATTTTGCGGACATTTACAGCATTTTGATAAGTATTTAGAGATTCAGGGTCTTGGATAATTGCCTCAGATGGAATACCAATAGATGTGAGTATTGTTGCCATATCTGCCGATTCTGATGAACCACTTCCCCGCCAATCGATGCGGCCCCCACTCAGAATGATTATAGGCGCTCTTTTTTGGCGATATAGTTGTGCGGCGTAAATTACGCGATCGCCTGATTCACTCAAATCGACGGTAGGTCTTGGGAAAAAAGCTGATTTGGTTGCGCCACCCAAAACCACAATCGCTTCTGCAACTGGTATTTGGGCGGGTGAAAGATTTTGCCATTCTAGCGATCGCACTAATGATTTAGCAATCCAAGCATTACTACAAAATAGCAATAAAGTCAAAGCAAAAGCAATTGCGATCGCCGCAGTGCGCGGTCGTTTCCACAACGTGACTAATGCTACTACCAAACTCACGCAGGCTAATCCTAGTGGATAAAAAAATAGTGGCAGTAATTTAGAGAGATATAAAAACATGGTGGGGAATGGGGAATGTGGAATAGGGAGATGAGGGAGTAGGGAAAGAAGAACTATTGATTATTGGCTAATGTCCAATGCCCCATGCCCAATGCCCAAATTACTACTTTTCCCAAAACCTGAAATTGATACTACTTCCAGGGGCGCGACGGTAACGGCGGGCGCTTTTTCTTGTTTGCCGTTTGTTCATCCTGTCGTTCGTTGGTTCAATTTGGCCCTCTTCTAATTCTTCAACTTGCAACTGAGTTCTAGTTTCTTCCTTACTTCCCCACCAAGCAGTAATCCAGCCTCCAGCTAAAGCGCCTAATGCACCTAGCAAGATACTCATGGGTGCTGGATACCCTAAATATACAAAGCCAAGCATGAAAAATAACCAGTATTTCAGTCCTGTATCCACGCCATCAGAAGAGGCTACAGTTGGAGGTTGGGCGCTATTATTGGTTACATTTGTGATCCAGCTTAAGATGAAACCCCCCATGATACCTAAGAAGATGCTCAGGGCTGGTGCGGAACCGGTCATTATTAATATAAATGTTAAAAATGCCCCAAATAACAACTGAGAAAAGAAACTGGGAGAAATACTGAAAAAGTCGTTCTTTTTGTCTGCCATAGAGTAAATAAAAGGCTATTAACTAATTACTAATGGCGCTCGCGGACTCGCTAACGCTACGCTAACGTAATTCATAATTTTCTATTCAATTATGAATTACGAATTACGAATTACGAATTACTTGAGTTGTATCCAAAATCTTTACGTAAGATTGTTCTTCTTCAGTAAAAGGTTCAGCTTGTTTAATTTGTGAGTCTAATAAATCGGCGGTAGCATCAGCGATATCACCAGTGCGGTTGTTCAGACGCTCTTTTATAACTTCAAGGGGTGCTGTGCATTGGATAATTTGAAGGGAAAGTTGGTGCTTTGTGGCTTGAGCGATCGCTTCTTGCCGCAACTGCTGGCGATCGTACTTGGCATCCAAAATCACCGTAAAACCTTGTTGAGCTAGGATAATTCCCAATTCCAACAGCCGTGTGTAAGTTTTTTCGGTCATCTCAGGGGTATACAAATCATCGCCACCTTTTTCCCACAGAGGAATTCCCCCTAAATGTTTCCGCACCGCATCAGAACGCAGGTGAATTGCTCCTAGTTGACGCGCTAAATGCCTTGCTGTGGTACTTTTACCAGAACCCGACAACCCCGACATCAAAATTACTTCTCCCAGCTTTGGTTTCGTGTATTCCCAAGCCTGTTTGTAATACTCAGCAGCAGTTTTTGTCGCTTCTTCCTTTACCGTCGTGGGTACACTCGGATCGTCTAGCAAGAATGAAGTTACCTTTGCTCGAACATAAGCCTGACGGCTTAAATACAAAGGTAGCACCTGTAAGCCTTCCCAATCTCCAGTTTGCTCTATATATGAATTCAAAAAAGCATTACCCAAGTCTTTGCGTTGCCGCGCTTCCAAATCCATCACTGTGAATGCCACATCGTACATCACATCGACAAAGCGAAACGGCTCATTAAACTCAATGCAATCGAACAGCAAGATTTTATCGTGCCACAGGGCTATATTTCTCAGGTGTAAATCCCCGTGACATTCACGAATATAGTTGTTGTGAATTCTACTAGTAAATAATTCTGCACGTTCAGCAAAAAAGTTATCTGTATATTGCTTTGTTTCTGTAAATTGCACCTGTGTTTGGGGGCCACCAATATACTTTTCAGTTTGCTGATAATTTTCATCAAATGCAGCCCGAACTTTTGGCACTTCACCAAAACTGCGAATATAATCATTCGTCTGTGCTTGGGCATGATATTGAGCCACCACCCGTCCCAACTCATCTAGGTGTGTCTCATTTAAATTACCCTGCTCAAAAAGTGTACTTAATAGCGACTCTTGAGGAAACTGGTGCATCTTTAGCACGTATTCTACAGCCTCGTCAGTTCCCCCTAACTGGTATTGCTCTCTTACCAAAGTTATAGGCAAAACTTCTAAATACAGTTCACCTGCTCCCCGTTGATTCAACCGCAACTCTTCCTGAGAAAAATGTTGCCGCTTCTCTAATGTGGAAAAGTCTAAAAAGCCAAAATTCATCGGTTTTTTCAGCTTATAGACGTAATCCCCAGTCAGCAGCACATAAGAAATGTGGGTTTGAATTAGTTGAATAGGTTCTGTTACCGAATGGGGATAAAATCCAGGTTGCAACATTTGTTGAATTAAAGCTGGAAGAGTCGCTTCTGTCATCTCTGTCCTCTGCGCTCTCTGCGCCTCTGCGGTTCAAATACAAAAAAACCAGGAGTTCCCCCCTGGTATCATCAAAAATTATTACACAGTTTACTTAGCTTAAGAAGCTGCTTCAGTTTCAGTTTCTATCCCAGCATCTTCAGCGCTAATTTGTGGTGGCAAAACGCTCACAACAAGTCGCTCTGATTCAGCTAGAGGTGTTACACCTTCTGGAAAGGGTATATCACTAATACTCAAGCTGTCTCCAATTTGCAGGTTAGAAACATCGATTTCAATTACATCTGGGATGTTTTCTGGCGCACAAGTCACTTGCAATTCGCTGATTACGGTGTCTAATACACCACCTTCTTGTTTAACACCAACAGCAGTTCCCACAAAACGCAACCGCACTTCTACAGTTGTGTCGCCGTGGCCTGCAACTGCGAAAAAGCTGAGGTGGTAAGGCGTACCTTTGGCTGGATGGATCTGAAGTTCCCGCAGCAAGGTTTTGCCACGCCAAGGTGCATCAGCAACATTCAACTCAATCAAGGTATTGTTGACGGAAGCTCTTTTGAGCAAACGCTCAACAGTTTTGGCATCAATGGTCAAAGAAATGGATTCTGTACCCTTATGACCATACAAATTGGCAGGTATTAGTCCAGCACGGCGCAAAGCTCTTGGCTTGCTGCCTTCTGGACGTTTTTGAGATTCGACTGTAATAGCCATAGAAGTTGTCCTTTGTCATTAGTCATTTGTCATTAGTCATTTGTCATTAGTCATTTGTCCTTTGCTAATGACTAATGACCAATTTACGCAGTCAGCAGGGTAGCAGGTGTACCGTCGGCCTGCAATAAAGCACGTTTGGGCCCGTGGATAGGGTCTTCTACGATTATGGTTTGATCGCGGCTTGCTCCTAGTGAGACGATGGCGATCGGGACTTCCATTAATTCAGCGAGGAATTTTAGATAGTCCAGTGCTTGCGGTGGCAAGTCTTCCAGGGTGCGGCAGTCGGTTGTTGAAACTTTCCATCCTGGTAAGGTTTTGTAGATGGGGCGACATCTAGCAAATTGACGAGAACTTGTGGGGAAGTGTTCGCTGCGTTGACCATCTATGTCATAAGCGACACAAACTTGAATTTCCTCTAATTCATCGAGGACATCCAGTTTGGTGAGCGCCATACAATCCATGCCGTTTATCCGCACAGCATAGCGACCGATGACGGCATCAAACCAGCCACAACGCCGTTTGCGTCCGGTAGTTGTGCCAAATTCAGCACCGCGATCGCACAACATTTCTCCCAACTCTCCATCCAATTCGGTGGGAAATGGCCCTTCTCCCACCCGTGTCGTATAGGCTTTCGACACTCCAATTACCCGGTCAATCATTGTCGGCCCTACCCCTGTACCAACGCAAGCCCCGCCGGCCACAGGATTAGAGGAGGTGACATAAGGATAAGTCCCATGATCTAAGTCAAGGAGCGTACCTTGTGCGCCTTCAAACAAAATATTCCGTCGTCGCCCAATCGCATCGGATATTTTTAACGATGTATCAATAACGTAAGGGCGCAACCGTTCTGCATATCCCAAATACTCCTCAATCACCTCTTGTGGATTTAGAGGCGGCAAGTTGTAAAGCTTTTCTAAAATGACGTTTTTATAATTAATCGTCCACTCCAACTGCTCACGTAGCTCATCGGGGTTCATCAAGTCTAAAACCCGAATGCCTGTACGTTCAGATTTGTCAGCATAAGTCGGCCCAATGCCCCGACCTGTTGTGCCGATCTTATGGCTTCCCCGTCGTTCTTCCGATGCCTGGTCAATCATGCGATGATAAGGCATTGTTACGTGGGCTGTCTCAGATATCAGCAGGTGGTCAGTGGAAATATTTAGTTCTTTTAATTGGTCGAGTTCTGCAATCAAAATCTGTGGATCGATGACTGTTCCACAGCCGATAATGCAATCGGTATTTGGATACAAAATACCAGAGGGAATCAAGTGTAGCTTAAAGGTCTGACCTTTAACTACAATAGTGTGTCCAGCATTGACACCCCCTTGGTAACGAACCACAACATCTGCGGAACGGCTGAGTAAGTCAGTTATTTTACCTTTTCCTTCATCGCCCCATTGGGCACCTATGACAATGACGTTAGCCAAGAGCTTAAATTTAGAAGTAAAGTTTCCACAAACTATAATTATTAACATATTGCTTGAATCATGTCAAGCTTATTCTAAAACTACTTAGTACATGAGGCGCGGAAGTAAATATATCATTTCAAATGGCGCAAGAAGCTCGGAATACAATAAATACTTTTGACTTCCGCTTTGCGGTACTGGCTGTTTTCATTGAAGAAAGAGACAAGGGGACAAGGGGACAAGGGGAGGGAATCAGATGGGGATTCAGACCCCACCTGATTCAAGTCCACCAAAAAGTGGTGGGGGTCTTAAACCCTTGGGCGTTGCCGCACGACTTGGGGATGGGGAGACAATTCCCCAAGTCTCCTTGTCTCCCCATCACCTTGTCCTCTTC
>NZ_DASQZC010000306.1:0-4685 GCF_035638895.1 Nostoc sp. | reverse complement strand
GGAAAATATTAAAGCTGAGGCAATAAGTAGGGGCATCAGTGCTAGTGAACTAATAGAAGAATGGGGACGGCGATTAAAATCGCCAACGGCTAACCCCCATGAATGAATTTAGGGGCTAGCCCGCCGTTGCTATTCTGGTCTTCTAAAAAAGAATTTCAGCAATCGCCTCAAGCTTAAATTAGTAATACTAATCAATTGTGTAAAGTTGACTAGAAAATTTTATGAGAAAATTAACAAAAGCCTGAAACAATGCATTTCCGTTGATACACAAGATTATTCTTTTGTACAGTGCGTAAGTCCTATGAATAGCAAGAAGCCTGACCTGAGTTGGAAAAACCTGTGGAACCCAAACTTCGGTGCCCCGGCGGCGCTCCTAATTCTTTATGTTGCGAACGCCGTTTTCACTCCGCGTTTCGCTACAGTTAGCAACACGTTAAACATGTTGCTCCAAGTATCCACCACAATGTTTATTGCCGTTGGCATGACATTTGTCATTGCCTCGCGTGGCATCGATCTGACCGTCGGCTCTACTATGGCATTAGTTTCAGTTGTTGTGGCATTACTTATTAAGTATGGAATTACTGTTGCCATTTCGTTCGCCTTGTGCTGTGCCCTGTTGGTTGGTTTAATCAATGGCTTTCTCATCTCACGTCTGAAACTTGACCCCCTGATCACTACGTTGGCGGCTCTGATTTTATGGCGTGGGGTCGCTCAGGTGATCGGAGACGGCCAGCTCGTTCCCTTCACCAATCCCACATTTGAAGCACTTGGAAAGGGCTATCTCGGTTTTATACCAATTCAGGTTGTGATTGCGGCAGTCGTCATTGCAGGAGCCTTCTTCTGTATCCGCTCTACGCTTTTTGGGCGTCAGATTGTTGCAGTCGGAGGCAACGAGAAGGCCGCAAGGCTGGCGGGCATCCGTGCGGAACGGGTGAAATACATTGTCTATATAATTAGCGCCCTACTTGCGGGACTGGCCGGACTCGTCGAGACGGCGAGGCTGGGTTTGGGCGATCCTAGTAAGGTCGGTGTCAACGCGGAATTTGAGGCGATCGCAGCCGTTGTTGTTGGCGGTACGCCCTTCTCCGGTGGTCGCGCGAATATACTTGGCACTGTTGTCGGAGCGCTGATTATGCAGGTAATCTCGACAAGTTTCAACATGCTCCTGATTCCCTTCACCTGGTCATTAGTTTTAAAATCCGTAATCATTCTTTTCGCGATTTTTTTACAGCGTCCTAAGGAGGTTTAACGCATCATGGCTGCTACAAAGTCTCTTGCATTTGCTGGGAAGCGTCTCGCTAGACTCCTCACCTCGCAGGGCGTGCTGCTCATGCTCCTTAGTTTGGCTGTTTTCGCATCGTTTCGTTATGAAACCTTCCTGACACCTCTTAATCTCATGAACATCATGCGACAGAACAGTATGCTTGCGATCGTCGCACTGGGCATGACTGTCGTGATCCTGAGTGGAGGAATCGATCTCTCCGTGGGTTCCCTCGTTGCTCTAGGCGGTGTCATCGCGGCATTGCTTGCTGGACAAGGAAGCTTTGTAGCAATTGTTGGCGGCATTGCCAGCACCACCTTGCTTGGTGTGGTAAACGGTCTTCTCGTGTCTCGCGCAAGGCTCCAGCCGTTCGTTGTTACATTATTCACCGCAAGCGCGGCACGGGGGCTAGCGTTGAGCATCACCGAGGAGAGGTCAATTGCAGTACCATCGGCAGCATCAGGACTTGTTTGGCTGGGTAGAGGGTTTATTGGTTTCGTTCCTGTCCCCGTGATTATAGTTGCGCTCTTATATTTTGCAGCTTGGTTTATGCTGCACAGAAGCCGATTAGGGTTGCATGTGTTCGCTATCGGCGACAACGAGGAAGCCTCTCGGCTGATGGGCGTAAACCCAAACCAAGTGAAACTTGCCGTCTACACTTTTAGCGGTATGCTTTCAGGGCTTGCTGGTGTTGTTCTCGCAGGTCGTCTAGGGGCGGGTCAGCCTGTGGCTGCCTTTGGCTGGGAAACGGATGCGATCGCTGCGACCGTCATGGGAGGAACGTTTCTCGCAGGGGGTCAGGGGAGCGTGTTTCCAACGCTTATAGGTGTCCTTCTCTTAGGAATGATGTACAACCTTCTGAATCTTGAGGGGACTATTACTCCGTGGTGGCAGCTCGTGCTTCGCGGTGGCTTTCTACTTATGGTCGTGATCTTCCAGCAGCGCATCGCCCAGAGGGGGTAATACCAATTCAATTAATGATTTCAAACACATCCTTGGGTAAAGACGCGATGAATCGCCTCTCTACAGATGGTCTATTTGTCGCATTCTTTTTTCAAATTGGTATTACGCTCTACCTGCAAGAGCTTCCGTCTTCCCTGTAAGAGCTTCCATCTTCACGTTTCAGTGTTTCGTGCAGTCTGCAAGAGCTTCCGTCTTCCTTGTAAGAGCTTCCGCCTTCACGTTTCAGTGTTTCGCGCAGCCTGCAAGAGCTTCCGTCTTCACGTTAGCAAAAACATACTTGCGTTACACCTATTTTCACGTATATAAAATATACTTTTGCAGGACAGCAGTACTGTGTGCTGCTAACCGCCGTCGGTACGCCGGAGGTTATAAAAAACGCCTGTGGAGAACTTGTCAGTCCTGGATTTTTTCAGGCAGAGATCGTTGAAGCAGGAATCACGCGGCTTCAAGTCGTGTGAGGTTCAATAGACATAGAAGGGAAAAAGAATGTAAAGACGTAGTAGTGCTACGTCTCTACAAGGGTTCTGGGTAACGCATATTTTATTTCTGGAGATGTCTATTGGCGATCGCTAGAAATATTATTAGTATTTAGCAACACACTAGCTCCTGGGCACTTATGACTACTAGGGCACAATCAGCACTGGGCAAGGGGAAAGATTAATTACGCGAGTGGTAACACTATCATCGGCTCCCTCTTCAGTCAAGCCTAGCCCCCGACAGCCCATAATGATTAAATCGGCTCCGATTTCATCGGCAACATCGCAGATAGTAAAAGCTGGTTTACCCCGCCTTTCTAGGATTTCAGCTTGAATTCCTTGCCCAGAAAATAAAGATTGGGCATTTTCCAGCAGTTTAGCAACTACCTCTGGTGACACCATCGGATCTGCATTAGGCGCATCTGGAGGTGGCGCATCTGGAGGTGGTTCTTCCACCACAGACAGCAGCACCAAGCGACTGCTGTACTTTTTGACTACGTTGGTAACAACATCAGCAGCTTCCCGCGTTTCCCGGCTTTGATCAATAGGAAATAGTACTGTCTTAAATATCTCTGTCACTTGGGTACCCCTGACTCCGGTAAAATCTTGATGGTTCTACTTTCAAAACAATAACAAAAAGGCAATCAGGAGAGTTTGGTGTGTCCAAAAAAAGTTTAGCAAGTTTATCTTCGGCTGATATATCTGGGAAACGTGCCTTAGTGCGGGTTGACTTTAATGTACCTGTCGATGATCAAGGCAATATTACCGACGATACTCGCATTCGCGCAGCTTTACCAACCATCCAAGATTTGACGCAGAAGGGTGCTAAGGTCATTCTCGCAAGCCATTTTGGGCGTCCCAAGGGTGTGGATGATAAATTACGCCTAACTCCCGTTGCCAAGCGTCTCTCTGAGTTACTGGGGCAAGAAGTCGTTAAAACTGATGACTCCATTGGTGATGAAGTTGCAGCTAAAATTGGCGCATTGCAAAATGGCCAAGTGCTGTTACTGGAAAATGTCCGCTTTTATAAAGAAGAAGAGAAAAACGACCCAGAATTTGCGAAAAAATTGGCAGCTAATGCTGATTTTTATGTAAATGACGCTTTTGGTACTGCACACCGCGCCCATGCTTCTACTGAAGGTGTGACTAAATTCCTCAGCCCTTCTGTGGCTGGATATTTGGTTGAGAAGGAATTGCAATATCTGCAAAATGCTATTGAAAATCCCCAACGTCCTTTGGCAGCAATTATTGGTGGTTCCAAAGTTTCCAGCAAAATTGGCGTGATTGAAACGTTGCTGGAGAAGTGCGACAAGCTGATCATTGGTGGTGGGATGATTTTCACCTTCTACAAAGCCCGTGGTTTGAATGTCGGTAAGTCGTTGGTAGAAGAAGACAAGCTAGAACTAGCGAAGTCTTTGGAAGCTAAGGCTAAAGAACGGGGCGTTGCTTTATTGCTTCCCACAGATGTGGTATTGGCAGATAACTTTGCCCCTGATGCTAATTCTCAAACCGTTAGCATTGAGAATATCCCAGATGGTTGGATGGGTTTAGATATTGGCCCAGACTCAGTAAAAGTTTTCCAAGATGCCCTTGCAGATACCAAAACGGTAATTTGGAACGGGCCAATGGGTGTGTTTGAGTTTGATAAGTTTGCGGTAGGTACGGAAGCGATCGCTCATACCCTCGCCGAAATTGGCAAAACTGGCACAACCACCATCATTGGCGGCGGCGACTCAGTAGCGGCTGTGGAAAAAGTTGGTTTAGCCGACCAAATGAGCCACATCTCCACCGGCGGCGGCGCTAGCTTGGAGTTACTTGAAGGCAAGGTATTGCCTGGAATTGCAGCTTTAGATGATGCTTAATAGCCATCTTTAGAATTATGTAGAGACGTTACATGTAACGTCTCTACAAATAGGGGAAAAACTGTGCAAACTAAATCGCTGGAATGGGCGCAAAAGTTATAAGCGATCGCTCGAAAAAGTATC
>NZ_DASQZC010000305.1:0-6575 GCF_035638895.1 Nostoc sp. | reverse complement strand
TCCACCACAGCATAATAAGCTTTTCTTTCTGGTTTCCTAAATTCGCTGTTTGTAGACGTTTTTTAAGTTCTTCTTCGCTCTCTGCGATTTCAATCTGAAAAGGGCGGCTCATGGTTATTTTAATTTATCGAGTTGTTTTCTCTATTATATGCAGCTTCATATAAAAGTGGTATTAGTTTTAGAAATATTAATCAAATCAAGATTTTAAATTACTTTAAAATGGATTGGCCTACCACTTTTGGCGCATCAATCCGCAAACTCATCTGCTCACAACGCACAGTTAACCAAGGCTGACCTAAACCTATTCCAGAAAAAGGACTTTCGCCGGGGATTTCTAACTTAGAACTAATCAAACCCAACACCGACTCAAATTCAGCAGGGAATATCAGCAAATCACCACCCTTGGCGCCAAAAGCAGAGGCAGTTAACCACTGTCTCCATGCCAAGCTTTGATGATTATAGTTAAGACTACACAATTTCCGGTTTCCCTGATGCACAGTAACATGCTTTCCTTGTTCCCAGGTAAACTGAGCTAATTCCTTTGGCAGTCCCCAAATTTCTCGACCGCCAGCCACCGAATCAGCATTATCTACATAAATGTGGGAAACCCAGCCACCGATTTTCCTTTGGTAATTAACCACAGCTGGGGCAATAATTAACTCACTGTACTCCAGTACCGAGCCTGACCCGTAATTAGATAAATACACGCTAGCGAGAGTTTTCCCAGGCCATACAGAAATAATTTCTAACTCTAAGGGAATCAAAGAGCGCACTTGGTCAATATTTACCAAATGCAGAGTTTGGATAGCGTAGCCTTGAAGTGTCCAAGGTGCTTGTGGATATGGCATAAGGGAGTTAGGGGTTAAGAGTAAGGAGTTAGGAATAAAGTTAAGAATTAAGATTAAGAGTTACCAGTATTAGTTTTACTCAAACTTCAAACTCCTGTACAGAGGCGATTAATCGCGTCTCTACTCCTAACTCCTAACTTCAAACTCCTAACTTTTAACTCATAACCCCTAAAAAAAAATCCCCACTCAGGGATTTGCCTGAGTGGGTGATATGAGGTGGGACTAAATAATCTTCCCAAAAGAAGTAGGGAAATTATTTGCTCTCTGTAAAATCAGCGTCAATTACATCGTCGCCACTGCTACCAGTAGATGTGGAACCACCATCTTGGGGTTCAGCACCAGGTGTAGCACCGCCACCAGCTTGTTGATAAATATTGCTACCAACAGCAAATAGCGCTTGTTGCAATTCTGGGGTGAGCTTTTTGATTTGCTCATCGTCTTCTTTAGCAACTGCTTCCCGCAGTTCTTTTACCAAACCTTCGACTTTAGTCTTGTCAGCATCAGGAACTTTATCGCCCAATTCTTGTAGCTGCTTCTCAGCTTGGTATGCCAAAGAGTCGGCTTGGTTCTTGCGTTCAATCTTTTCACGCCGTTCTTTATCAGATGAAGCGTTTTGTTCAGCTTCTCTTACCATCCGGTCAACGTCATTTTTATCCAGGGTGGAAGCGCCGGTTATACTGATGGACTGTTCTTTACCAGTACCTTTGTCCTTAGCTGTGACGTTAAGGATACCGTTGGCATCAATATCGAACACCACTTCAATTTGAGGAACGCCGCGTGGTGCAGCAGGAATACCATCCAGACGGAAGGTTCCCAAACTCTTGTTATCGTTAGAGAATTCGCGTTCACCTTGGAGGACGTGAATTTCTACGTTGGTTTGTCCATCCACAGCAGTGGAGAAGACTTCCGATTTCTTGGTGGGAATTGTTGTGTTGCGGGGGATAATTTTGGTCATCACGCCGCCCAATGTTTCAACACCCAAAGATAGCGGTGTCACGTCTAACAGCAAGATGCCAGTTACATCACCAGCCAGTACCCCAGCTTGAATAGCTGCACCAACTGCTACGACTTCATCAGGGTTCACGCTTTGGTTAGGGTCTTTACCCAATACCTGCTTCACAATCTGTTGGACTGCGGGAATGCGGGTAGAACCACCAACTAATACCACTTCATCAATATCGCCTTTGTTTAACTTGGCATCCCGAAGGGCGTTTTCCACAGGAACACGACAACGGTCGATTAAGTCAGAGCAAAGTTCTTCAAACTGGGCGCGAGTCAGGGTTGTATCCAGGTGCTTGGGGCCATCCTGGGTAGCAGTGATAAATGGCAGGTTAATTTCTGCTTGAGTGACGCTAGAAAGCTCAATTTTGGCTTTTTCTGCGGCTTCAGTCAGACGTTGTAAGGCTTGTTTGTCTTTCCGCAGGTCAATACCTTCGGCTTTCTTGAACTTATCAGCTAAGAAGTCAACTATTTTTTTATCGAAGTCATCACCGCCAAGGTGGGTATCACCAGATGTGGCTAGTACTTCAAAAACTCCATCTCCTACTTCCAGTACGGATACGTCGAAGGTACCACCACCAAGGTCAAACACGAGAATGGTTTCGTTACTCTTCTTGTCAAACCCATAAGCCAAAGATGCAGCTGTTGGCTCGTTGATAATCCGTAGAACTTCAATCCCGGCAATTTTACCAGCGTCTTTTGTCGCTTGCCGTTGGGAGTCGTTGAAGTATGCCGGAACGGTGATTACAGCTTGGGTTACGGTTTCGCCCAAGTATTTGCTGGCATCTTCAACTAGTTTGCGAAGAACTTTTGCAGAAATTTCTTCAGGAGCAAATGCTTTACCAGCGATTGGACAATCTAATTTGACATTGCCGTTATTGCTGAGGACTTTGTAAGAAACTTCCGTAGCTTCGTTACTCACTTCGTCGTAGCGGCGTCCGATGAAGCGTTTGACTGAGTAAAACGTGTTTTCTGTGTTCATCACCGCTTGGCGCTTGGCGATTTGACCAACCAAGTTGTCGCCATTTTTCGCAAATGCGACTACTGAGGGCGTTGTCCGAAAACCTTCAGCATTAGCAATTACTGTGGGTTTACCACCTTCCATTACTGCCACGCAGGAGTTCGTTGTTCCTAAGTCAATTCCAACTACTTTTGCCATTTTAGGTGCTGGCTCCGTATAACTACAAATGAATGAATGAGAATATAAAGGACTAAATTTTGAACCAATAGGGTCAATAAATCAGCCAGTTCAGCATGAATACCTTTGTTTTGGCTTTTCTGGGGTTAAAACTCCAGATATGCTGATATATATACTGAAGCTTAGTGTTAGCCAGTCCATGAAGGGTGGTTTCCCGAACCTTGCTTAGGACGGTTAAACTAACTAAATAGTTTTTTTAGTTATTTCATGGATTTATTGCCTTCACTCTGTCTAATGTATGGGAATTAATACTTTCAGTAATTAGGGTGAACCGTAACGGTAGAGTCGTGTTTGCCGCCTTTAGAGGTAATAAGTTACAAAAGTACCGAAAATAGAACAAAATTAAAAGGCGCTACGTCAAATAGCCCACCGCAAGCATCGCCTCAGTAATTCCGTATTAATCGCCAATATTTTGGTATTGGGCATTAAATAACATACTACTCAGCACTCACTCGATCTGAGAAAAAAGAGTTTCCCAGTCAATTACAGGCGGTCTTTGTCCCTGGTTGACTATTTCAAAAATTTTCCTGGAACTACTTGGGTGTAAAAGGCATTCCACACAAGCGTTTGCTACATCAATCCGGCTGGTATCACCTGAAAGTGTATCCCCAGTGCCTACGACAACACCGTATTTTCCCCCGGTTTTTGCCTTGAGGAGGGTGTTGAGGTCGTATGAGGTATATGGCCCGTCAATCAGGCGTCCTGGGCGGATAATGGTGTAGGGCAATCCTGAATTAATAATGGACTCTTCGCCCTTCTGTTTGGCATCCAATACGCCAAAAGCATTAAGAACACTAAAAGGAAACTGATTTTTACGCTCAATTCCGCAAGAAGAGACGAAAACGAACCGCTTCAAATTGCGGGGTGCTGCTGCTACTAGGTTGCTCACACCTTGGGCATCGACCTTTGCCGGACTATTCTTTGCTTTTGCTTCACTAGATTTGGGGTTAAGGAAAGTGATTCCCCATTCAATCAAGTTTGGGGATTGCTCAAATTCCCATCGCGCAGAGGGAAAGGCAGTGGTTCCAGTACAATTGATGATGTGGCTAACATTTTGTGTTGCGGCTGGCAGTGTAGCTGGCTGGCGGATGTCACCAACGGCAATTTCTACTTTCTGGTTAAACATTTCTTCGGCTTTTGCGGCATTGCGTGTCAGAACGCGAACTTTCAAACCCTTTTCTAGTAACTTGCCTACCACGAGTTGCCCCACGCCACCAGTCGCACCAGCAACTAGTACCAAATCTTCAACTGAATTAAGAGAAGTCATAACGTGCCTTTGAGATGGTCTATTGTTAATCTACTCAAAAAATGCGTAGGCGTAGCCAGCCGTAGGCATCGCAATACCTATCGGTAAAAGTCACCACAAGTCTTTTTCAGCCCATAACTGCGTAGGCGTAGCCCGTCGTAGACATCGCACTTAGACGGGAAATTGCGCCCGAATTGTTCGGTTCTACCACTGTTATCAGCACACAAATAGCTATAACCTTTTAGGTAGTAGTGAAATGTCTACCCTAGACACTGTTAGTCACTCTTGAATTAAGGGGTGAAAGCCTGTGTACAAATGGATATTGCCAAGTTTGAGCGAAATCTTGGCTGAAAATCAATCAAGTGTGGCTGAATGTTCACCTGCTAAAGCAGAGCGGCAGTGGCGTGTCAGCCTAGCAGCAACAGAACATTTGCTATTAAATACTTTAGCAGGTGGTTCAGTTGACACAACCCAAGGATTAGTTTTAGCTGCACCAGCACCTTTATTTAGTCAGCCAAAACTAACTCAAAGCTTACAAACAGTAACCTTTACGGCAAAACCATTTAACCCCTTGGCGCTGATGCCATTTCAGATGCCAGATGCAACCGCGTTTGTAAATGAAGAAATCGCTCCCCATGAATCGGTACTCTCCTTATTACCTGCCGATCCACTAGGTGCAGAACAGTTTTGCTTGGTTTTTACAGAAAAATTTAGATTAGTGCTGGTTTTAGCAACCCACAAAAACGGTAAAAAAACCTTTTCATTTTCTTTTGAGCCAGAGGTAGTGCAGCAGGCTTGGCGATCGCTAGGAGCAAGAGTCATGCTGGCTAATCCAGAATTTTTTGCCCGCCTGGATACTTTAGTACAAGAGTATTCTCCGGTTGCGCCAGATTGCCGCATCATGATTCAGTTTAGCCAGTTGTTGCTTCAGGAATTAACAGAAGCAGAAGAGACTAAGGACTCTTTACTAGGAACTGGAGACAAGGAAGACAAGGAGAATATCCCATGCCCAATGCCCAATGCCCAATGTCCGAATCCTGATGTGGAATTGCTCCAAGCTTTCGCTCACGAAGTCCGCACACCTTTAACAACTATTCGCACCATGACTCGCCTACTGCTGAAGCGGCGAGACTTAGATGCTAGCGTAATCAATCGCTTAAAAATTATTGATCACGAGTGTACCGAACAAATTGATCGCATGGAGTTGCTGTTTAAGGCAGCAGAATTGGAAACTACTACCTCAGCAAAATCGCCAAAAACTCAACTCACACCGATGTCTTTAGATCAAGTGTTGCAGCAGAGCATTCCCCGTTGGGAACAAGCAGCGCATCGGCGGAACTTAACTTTAAATGTTGTTTTACCCCAGCAACTACCAACTGTGGTAAGTAATCCCATGATGCTGGATCAGGTACTCACTGGTTTGATAGAGAATTTTACTCGCAGCTTACCTGCTGGTAGTCATATTCAAGTACAAGTTATCCCGGCGGGAGATCAACTTAAGTTACAATTATCGCCGCAATTTGGGTGCAGAGATTCAAGTAAAGCCGCTATACCTGCAACGCCACCAATTCGCAAAGCTCTAGGTCAATTGCTGATGTTCCAACCAGAAACGGGTACGATTAGTTTGAATATCGCCGCAACCAAGCATTTGTTTCAGGCGATCGGCGGTAAATTGATTGTGCGTCAGCGTCCACACTATGGGGAAGTTTTGACGATTTTCCTTCCTCTAGAAGTTAGCAATAAACATCAATTTGGAGCTAAAGCTTAGGAGCGAAGATTCATTAACTATTTTTCCAAATTATAAATATTCACTCTAAATAAACCTGAGTTTGATAAACCTCTCTTTGGCTTTATTACCTAAAGCCAAAGAGAGGTCTTTTTATTCGACTAATTTATGCGAACCAATATAACCCGTAGAACTTACGTTAAATTAAACAGTAGGTGAGTAAAAATAAAACACAATATATAGATCCCTAAGTTCTTTGAAAAGTTGGGGATCTATTTACTAAGGATTTTATGTTTAATTACGTTGACCTATTTTTTTGAACACAGATAATTCATCTTCATCAAATAGACTTTGTTTAACAATCTAATTAAATTTTTCTGACTTGCCATCTGTAAAAATAGATGCCAAAAATGTATATAAATTCTAGTTAAGAGCCAAGTACACATTTCTGCAAACATCAAAAGGAAAATTATGGCAGGTTTTGAAGTAATTGAGAAAGAAAGCTTACGTTTAGTCAAGGTAACTTTACAAAACGAAACAGTCAGAACTGAATCTGGT
>NZ_DASQZC010000304.1:0-1996 GCF_035638895.1 Nostoc sp. | reverse complement strand
TTAAAAGTTGTTCGTAATTTGTCAGTTTTTCTGGTGTTGGTTGCATCTTAGATTCCTGGGCTGGTTGTGACAGGGTAACAGGATTCATCTGTTGCTCTGGCTGGGTGATGATACTAGCAGTCACACCGTTCATTACTGGGGTGGATTTTTTATGTCCGTTAGTTTCTATCACTGCTACAGGTGGAGTTACACCTGGGCTGCTAAATAAGGGAGCCGCATCAGGATATTCGGGAGTGGGTAATGTGACTTTATGCCCATCCTGCAAAGCTAGAGCAAAGGCATTTTTCGTTTTTTCGGATCTGTAGTTTATGCCGTTTAAACGGACATTTAATGTCTTCTTCGTCTCAATTGGGGGAATAGTTTGGGGAAGTTGGTAAGGATCGAGGTTATTCAAAGCCAAGCCAATTACCCGCAACTGCACAACTGCTTCCCGCAAAGAGCGATCGCTATTCTTCTGAACGCTAGGGTTCAAAGATACGGTGATGTGTGGGCGATCGCCAAGGATATCTTTTACTAAGTTGGTGAGAATTCTTCTCGGCCCAAATTCCACAAAGCAAGTACCACCCGCCGCATAGATATTTTCAATTTCCTGCTTAAACAGTACCGAATTTGAAAGGTGGCTTTCGAGGATTTTTTGAATACCTTGGGCTTCTTTAGGATACTGCTTACTAGTAACGTTGCTGTAAACAGGGATTTTGGGACTTTGGAATTTGACAGACTTGGTGGCGATCGCAAAGGATTTCTGAGCAAAGGCGATTAGCGGTGTATGGAACGCTGCTGATACAGGTAACAATACAGCTGTATATCCTTTCTCGTGCAAAGCCTCTTTGATTCTCGCTATTTCTGCGGTAGGCCCAGCCAAGACAAATTGAGTCGGAGAATTTTGATTAGCGATCGCAACTTGAGGAAAATGTCTCAGCACTGCTTCCACTTTGCTGATGTCTTCTTTGACAGCCAACATACTTCCCGCATCATGATCTGGGTCTTCGGGTGCAGCCATTGCTTGACCCCTAGCTTTCACTAAGAACAAGTAATCTTCAGTACTCAGAACCCCCGCAGCCCATAACGCTGTTAGTTCACCAAAGCTATGCCCCGCCACAAAATCTGACTTAAATCCAGCTTGTTGCAATATGCTGTACATCCCTGCGCTCAACACCCCGATGGCTGGTTGAGCGTATTCTGTGCGTTGCAAGGCAGCAATTTGAACATTCTTTTCTGCCTCTCCAAACACAGGATGAGGGAAAACGATTTCTGACAACGGCTGTAAATTATCTTTGAGCAACAGGCTATCCATATAACCATGAAGACGGCGCATCAAAGGAAAATTCATCACCAGTTCGCGTCCCATCTCCAAGTATTGCGAACCTTGTCCAGAAAATAGAGAGACAACTTTTCCGCCCAACTCCATACCAGAGGAACGGTAATAAATCCCTTGGGGATGCTCCCAAGATGCTGCTGTTCCTTTGTGTTTCAACCATTCAATGCTAGTTTGCAGCAACTTGCAAGCTTCTTCAAGATTCTCAGCTACAAACCCAAATCTGGCAGCAGAAAGGGGAATTTGCTGTGATTTGCACTCATTGACTAATTGTGCGTAATGTGCATTTGCTTCAGGCGATACTCCTCCGGAGTCACTTCGTGAACGCAACTTACCTAAAATGTCTTCAGATTTGCTCAACAATTGGTCTACTGTAGGAGCAAACAACAGCACTTCACTAGCATCACTGTGTAAGCGGTAAGCTTGGTTTTGCTCGGCTTCATATTCTTCCAAAACAACGTGATAGTTGGTTCCGCCAAATCCGAAGGAACTTACACCTGCGCGTCTTGGTGCTTCCCCTTCTGGACGAATCCAAGGTCTGGTTTCGGTATTCAAATAAAAGGATGAAGTTTTAATGCTGAGTTTGGGATTCGGCTCGGTGATGTTAATTGTCGGCGGTAATACTTTGTGATGTAAAGCCAAAGCAGTTTTAATCAAACTCGCCGCACCCGCAGCCGCTTT
>NZ_DASQZC010000303.1:0-14831 GCF_035638895.1 Nostoc sp. | reverse complement strand
AATTTCCGAAACCAGCCTGACAAAAGTTGTAGAAAAAGGTTAGGTTAACTGTTAATCACAAGCCGCACCCCAGCAGCGATGGTAAAAGAATTAGCAATTTGCACCCGTGGACTAACTAAGCAATTCGACCGACACGTTGCTGTCAATGACATTGATTTAGAAATCCAGGCGGGAGAAGTATATGGACTAATTGGGCCGAATGGCGCAGGTAAAACAACTCTCATCCGAATGTTGGCAACTGCTGAGGAACCAACAACGGGTGAGATTTATATTAATGGCGATCGCCTAGTCCGTGACAAGAGTAATCCCAAACTTAAGCGTCGTCTTGGCTACTTACCCGATGACTACCCACTGTATGAGGATCTGACAGTCTGGGATTACCTAGATTATTTTGCGCGTCTCTATCGTTTACGAGAACCACGCCGCACTCAACGCTTACATGAAGTTTTAGAACTAATCCAACTTGGCAATAAACGCAATAGTCGCATTTCTACCCTGTCGAGGGGAATGAAACAGCGCTTAAGTTTAGCGCGAACCATTATCCACGAACCGATTTTACTATTACTAGATGAGCCTGTTTCTGGGCTTGACCCCATTGCTAGGATGCACTTCCGCGAAATCATTAAGGCTTTACAAGAAGCTGGGATGACTGTAATCATTTCTTCCCACGTTCTCAGTGATTTAGCTGAACTGTGTACTTCTGTGGGAATTATGGAACTTGGCTTTTTGGTAGAAAGTACCTCTTTACAGCAACTTTATCAACGTCTTGCCCACCAGCAAATTGTGATATCAACTCTGGGGAACCTAGAAGCACTATTAAGGGAATTGAAACATCATCATTTGGTAGAAGAGTGGGAGGTGATATCAGGAAAAAACAGCGTGCGGGTGAATTTTTCGGGCAAAGATGAAGATAGTGCTGAGTTGTTGCGATCGCTCATTAAAGCAGGCATTCCTCTGACTGATTTTCACTGCATACAAGAGGACTTAGAAACTATTTTCTTAAAATTAGGTCACAAACAAGCATCTTGATTCGTCAATAAATATCACTCCCCATTTTTGGAGAATTTTTTCCTATGATGGTCAATTTAGTAGACAAAATCGGCGATTGGAATCCGCAACTATTCCGGGAACTCAAAGGACGCCTGAAGTTTTTTAATGTAGCGATCGCAGTTGCAACATCTCTACTTCTACAAATGGTAGTTTTTTTATATCAGTTACGTGAGTTTCCTAATGATGAATACTCGCTAACTGCTACATACTGTCGTTTGAGCAAATTATATGAACTGCGGCAAAACCAGCTTTACCAGCAATCAAATCAATCTAAAATTGATGATTTTAATTATTTTCTCTCAAAGAACTTTTGTCCGGCAAATGAAATTGATTGGCAGTTGTGGTGGCGAGATCACTGGGAATATATATTCCTCTCTTTAAGTGTAATTTTTGTATTTACCCTCTTAGTTGCAGGAACTTATTTGCTCATAAATGATTTAGCCAGAGAAGAAACTCGCGGCACGCTGAATTTTATCCGTCTCAGCCCTCAATCAGAAACAAGTATATTGACTGGCAAGTTACTAGGAGTTCCAAGTTTAATTTATCTCGTTATCTTAGTAGCAGTTCCTTTACACTTGTGGGCTGGAAGTTCTGCCAAAATTTCCTTTGGTTACATTTTTAGTTACTACGCAATTCTTGCTGCTAGCTGTATTTTCTTCTACAATGCTGCACTACTATTCGGCTTAGTTAATCGTTGGTTTAGCGGTTTTCAGCCTTGGTTAGGTAGTGGCGCAGTTTTGCTTTTCTTGTTCATAACAATAGGATTTGCATCGTATTCTAATAGCAACGGTTTAAATAATTCAACTGCTTGGTTAAGGCTTTTCGCCCCTTGGGATACAATCAATTATCTTTTTCCTAACTTGGCACGTGTATATAATGGCTCTCAAGTGAAAAACTTGGAGTTTTTCTTTTTACCATTAGGAAAAAATGTTGTTAGTCTTGTTAGTTTCCATCTGTTAAACTTAGGATTGTACAGTTATGGAATATTACAAGCTTTAAAACGTTGCTTTCGTAATCCTCAAGCTTCAATCATCAGCAAGGGACAAAGTTATTTATTAGTAGCTTTTTGCCAGGTGATGATCTGGGGATTTAGCTTACAAAATTGGCAAAATAGTTCCAACTTTTACGGACAGTTTGAGCCAAATTTAATTTTTCTGGCAATATACAACTTGGGGTTAATTTTTAGTTTGATTGCTATTCTTTCCCCTCATCGTCAAGATGTACAAGATTGGGCAAGATATCGACATCAGGAAGTTTCTAGCCGCAAGAGTGTTTGGCAGGATCTAATTTTGGGTGAAAAAAGCCCTGCACTTGTGGCGATCGCTATTAATCTGGCAATTGTTATTATCCCTTTGCTAGTCTGGATTTTAATTACATCTGTTTTATCTACAGACAATTGGCTAAATAGTAATATTGGCGGGTTGAAAGTAGTTTTAGCTGTAGCTTTGTCTGTCAGCATAATCATGATCTACGCTACAATTGCCCAATTAATACTTTTGCTGAAAACTCCCAAACGTTCTTTCTGGGCAATAGGTACTATAGGCGTGGTATCATTCTTACCACCAATGATTCTAGGATTTCTTGGCATATCCTCGTGGAAATATCCTACTGTATGGCTGTTTTCAACTTTTCCTTGGGCTGCAATACAACACTCTGGAGCAACAACAATTTTTATGGCATTCCTAGCTGAGTTGAGTGTTCTAGCGTTGTTAAACTTCCAGTTAACAAAACAGGTGAGATTAGCAGGCGAATCTGCAACGAAGGCACTATTAGCAAGACGCTAGTGCCGCAAGGCGGAAGTCAAAAGTCAAGATGAATACAGCGTATGCTTTTCGTTGATTCGGAATAGGTTGTTTATTTCTGTTGCGCTGTACTAGATAAGTAATTATCTATTAGAACCCCGACTTTTCAAAGAAGTCGGGGTTCTTGCATTAAGGTTAAACTTTTCATTAGCATAAGTATCATTACAATTTGACAATAATGCTAAATCTGCCAACTCAAGACCTGCGCCATACAGCCATTCAGTTTTTAGAAAAAAGTCCTCCACAGCGTCTGCAAATTCTTAAACAATTGGGTATAGCTCGTTATGAGTTTTTAAGCAAGATACGACTAAATGAAGCAAATATTATCTGTATGATGAGGTTTTTTCAATATCCAAGTCAGCTAAAATTTCCGAATCTTATAGGAGCAGATTTATCTGGTTTAATTTTAGATGGCGTAAACTTTATTCGGGGAAATCTGTCTGGAGCAAATCTGCAAGGTACCAGTTTAATAAATGCAGACCTGTTATTTGCAAATTTTACGAAAGCCGATTTGAGAAATGCAGATTTACAAGGTGCGACTTTGAATGAGACTATTTGGTTAGAGGCTCTAGTAGATAAGTGTGATCTTGGCGTAGGTACTGGTTTAACTCAGATGCAACGTCAAGATTTACAACTACGCGGAGCTAGATTTAATTCTTGAAGAGATGATAATTAAAACACACAAAATTATAAAATTATTAAATTGAGATTGACCTGGATAAATTAATGAGTATTAAGTTGCCCCAAAAATTGATGTTGCTGGGTTCAGGAGAACTGGGCAAAGAATTTGCGATCGCAGCTCAACGTCTTGGTAATTATGTGATTGCCGTTGACCGCTACGCCAATGCTCCAGCTATGCAAGTTGCTGATGCTTATGAAGTTATTTCTATGCTCAGTGCGGATGATTTGGAAGCTGTAGTGAAAAAACATCAGCCAGATATTATTATACCAGAAATTGAAGCAATCAGAACAGAAAAACTGATCGAATTTGAGCAGCGAGGGATTACAGTTATACCGACTGCGGCTGCCACTAACTATACAATGAACCGTGATAGAATTCGGGAATTGGCACATCAACAATTAGGCATCAGAACGGCTAAATATGGTTATGCAACAACTCTAGAAGAATTGATTGCAGTTTCTGATGAAATTGGGTTTAGTAATGTTGTTAAACCTGTAATGTCATCCTCTGGTAAAGGTCAGTCTATAGTGCAGGAACAGAGTGAGGTTGAGAGGGCTTGGAATTATGCGATCGCTAATTCTAGAGGAGACAGTCAAAAGGTCATCGTAGAAGAATTTATTAATTTTGAAATTGAGATAACTTTACTGACAATTAAACAGTGGAAGGCACCCACTATTTTCTGTTCTCCTATTGGTCATCGCCAAGAACGAGGCGATTATCAAGAATCGTGGCAACCCGCACTAATTTCTGAAGACAAGATATTAAAAGCTCAAGAAATAGCTATAAAAGTCACCGATGCTTTGGGAGGAGCCGGAATTTTTGGTGTTGAATTTTTCATTACCAAAGATGAAGTGATTTTTTCTGAACTTTCTCCCAGACCTCACGATACAGGAATGGTGACATTAATCTCACAAAATCTCAATGAATTTGAACTACATTTAAGAGCTATTTTAGGCTTGCCAATTCCTCATATAGAACAGCTAGGAGCATCAGCTAGTGCGGTAATTTTAGCTTCCGAAAAAGCTGATTCTATTGCTTTTAGTGGTGTAGCCGATGCTTTGTCAGAAAAAGATGTAGATATTAGATTGTTTGGTAAACCTAATGCTCATCCATATCGGCGAATGGGCGTAGCTTTAGCGAAAGGTATTAATGTCCAAGAGGCTAGGGAAAAAGCTACGAAAGCAGCCAATAAAATCACAATTATCTAATCTAATATCGATTCAAAAATAACCCAAGCCTATCGCGTTAAAATCCTAAATCTACGGCAATGCGGTGGGCGCAAGCAAATCCAGAAAAAGCTACTGCATTCAATCCTTGACCCGGAAAGGTACTATCCCCCACACAATAAAGTCCTGGAATAGCTGTGCGATTAAAGGGCATATTCAATAACCCCCACAACTTGCGCCGAGGAATTGGCCCATAAGTGCCATCCTGACGACCTAAAAAGCGGCGATGGGTGCGGGGTGTCCCCACTTCCAGATAATCCAATCCAGCATCTAATTCGGGAAAAATATTTTCTAGACGATCAATAATTCGCCAAGCCGCCTCTTCTTTCTTCGCTTCGTATTCACTCAGAGAAAGTTTTTGCCAATCATCTATCCAGTGAGGCGTAAATGCATGAATGATGTGATATCCACTTGGTGCTAAATCTGGATCAAGCAATGTAGGAATCGAAACGAAAATAGTGCCTTCTGCTGCTGTCATCTTTTCCCAATCTTCCAGCAAAATATGGTGACACTCTGTCGCCACAGGTAAAACTGACTTCTTTACTCCCATGTGCAAACTCAAGAAGCTTGGAGATTTTTGATAATTTTGTTGCCACTTTTTCTCATTATCTGGCATGTCTTCTACTGGTAATAATTGTTCAAATGTATCCCAGCGTGTAGCATTAGAAACTATGCGTTTACCCCGATATACTTTACCATTAGCCAGTTGCACACCCACCGCTTTTCCCTGTTCTGTGAGAATTTTCGTGACTCTAGCTTGGTACTCAATCTTACCTCCAGCTTTCTCTAGACCTTCCACCAGTTTTTGGGCAATTTGTCCTACCCCGCCTTTAGGATAATTAACTCCGCCATAATGCCTGTCAGAAAAGACCATCCCAGCATTAATCATTGGTGTCATGTCTGATGGAACCACCGACCAGCAATAACACTCCATATCGATAAATTTCAATAATTGCGGGTCTTTGATGTAGCGCCGCGCCACGTCCCCGGCATTTTGGGGCAGATACTTAGCTAAACCGAGACACGCCAAAGGATGCTGAAAAAATACCCGCAGTAAATACCGAGGTTCTTCCAGCGACAGCAAATCCATGCGATTGAGGCAGTTGAATACTTTTTGGCATTCGTCATAAAACCGACGAATCCCCTGGTCTTCATGGGGAAAATAAGCAATAAGGTTTTGCAAAAATTTTTCATAAACCCGGTCAACCTTCAGGTCTAAACCTTGGGGAAGATGATAGTGAATCTGTACCGGATCTGCGATCGCTTCTTGGCTAACATTCACAGCTGACAAAGCGCGGGTGAGTAGATTAGTAGTGCCGTTCTGTCCCAGCCCAAAAATCATCGATGCACCAACATCAAATCGATAACCTTGGCGTTCAAAATAACCAGCGCTACCACCTGGAATCAAATAACGTTCCAGTACCAGTACTTTTGCTCCTTTAGCTGCTAACTGGGTTGCTGTTACTAATCCGCCAATCCCAGACCCGATCACGATTGCATCAATTGTCATTTGTCCTTTGTCCTTTGTCTAGAGTCCCTTGTCTTTTGTCTAGAGTCAATCAATATTGACTAATGACCTGAACAATAACCAATGACTAATGACCAATCAAAAAAAAGAGGGACGAGCCTGCTGCTGCTGGCTAATCCCGTCTGCCGATCCTTAAAAGAGAGGAGAACACTGTATAACAGTATAGCCTTGATTGAGAATTAATGTCAATTGTTAATGAAAAAGTTTATCAATAAAATTGACGGCGTTAATTATTCAGATGTCAGCCGGATGCAGGAAAGAGTATTATGGTGTTTTCAGTTCTTATACAATAAAAAAGCCCTTATTTCTGGCTATGACGCTACAATTGCGGGTTTATGTTCCACCCCATCCCCTGATAAAACACTGGCTGGCAGTTGCCCGTGATGCAGGCACACCTTCAGTGTTATTTCGCAGTGCCATGACTGAGTTGGGAAGATGGCTAACTTATGAAGCTGCACGAGACTGGTTGCCAACCCAAGAAACGACGGTGCAGAGTCCTTTGGATACCTGTTTGGCAACTGTGATTGATCCGCAAATACCAGTGGCAGTAGTGCCGATTCTGCGGGCTGGACTAGGATTACTTGAGGGAGCGCAGACTTTACTGCCTTTAGCTTCTATTTACCATTTTGGTTTGGTGCGAGACGAAGAAACACTGCAACCTCATTGTTATCTAAACAAGTTACCAGAAAAATTTGACCCCGAAACACGAGTGTTAATTACCGATCCAATGTTGGCAACAGGAGGGTCGATCATGGCGTTAATGGCAGAATTGATACAACGGGGTGCCGATCCGACCTTGACCCGGATTGTCTGCGTAGTGGCGGCTGCACCAGCTTTGCAAAAACTGAGTGCAGCTTATCCAGGTTTAATAATTTACACAGCGACTATTGACGAAAAACTTAACAACAAGGGGTATATTGTACCGGGATTGGGAGATGCAGGCGATCGCATCTTTGGGACTTAAGCTACTATGCAGCTAGGGCAGGAAAATAGCATAACTACTGTAAAAGTTGCAAGGTTTGTTGAAGGCGGTAATATGAGTCAACGAGATGGTTTTGGCAGTGGTTTTGTCGCAGGGGCGTTTGTCGGTGGCGTATTTGGCGGTGTTATCGGGGCACTGATTGCTTCTCGACGCAATCCAGAATTGCTAGCAGAGGACGAGACAGAACTGACGGATAGCCAAGTCGAAGCGAAGAAAATAGCAGCAAAGCGGCGTCAGATGAAAGCCTCAGAAAGCGAGAACATCGGTATAGAAACGGCTAGGCGATCGCTAGAAGATAAAATTGCCCAGCTAAATGCCACAATAGATGATGTGCGGAAGCAACTGGGAAATGTTAATAGCGGTTCACCCCAAGCAAGCAATGATCGCTCCCTCACTAAAGACTCTTGAAGTTTGTTCAAGCGTGGTGAAAATGTCAAGTGTGGTAAGTGCTAAATCCGCAAACATCATGACATAGACTAAATTAAAATTAAAAGATAAGACCGCGTTTGACACTTAGTAGGAAACAAAGCTATCCATGAGTTTACTGATTACGACACTAATTACCTTTGTCACCTTTTATAGCTATTTGCTAATTATCCGGGTTTTGTTGACCTGGTTTCCGCAAATCAACTGGTATAATCAGCCATTTGCTGCTTTAGCCCAGATAAGCGACCCTTATTTGAATCTATTCCGGTCAATTATTCCCCCATTAGGCGGTATGGATTTTTCTCCAATCTTAGCTTTCTTCGCGCTCAACTTAGCTGGTGGCTTTCTGAGAGCTATTCCTTTTTAACTAATCTGCCATCTATTCGTACAGGGATTTTGATTAGTAACCGAATAAGAAAAATTGTAGAGACGCCAATTGTGAAAGCGTCTCTACAATTTTTTTGGATGGAGAAGAACCAGAAATTCAAACCTCTATTCAATCACCGCCATTAACCATTGTTGAATCAGCAACGAGAAGCTTTTTTGGGAGTTACAAAGTGCAGCTTCAGCGCGTTTGCAATCTATTATTTAGTTTGCCCATATTATTAGAGAATAAAAGCGATCGCCTTCAGGATAGCTTCACTTAAGTACATCAACCTAAACTAGAAGTGGCAACGGTATTTGCACGCTTAACCTAACGTGTAGCAACCATCCGCATTCCGGCAGGTGCGGCTATTGTTAACCCACGGCGCACAGGATGCACAGGACGTTTGTTCACTAAGGATACTTGAAGTTCTGACAAAATAGTTGCCAAGACAATTTTCATTTCATACTGGGCAAATGCCATCCCAATACAGCGACGATTACCGCCACCAAAGGGTAAATATTCATAGGGTGAATATTGTCTTTCTAAAAAGCGTTCTGGTTTGAACTGCTTGGATTGTGGGTAAACTTCTTCTCGATGATGCGCTAAATAAATACTGGGAACTATTGCTGTCCCTTGTGGCAGTTCGTAGCCCATAATTTTAATTGGGGTCTTCACAACCCGCACGAAAGCAGTCATGGCAATTGGGTAAATTCGCAATGTTTCTTGGCACACTGCTGTCAAATAGGGCAATTTAGCTACACTACTCAAATCGGGTTTAACTCCAATCGTATTGAGTTCCTGTAGTAATTTTTCACGCACCTCTGGTAAATGGTCAATCCAGTAAAAAGCCCATGTCAACGCAGAAGCGGTAGTTTCATGTCCTGCAACTAGGAGTGTCATCAACTCATCGTGTAATTCTTGATCTGACATTCCTTGTCCATCGTCGTAACGGGCTGCCATCATCAAACTCAGGATATCTTGGCGATTTTGATCAGATTCAGCCCGACGTTCTCGAAGTAAAGCATAAATAAGTTGATCAATTTTTTGCCGTTGTTGCAGAATCCGGCCCCACGGACTCCACGCACCAAAATCTTTTTGGATGAACCTGAAAAAGAAGGCGCTAGACATTACGGGCGAACTGATGAAGTCTAGTAACTCACTTAGCGATCGCCTCAATGACTCAAAAAGCTCTCCCTCATTTAAACCAAATACAACCCGCAGAATAACACGCAAAGTGATTTCTTGCATCGACTCACGGATATTAAAAGGCTTGCCAATTTGCCATTCATTACTCACTTGTCGGGTTATTTCTTGGATATCCTGACCATAAGCCCGCATCCTTTCGCCATGAAATGGAGGAGCAAGTAATTGCCGTTGACGCTGGTGGCGATCGCCATCCGCTAACATAAAGGAGCGATCACCAAGCAAAAATTTTAGCCCTATGTTCCCCCTGCCAACCTCAAAATGACTGGAATCAGCAGTAAAAATCTGCTCAAGCGCTTGGGGTTGACTAAAGTAAACAATATGGTTGTTAGAGCGACTACTTCTGATGGTGAAAGTGTCACCATAAATTTTGGCAAAATCGTCCACATATTCTATAGGCTGACCAATAAACTTGATCATCCGCAGCCAGCGCGGCATTTGAGGCCCATCAGGCAAATTGTAAGTTGCTGTCATCGGAGTTTGGGGAATTGATGGCTTCTGAATTTTATTGGTACGAGTTTTCATGTTCTTGAGGCCCACATAAAGCGGTATATTCATCATGGGGGAGTAGGCTTGCTGTGAGCGTAGCCGAACGGGAGTAGAAAGTGGAAGAGAAGGATAATAACTAATAACTTCTAATAACTAACTCAGTACTCAACACTCTTTCAAGTCAGTCCATAATCAAAAAATCCCACAACCAAAAATGAAAAAGATTTCTTCCCCACTCCCCACCCCCCACTCCCCACTCCCTTTTCCTAGCTAAAGCAGTGCCAAAAATCATCGCTATTCTCAACGGTAAAGGAGGAGTCGGTAAAACGACCACCGCAGTCAATCTGGCTGCAAACTTTGCGAAGAAAAAAAAGGTACTGCTGATTGACGCAGATATTCAAGGTTCTGCCAGTTGGTGGTTTGGCCGCAGTCAGCAGGGAATGGGATTTGATTTATCTCAAGAAACAGATCCGACACTTTTAGGTAATTTAGGTAAGATAACAGGTTACGATTTAATAGTGGTGGATACGCCTCCCGCCTTGCGCTCTGAAGCATTAGTGGCGGTAGTTGCGATCTCAGATTATCTAGTTTTGCCTACACCCCCAGCCGCAATGGATTTAGCTATCCTAGTAGAAACAGTTAAGGAAGCCGTCATCCCCGTGGGAACTCCCCATCGGGTACTGCTTACCAAAGTCGATACGCGCAGTATGGGGGAAGCACTAGAAGCAAAAAACACTCTCACTCGATTAGGTATTCCTGCTTGTAATACCTTTATCCGTGCTTATAAGGCTCATGAAAGAGCGGCACTTGAGGGTGTAGCGATTAGTCAATGGCGAGGAAGTAATGCACGGGAGGCGGAGTTAGACTACCGCCGTGCAGCTGATGAATTACAGCGTGATTGGAGAAAATAATAATGGTTAGGAAACAAAGTCTCTCTGACTTATTACAAGAAGAGGCGCAAAAATTTACACCCACCGAAGGGGAATCTGCGATTGAAATTACAGCACAAGAAATTGCCGAAGAACAAGCTTCATCAGATGAAGAATCCTCAGCACAAACACCTGAGGCAAATTCTACTAAGCGCACAAGCCCAACTAAGGCTGATTTAGAAGCAACTGTCAAAGAGTTGACAGCTAATCTGGAAAAAAGCCATAAAAATGAAGCATCTCTTGGGCAACAAATTGCTGATTTGCAATCAAAACTATCTAAACAACAAACATTAGCATCCGAACATAAATCATTAGTACAACAAGTTGCAAGAGAACTTGAAGAAACCAAAAAAACAGCACTACAACTAGCAGAAGCAAATTCCCAGCTTATAGAAGAAATTAATGCTTTAAAACAAACAGCAGAAGATAATTCTAAACTTGCTATAGCTGTAAAAGAAACTAATGCTATAAAACCCGTAAAAGAACCCTACAATCCATATAACTACAAAAAATCACATCTTTCATCAGAAAGACTAGCTCAAAATCAACCAGATGAGTATGCTGGTAGTGTTGTAAAAGAAACTAGTGCTATAAAACCAGTAAAAGACCACTACAATCCACTTAACTACAAAAAATCACATCGGTCATCGCAACCACTAGCTCAAAATCAACCACAAAATCAACCAAATCAGTATCCTGAGACTTCTAACGAGATGTGGTTACTTGACTAGAGTCTAAGGCAAACGCATCTAAATATTGATAAGCTTGAATAAAAGTAGAATTCACCAAGATCAAAATCACATAGGGCTTTCAGGAAATTGAATAATAGTCAACCAGCTACGTTAGTTGTATGGGAAGCTTTCAAAACAATGTCAACCTTATATTTTGTAATTGGTGTTCCTCTGCTTTTAGTGATGGGAATTGCGGCTTATTTCCTGACTGCTCGCAAGTATCAATCTTCTGGCACAGTAGCCAATTCCTACGATCAATGGACTGTTGACGGCATCCTAGAGTTTTATTGGGGAGAACACATTCACCTCGGTCACTACGGTTCGCCGCCACAACGGAAGGATTTTTTGGCTGCTAAATCTGACTTTGTACATGAAATGGTTAGATGGGGTGGTTTAGATAAATTACCTCCTGGTACTACCGTCTTAGATGTTGGCTGTGGTATTGGAGGCAGTAGTCGGATTTTAGCGCGAGATTATGGGTTTGCCGTCACAGGAATTACGATCAGCCCACAGCAGGTGAAACGCGCCCAGGAGTTAACACCCCAAGGGCTAAACGCTCAGTTTGCGATTGATGATGCAATGGCATTGTCGTTTCCAGATGGCAGTTTTGATGTGGTCTGGTCGATTGAAGCAGGCCCTCATATGCCCGATAAAGCTGTTTTTGCCAGAGAATTAATCCGGGTGCTAAAGCCTGGTGGAGTGTTGGTTGTAGCTGATTGGAATCAAAGAGATGACCGCCAAAAACCGCTAAATTTTTGGGAGGAACCAGTGATGAGACAACTCCTCGATCAGTGGTCTCATCCAGCTTTCTCCAGCATAGAAGGCTTTTCTGAACTTTTAGCAGAGACGAAATTAGTTGAGGGGGAGGTAATTACAGCAGACTGGACGAAAGAAACGCTTCCTTCTTGGTTAGATTCAATCTGGCAAGGGATAGCTCGGCCAGACGGATTGGTGCGTTTTGGACTGTCTGGTTTTGTCAAGTCTGTGCGGGAAGTGCCGACACTTTTACTAATGCGTTTGGCATTTGGTGCAGGGCTGTGTCGGTTTGGAATGTTCCGCGCTGTACGGGCGAACTCAGGCACAGAATTGACGGACACAAACTTTGCTAACCAAACTCCCTCAAACTTGGTTAGGTAGCGATGCCTACGCCGAGCAAAGCTATCGCATGATGATCAATTTTCTGTTGATTTTCAGTGATGATTTAATGTCATTCAGCACAAAAATTTAAAATATGCTGGGCAGTAATTTGTGGTTGCTCTAAGTGAGGGAGATGTCCACAATCTTCAATCCAGATGAGGGTACTATGTGGAATTGTTCTTTTAAATCTCATGGCATCCCTAGTACCCAAAATTTTATCGGAATCGCCCCATAAAATTAGCGTTTGTTGCACAATTTGTGATATTTTTTTAAATCTAAAAGCACTGTAACCACCACTTTTAGTAAAAGTAATCAAAGCTTGATGCCAACTCGGCATTTGTAGATGTAATGCGCCACAATATAGCGCATCGACAGAGGCAAGACTTTGATTTTTATATCCAATGCGGGAAACGCGTAGACGCGGAGCGGCTTGTCGTCAGACATCGCGCACCTTCATACTACTCAAAAACTGAGTTGCTAAATAATCAAATGGGGGAAACATTAATTTACTTAATGGGGAACCACCCGCCAACCCAGCACTATCAATTAACACCAGTTTTTTTACTACTTCTGGGTAAGTCAACGTAAAATCAATTGCAGTCGCACCCCCCATCGAAGCACCTACCAAAATTACAGGTTGGTTAATCAGGCTTTTCCAGAAATAATAAAGATGGGTTTTAATCGCAGTTGGGCTATAGGCAATTTCTGAGAGTCTATCTGTAAACCCAAAACCCAACAAATCCACTGCCCAAGTTTCATTATCTCCAGATAGTAATGGCAAAAGCCGTCGAAATTCTAATACAGAACTATCAAAGCCGTGAATTAATAAAATAGGAGTTCCACCACTTCCTTGCTTGACAAATGTTGTGGTAACTGATTGATTAATTAAAGGAGTAGCGATCGCAATTTTCTGAATACTTTGAGCTAGTGCGATCGAGGCAGATTCTGTCAGTTGCCCAACTGCTTTAGGAAGAAAATTCGGAAACATAAATTTCAGTTTATCGCACTAGCTTGCTTCCACACATAGCTGATTTTCTTAAACAACAAAATTACACAAACTAACATCATGAAATATTAATTGTAATACAGAAAACATAGACCAGCAGGTATCAAAACATTCTAACTCCCCACTTTCCACTCCTAACTCCTAATTGTACAGACGCGATTAATCGCGTCTGTACTTCCCACTCCCCACTCCCCCAAAAATTATGACATCAAAAAAAGTTTTCTAAAATGTTAAAAATGGGACTAAAGCCACGTACAATTAATATCGCCTATCCCTTAATCCAGGAGCTAATGCCATGCCAATGGCCGTTGGCGTAATTGAAACTTTAGGTTTTCCTAGTGTCTTAGCAGCAGCAGATGCAATGGTCAAAGCTGCCGCAGTCACAATTGTGTATTATGGTCAAGCAGAAAGCGCTCGTTTGTTAGTCGCTGTCCGGGGACACGTTTCTGAAGTAAATAGAGCTGTTGAAGCCGGAATCGTAGCTGGAGAGGAAGTTAAGGTTGGTACAGTAATTACCTACTATATCGTTCCCAATCCCCCAGAAAATGTTGAAACCATATTACCAATCCATTTCACTGAAGAATCAGAACCATTCCGTATGTTCTAAGCAATTTTGCTATTAAAATCTGTAGCGAAGCTTCGTACAATTAACTGGTAGTCCCCATATCGTTTATTCATACAGGAGATTAATAATGTCATTACAGGCAGTTGGAGCACTTGAAACGAAAGGTTTCCCTGCGGTGCTAGCAGCAGCAGATGCTATGGTAAAAGCTGGTCGAGTCACGCTCGTTGGTTATATCAGAGTAGGTAGCGCTCGTTTTACAGTTAATATTCGTGGCGATGTTTCTGAAGTAAAAGCCGCTATGGCTGCCGGTATTGAAGCCGCAGAAAATGTTTATGGCGGTACACTTGAATCCTGGGTAATTATTGCTCGTCCCCATGAAAACGTTGAAGCTGTTCTGCCAATTGGTTACACAGAACAAGTCCAAGGGTATCGAGAATCTGTAGAAAATCCCATTGTTAGATCAAACAGTCGATAGATTCAACCTGCTGTGGGGGAATTCAAAACAAAAAATTCCCATAAATGAATTTAAATATAAGTTTCTTGTCAGACTTCTGACTATCAAAACTTTAGAGGATTACAAAGTTTTCTGTTTTTAGATTTTGCATAAGTTGAATTTTGAAGCAGAGGGAAAGCAACAGTCAAAGTCAATAGTCAAAATTAATATTGACTGTTGACTATTGATTTTTGAGAATGTAAAAGTTGTAAGAA
>NZ_DASQZC010000302.1:0-1566 GCF_035638895.1 Nostoc sp. | reverse complement strand
TGCTGGTTATTTTGAACATTACTTGAAGAATAGTGGGCGATGACAAATACGGGGAGAATGAGAGTTAATAGAGCGATCGCAGTTCCCACAATGTCTGCCAAACGTTGGGAATATGTGTCGCTATTGGCAGACTGGCTATTTGAATTCATACAAAATTGAAGTTATTCGTAATGCTGTGTAGGTCTACTCTCTGATTGAGAGTCTTAATTGCTATGTTAGCTATTTTTAAACTGTAGAATGTGTAGCATGCTACAATCTAAACCATTTCTCTGACTGTCATAATAGCCTTTTTATACATGGACTTCTTAATACAAAGTTACAAGTAAACAAATCATGTTTTATATTGCAATTAATATTTTCAGATGTTTCCCTGTATGGTGTAATGGTTCGCATACGCAAAGCCAACGTTGACAGCATCATAAATTACATTTTTTCGCTGTTTAAAGATTAATTAGCAAAACATATTTGTCCGATACTTCATCATTATAACATCTTAAAATGCCTTTGATAAGGTGATTTTACTGTAATTGCTAATTTGTGATACAGGACACAAAACAGCAATTGCACTGATAAATATTTAGTGCTTTTGATTGTTATATAGTAGTTATACATAAAAAAATTTGACGCTAGACAAAAAATGGATAAAAATAATTTTTGTAACCAAGGATAGCTACTGAATAAATACAGATGCATAAACTACGTGTGCAGAATGGATTCAGTGATACTACTAAAGAAATATTTTAGAATTTAAATTTTAAAATATTTATAATACCACAGCGATTTCGTCAATCTATATATAGATAGATTTAAAAATATTTTAGAAGGTAGCGTAAAAATGTAGGAGTTATCACCAAACTTTGCTTACATCTGAACAAAATACCCAATACCAATTTTCAGATTCTAAATCCGTAGAAGTTTTTGGATAACAAATTAATCAGCTAAAAAAACCGCCACTAATTATCATAGGGCGGTCTGGTTAAGCAATCGGAGGGTAACTACAGATTAGTGTGCTAATAAATCAAATTGCTGTAACGAAGTTTGCATTAAATTAGGGAGTAGGGAGTAGGGGTTGGGCATGAGGAAGAGGACTTGGGAACAAGGAGAATTTGGGACAAGGGGAAGAGAAACACTTGTTGCAAGTTCTAACTTTTGTCCGCTTGTCTCCCCCTGCTCCCTCATCTCCCCCACTCCCCACTCCCCATTCCCTACTCCCTTACATAAACACTCATTGGTTCCTTGATAAATCGGGTGTAAAGATGCTTAAACGTAGACTTAATTACGCGGGGCATACCAAAATCAATGGGCATTAACTTGTCTGGTAGCCGCCAATCTTCTATTTTTAATAAGTCAGGATTTAAATGCGGAAACTCTATGTCAGCTAGTTCTGGACAAACTCCTAGCCTTTGGGAAGCTGCAACTGTGGGTACTTGTTCAGGAGCAACATTGAGGATTTCTATCATTGCCCGATCTAAGGCAAATATATCTGATGCTGCTGCTAAAATTCCTAGTTGGCGAGGTTCACCATTGCTGGGGCCATTTCCTTCATGACCGATGATGCCATCTAAT
>NZ_DASQZC010000301.1:0-3707 GCF_035638895.1 Nostoc sp. | reverse complement strand
TCAAAAATAATAAAATTTGGATTCAACAAAATACAACGGAGGCAGATATAGCTTTAGAACTGATGGAAATGGGTATAGATAAACAAGATATTGTGATTGGTTTCCATACTCCAAAAATGCGCCAATTATCAGGGTTCGCTGGTGAATAAAGGAAAGAATAATACTAAAAATATATTTTATTAAAATATTAGGTAGGAAAATAAATAAGGTTTTGTTTTTTTGTTATGAACTTTATACAAGTGATCACTGATTCGCTATAACCTTTATGCAAGCGATCGCACCTTCTACTCAACTCAGATGTGGTGCGTTGGCGTAGCCCGTCGTAGACATCGCGGATTCCATCATTCTCAACACACACATAAAAAACATATTTGATTTTCTGGCGACATGAGAAAGATGAAAGGCTTAATGGTAAGTCTTTAGCCTGTAGGCTTATCCAAACCGTAAGCAGAGTGTAAAAGTTGAGGAGGTATTAATTACTCAATCCTCTTGAGTGATCTACGGTCAGTAGCCAGATTCATCAATACTTTAAGGAAATCCAGGATAAATATATGAAGTTTTGTTACACAATGCGTAATTATAACTAGCCAAGTTGAAGTCATAATTATCGGAGTTCGCAAGAGCTTTAGAAAACTAATGCTTTCCTGCTACTCTAGACTCCACCTTCTTGATTTTTTGTCGCCAAACTGTACTCATAGAAGTCAGGTTAATTTAGTACATTACAAGATAAGTTCACACATTTACCAATCTACAAGGAGAGCAAAATTTATGGATTCTAAAATATTACAGTCAACACCTATAGATGCTCAAACATTACAGCAGTTAAAAGACGAAATTAAGCAGGAATTGTTTAATATCCTGAATAACTCTAACTTAAGCAAGATAATCGAAAAATACGGTATATCGGCGCAAGATATTCTTAAACTTGAGTATACACTCAACGTAAATCAACTCCAATCTGATGACTTTCGTGTAGATGAGCAAACCCAGAATTTAAATAAATCGTGTATGGTATTGCGTAAACCTTGCCCTATAGACAACCATCCTGATGGTTGCTGGATGGACTGCTAAATGATCGATCAGGGGCAATGCATTAATCTCTACTTATTGACAAATATTTAGAGGATGTTTGAAAAGTCTGGTAAGGTATAATTTTGCACTGATAATTGGGCTTAACTGCAATGAGAAATCAACGTTTTAGCCCTATATTCAGATGCCTAGATGTACTAATTATCATCTCAAACGACCCTTTTCAAACAACCTCTTAGGCATAGAAGCTTTGTGATCGCAACCTGTCAGCCCCAACCCTTAGGGACGCTGCGCGTAGCTTGCTTCCCCGAAGGGGTACGGGGGAGTCAAAAGTCACGCATTCAAAAATTTTGAACACCATAAATAAATTTAGTTGCTCTGTAGCTTTTTATTTCTGGCCAGGTGAGTGTTTACAAAAAATGGATAAAGTTGAACTAAGAGGATATTTGAAAAGCCCTTAGTGATGTATCAAAATACTTTTATATTCTCCTAAATTCACGCTACTTGCAATAAGAGCGGCTTGCCGCACAACGTAGCGACCGCCTTAAAAAAGCAGGGCTGTTTCATTAGATTAAAGGCTCATAATGTCAAGGGTAAATTCTATGATGTATCAAAGCCGAAGCGGTCGGTACTGGAAGTTACGACTAGTCAGTGTTTTGGCATTTAGTGGAACACTTACTTTTTCTGCAAGTTGTGCTTTGTCCCAGATTATACCGGATAACACCTTGGGAATTGAAAATTCAGTTGTTACACCCAAGGTCATTAATGGAATCCCTACTGACCAAATCGATGGTGGAGCAATTCGCGATACGAACCTTTTCCACAGCTTTGACCAGTTTTCTGTTCGCACTGGAAACGCAGGTTCTTTCAATAACGCCGCAAATATTAAGAACATCATTACCCGGGTAACAGGTAAATCTATTTCAAATATTGATGGAATCCTTAATGCTAATTACGATGCTAATCTGTTTTTGATTAATCCTAACGGGATTATTTTTGGGCCCAATGCTTCCTTAAACATAGGCGGTTCATTTGTAGCAAGTACAGCGAGTAGTGTGAACTTTGCTAATGGTACTAAATTTAGCACCACAGATCCCCAAACCATACCTCTGCTGATAGTAAGTGTTCCCACTGGCTTACAATTTGGAGCAAGTGCGGGTTTTATCCGCAATGAATCCCAAGCTAGTCTAGATAAAGCAACCAATCGCTTAAATGCCCCTGCTGGTCTACAAGTGCAGCCAGGTAAAACCTTGGCACTTGTAGGCGGTGATATAACCTTGGAGGGCGGAAGTTTAACGGCAAAAGGGGGACGAATTGAGCTAGGAAGTGTTGCTAGCAATAGTCTTGTCAGTCTGAAGCCAGCGAACCAAGGTTGGGTCTTAGGTTATGAAGGTGTCCAGAATTTTCAGAACATCCAACTAATGCAGCGAACTGTTAACGGTTCTGCGAAGCCATCTCAGGTAGATGTTAGTGGCGAAGGTAGTGGCGATATCCAGGTACAAGGTAGGCGCATTCTGATAACTGACCGTTCACAGATTTTAGCTAATACCTTGGGTTCTCAATCGGGAGGGAATTTAACGGTGAATGGCTCAGAGTCCGTAGAATTAATTGGTCCCGGCACACCGTTGACGGCTGTAACTTTTGGTGCTGGAGATGCTGGAGACTTAACGATTACAACTGGGAAGTTGATTGTCAGGAATGGAGCACAAGTCCGAAATGGAGCACAAGCCGGGAATGTAAAACAAAGCTTGGGTTCAGGAGGAAAATTGATTGTAAACGCCTCAGATTCTGTGGACTTGATCGGTGGTTTTTCTTTGGGGCGTAATTTTTCTTTCAGTGGATTGTTTAGTGCAACTTCTGATGTTGGAAATGCTGGCGATATAACGATCAATACTGGGAAGTTGCGTATCCAAGATGGGGCAAAAGTAACAACGGAGTCTTCAGGAACACTATCATCAGATGCTAACAAATATTTCCCAGCTACAGGGAAAGTTGGAAATTTGACTGTGAACGCCTCCGACTCTGTAGAAATAACTGGAATTTCAGCCAATGGTACTACACCCAGTACCTTGTCTGCTTTGACTAACGGCCCGGGAGATGCGGGGAAAGTGACAATAAATACAAATAAATTAATTATCCGGAATGGGGCTACAATAACTGTGAGCAGCGAAGTTCCAGGACTTCCAGACAATGTAATATATCAAGGGGATGTAAGCAATCTAGGAGCAGCAGGTGAACTAAATATAACTGCTAGCTCCATCATGCTGGACAACCAAGGACAAATCACATCTAATAGTGAGTCAGGACGGGGCGGGAATATTACGTTAGAGGTGCAAGACATGTTAATGATGCGCCACGAAAGTAAAATAACCACTAATGCAGAGGGTGATGGAGATGGCGGTAATATCACCATCAATGCACCTAATGGTTTCCTTGTCACCGTTCCTTCTGAAAATAACGATATCACTGCCAATGCCTTATCTGCCTCTGGTGGTAAAATCATAATCACCGCTAAGAGTATCTTTGGTTTTGAGCCGCGCACCCGTGCAGAGGTAGAAAGGCTGTTGAACCCTAAACAGCCACTAGATCCAAGTAGGCTGCTAACAAGTGACATCACCGCGTTTTCTCAGCAAAACCCTACATTAAATGGCACTGTAGAAATCAACTCACCAGATGTT
>NZ_DASQZC010000300.1:0-1629 GCF_035638895.1 Nostoc sp. | reverse complement strand
TGTAGCAATTAGCTGGTGTTTGGTGGATGAAAACGATGATTATGCTAATGCCATACTGGCAATGATGCCAGATTCTAAAGCTTTTGTACCAGGAATTTGGTCGCTGGAGATTGCGAATACCCTTATTGTGGCTGAACGACGTAACCGCATAACACAGGAACAATCTGAGCAAGCTATTGCTTTGTTACAGTCACTATTAATTCAGGTTGATTTATTTACGGATGCAAAGGCGTTGAATGCAACCTTGAAGCTAGCACGACAGGAAGGTTTAGCAGCTTATGACGCAGCTTATTTAGAATTGGCGTTGCCGTTATAATTGCCGTTAGCAACTCTTGATACTCGGTTAGCAGAGGCGGCGACTCGTTGCGGTGTGGGGTTGGTAGTTATTGACAAAGAAACATGAAATCAAGGCTGAGTTTGGGGCGTTTGTCACATCTTCCCAATATGAAACCGGGGAATTGCGTTCCCTGTGAAAGTCAGGGAACGAGAAAAACACGAAAACTTAAACTTTTGCCGCAGGGCTTGGTAAACTAACTTTCAATCGCTTAAACATCGCTTCTCTTGCTTGTGCAGCGAGGCTATCGTCAAAAGGTTTTAAGGTAATTTCCTGCTGATACTTTAGTCGCAGCGCTGTTTGAATTAACCAATCGGCGACAAAGGGATTTTTTGGTAATAAAGGGCCGTGGGAATAAGTAGCGATCGCATTCTGATAAAATGCTCCTTCTGTCCCATCTTCACCATTATTTCCCAAACCGTACACCACTCGCCCCAATGCTTCCACTTTTCCCAACTTAGTGCGTCCGCCGTGATTTTCAAAGCCTACCAAATATGGTGTGCTACCCGTCATCTCTTTTAAATCTCGCGCTAGGCGGGAAGCTGTCACTTCAATTACCAAGTTTCCAATACAGCGTTTAGTATTTTCACCAGGATGCACGGAAACTAAATCGAGTATTCCCAAACCATCAATCCGTTGTCCTAAGCCGGGTTCATAATAATGTCCCAGTAATTGGGGTGAACCACAAGTAAATACTCCTGGTGTACCATTTTCGATTTTTTCGCGCATCGCGTCAGCTTTCGCACCTTGCAAATCACGCATGACAATTTCTTGCTGACGGTCTTGTGCGCCACCACCAACGATTACATCTACACTTTTAATATCTGCGGCTGTAGTATTTTGATCTAGGGGTAACACTTTAACATCGTATCCCCGCCACTCGGCGCGACGTTCTATAGTAATTACATTACCGCGATCGCCATAGGTACTCATCAGCGTCGGATAAAGCCAACCTATTGTTAATTCCAAATTTTGAGAACTCATAAATTTAGGGACTGGGACTGGGGACTGGGGACTGGGGGAGAATAACAAATGACTAATGACAAATTTAAAGAATTTTACGACCAGTCAGAACTTCTCGGACTTCTAACATGGCTGAATAGGTGGGCAGAATATGCAAAGTTTCATTCTCTGGTGTATGCTCTAATGCAGTAGCGATCGCTTGTCGTAAATCTTCTTCCACAATTAAATTTAAGTTACTCTGATGGGACTTTTGGCTGTAACGTAGACGTAGTGCCATATCATAGACGCGATCGCCACTCACTACTAAAGTCCCGCCGCGTTCGACTAATTTC
>NZ_DASQZC010000299.1:0-44595 GCF_035638895.1 Nostoc sp. | reverse complement strand
ATATTAAATAAAAAAGATTATTAATTATCTTGTGTCTTGCATCACTTCATAATATGATTCAACTAGCTTAAACCTAAATGACAATTCTTTTCAAAGATTGTCATTGTGTCTTCGGGTACGACTAAGTAGTGTGATTGAGTGTAAGCGGATCAATGAAGCTAGATAAATTTTTTCAGACCCTCCTGCTAACAGGTGCGGTTGTTGTTGTGATTAACGCTCCCGCTAAAGGTGAGGAAGTACGAGAGGATATTCAAGGCAAATCTTCTACCCAGAGGGTAGGAAAATCTGCATTAGATCAGAAGCTTGCAGTTACAGATAAAGAATTTGCGAATCGGAAATCTTCAGTATTAGCTCCCAGTACCAGGAAATCCCGACTCTTTAAGTCTCAAATTGCCAGTTCACAGCAAAGAGCATCGGATAAAACAAGTAAAAATATTCGTCAACTCAGCGAAATTGAACTTCCCGTTACTAGCGCCCAAATGCTGGTACAGTCACCAACACCAACTAATCCCCCTAACCCAGAACAAAGAAGTGGGGATAAACAAGTAATACCAATCACGGGAGTCAAGGCAAATCCCACAAACACAGGTATAGAGGTAATTTTAGAGACATCTCTTGGGGAACAACTGCAAGTTACAAATCGCAGCCAGGATAATAACTTTATTGCTGATATTCCCAATGCCCAACTGCGTTTACCCAGCGGTGAGGCTTTCGTATTTCGTTCAGAAAAACCCCTTACGGGAGTTACTGAAATAACGGTTATAAATATTGATGCAAATACTGTTCGAGTGACAGTTGTAGGTGATGCAAAGTCGCCGACAGTTGAGTTATTTGATGATAATGCAGGGCTGGTTTTTGGGATAAATTCTGCTGTAACAGCGACGCAGCCATCACAGCAGCCCCAAACACCACAAGCACAACAGCCAGCAAGTGAGACACCACAAGAGGAATCAGCAGCGCAGCCGGATGAGCCGATTGAGTTGGTGGTGACAGGCGAGCAAGATGGGTATCGCGTAACGAATACTACGACTGGGACAAAGACCGATACACCTTTGCGTGACATTCCCCAATCGATTCAGGTAGTGCCTCAAGAAGTGTTGCGCGACCAACAGGTGACTCGCATAGAAGATGCGGTTAGAAACGTCCCTGGTGTTAATCAGAGCTTTAACTTTGGCCCACTTGCCGTTTTTACCATTCGCGGATTCACTGCAACACAAACAAATCTTCTTAGAGATGGGCTACTTGACCCTGTAGCTGGAGAATCGACTGAACTTTCCAGTATTGATCGAGTCGAAGTTCTCAAAGGGCCTGCATCAGTGCTATTTGGTTTAGGTAATCCAGGGGGAAGTATCAACCTAATATCTAAACGTCCCTTAAGCGAACCTTTTTATGGTATTGACGCAACCGTTGGAACTTATAGTTATTATCGAGGTGCGATTGATTTATCAGGGCCATTAGATGACTCGAAGACGGCTTTATATCGTCTCAACGTAGCCTACAGAAATTCAGATAGTTTTGTTGATTTCTTTAATGGTGAAAGCATAAACATATCGCCTGTTATTAGTGTGGCTATTAGCGAGAAAACTAACCTCACGTTAGAGGGAGAATACATCAAGACAAAAGATTCCTACGCATCTGGCGTACCTGTCATTGGTAGTATATTATCTAACCCCAACGGGGAAGTGTCTCGTAACCGCAACTTTAGTGAACCTTCTGATGAAATTGAACAGACAATTACAAGGCTTGGATACCAACTAGAACACAAGTTTAATGATAACTGGTCATTACGCAATGCGTTTCGGTTGGTGTCTCGTGATTACACTGACAAACTCACGCTTCCCGGTAGATTGGATGCAGACAATCGAACTTTTAATCGTATAGATCGAGAATACGAACTTGAAAATACAATTTATGCTCTGACCACAAATGTGGTTGGCAAGTTTTCTACTGGTTCAATTCAGCATCAGCTACTATTTGGAGTTGATTTTAATAGTTTAGAAAACTCGTCACCAATATATGCTGAACGGGAAGCAAACCCGATTGATATCTTTGATCCTGTTTATGGTCAAGCAAAAATACCGGGAGCAGCCGTCATTTCTGAAAGTAGCGATCGCGCGCTCACCAACTCATGGGGAATTTATCTTCAAGACCAAGTTACACTCTCAGAAGGCTTAAAGTTATTGTTAGGTGTGCGCTTTGATACTTTTGATCGTAAATATACAGATTTCATCAATAACACAGAAAGCAGTACATCAGATAGTGCATTCAGTCCTCGTTTTGGGATTGTCTATCAACCCATACCTGCGATCTCACTCTATGCAAGTTACACAAGTTCATTTACCCCACCAGACGGCACATTCTTTTTTGGTGTTGACTCTTCCTTGCAGCCAGAACGTGGCAATCAGTATGAGGTTGGGGTAAAGGCAGATTTGAGCGATCGCCTTTCAGCAACACTCGCATTCTATGATTTAACCCGTACTAATGTTTCAGTAGATAATCCCGATCCTGATGTAAACTCTCAAATCCAATTAGGTGAACAGAATAGCCAAGGTATTGAACTGAATATTGCAGGTGAAATTTTGCCGGGCTGGAATATTTATGCAGGCTATGCTTATATCGATGCACGTACTACGGAAGATACTAATCTTGAATTGGTTGGAAATCGCTTACCAGATACCGCGAACCATTCTTTCAACTTATGGACAAGGTACGAAATTCAACAAGGGGAATTACAAGGTTTAGGGGCGGGACTAGGCTTGTTTTTTGTAGGCGATCGCGCTGGAGATTTGACCAATACTTATGATGTGCCTAGTTATGTTCGCACTGATGCAGCAATTTTCTATAACCGAGATAAATTCCGAGTTGCACTCAACTTCAAAAATCTATTTGACGTAAACTATTTTGAAAGTGCGCTTAATTCTAATCGTGTTTATTACGGACAACCATTTACGGTACAAGGAACAGTTTCCTGGCAATTTTAATAATTGAGACAATGCGTAATTTTTTCTGTTGGCTAATATTGGGGATCTTAGGATTGACTCTAGTTACAGCTTGCCATGATCAGGCATCTCAAAATATATCCTATTCACCTAAACTAGCAACCGCAGAATGTCGCATAATTAAACACACAATGGGGGAAACCTGTGTTCCCGTTAACCCCCAGCGTGTTGTTACCTTATCTTTATCTACTTTAGGGAATGTGCTTGCACTTGGTGTTAAACCTATCGGAACAACCAACGAAATGTACCAAGAGGAAAGCTCTCTAATATCTTTTAAAGTTAAAACAGAGGGGATAAAACTAGTCGGATTTATGTCATGGGCTGCAACAAATATGCTTGGAACTGATGTAGTAATTGATGATCTTTTTAAATACCTCGTCAAAACTCCCTAACTCCATATCCAGAGACACGCTATTCGTCTGCAAATCCTGCCACTATTCCTCTGATGAAGAAAATAAGTCGTGCAATAATCATATTTATACTTGCTAGCCTAACAAGTTTTATGTTTTCTGCTTGCAACCAAAAATTAACTAAAAATGTAGGTAATCTAAGTGAATTATCTCGCCCCGTGAAATGTCGGATAATTCAGCATCTAGCGGGAGAAACTTGTGTACCTCAAAATCCTCAACGTATTATCAGCTTACATATAGCTACCTTGGGTAACTTACTTGCTCTCGATGTTAAACCAGTTGGAAGTGCAACTGGTTATCAGAAAAATGAGTTTCCTAAATATTTTGAAGACAAGATAGATGGGATCGAATCGGTGGGAGATGTAATGCAACCAAATCTAGAAAAAATATTGCAACTAAAACCCGATTTGATTATAAATTTGAGCGACGACAAAAGTATTTATCCTTTACTATCAGAAATTGCCCCAACTGTACAAACTGGTTGGGAAGGCCCCCGTCAATGGAAGGAACATTTTAATTTTGTCATCAAAGTTTTAGGAAGGGAAAATGCTTCTCAACAGGCTTGGAATCATTATTATCAGCGAATTCAAGAACTGAAAGCGGCACTAGGCGATCGCTATCAAAATAAAAAATTTTCTTATGTTTATGTAGAAGATAGCAGCCGCCCTATATTTATTAGCGAACTAAAAAATGTATTCGCTGGTTCAATCCTGAATGATGTCGGTCTACAACGCACAGAATTACAAGATGTGGTTACTCCATACGGATACATTTTTATTCCTGAAGAAGAATTATCGAAAATTGATGGTGATGTTATATTTCTAGGCTTTGATGGGGACGACGAAGGAAAAACCTTTAATAAACTCAAAGAAAAACCACTATGGAAGACCCTTAAAGCTGTTCAACAAAATCATGTATACATTGTAAATCTGTCAAATTGGAGGGAGTCAAATTTACTTGCAGCTGATGCAGTAATCGATGACCTCTATAAATACCTCGTAAAAACTCCCTAAGTCCATGCCCAAACACACGCTATTCGTCTGCAAATCCTGCCACTGTTCATCTGAAGAACGACCAGAAACTTCGCCTCTTGATGGCACTATTTTATCCGACAAACTAAATAGTTTATGCGTCGAAGAATTTCCTGCTGATAAATTTGAAATTCAGCCAGTTAAATGTTTATGGGCTTGTAGTCAAGGCTGTGTTGTAGCTGTATCCAGCCAAGACAAACCCACCTATCTGTTTGTGAATCTTCTCCCAGAAGAAAGCCCAACAGCATTACTAGAATTTATGCAACTGTATATTAAAAAGCGTAAAGGGGCTATAGCTTGGGAACAGCTTCCGAAAGTTTTGCAGTCTGCGATTTTCGCCCAAATTCCGCCTGTAATATTATAGTTTTGTGACTCGATTATTGGAGCAATCGCGATCGCCACTAATCTAATTTATTTAGCTACTAGTCAAGCTGGTAAAATCTAAACTTTTTATTTCACCCCTGATTGCACGTTCCATAAGTTAGCATAAATCCCATTCTTCTCCAACAATACTTCATGTGTTCCCGACTCAACTAATTCCCCATATTCCATCACATAAATACAATCAGCATTACGGATAGTGGAAAGACGATGAGCTATGGCTATGGTCGTTCGATCAACTGTAATTCGTTCTAAAGAACGTTGAATAGCAGCCTCAGTTTCATTATCTACTGCTGAGGTGGCTTCATCTAAAATCAAAATAGGTGGATTCTTCAAAACAGCCCTAGCGATCGCAATTCTTTGGCGTTGTCCACCAGATAATTTTTGACCCCGTTCTCCGACTATTGTCTCATAACCTTGGGGTAGCCGCATAATAAAATCATCAGCTTCGGCAATTTTTGCAGCTTCAATGATTTGTTTATCAGTAGCATTAAAAGTACCATAGGCGATATTTTCAGCAATAGTACCATGAAATAAGAATACATCTTGGCTGACCAAGCCAATACTACGACGCAAATCACCTAGATTTAATTTTTGGATATTAATATTATCAATAGTGATTGTGCCAGAAGAAATATCATATAATCGCAACAATAATTTAACTAAAGTGCTTTTACCAGAACCCGTAGAACCAACAATAGCGATAGTTTTACCGGCGGGTATATGTAAGGATAATTTTTTAATTACTGGCTCTCTATCATGATAAGCAAAAGTAACTTGTTTGAAGCCAATTTCACCACGTACTTGAGTAATAGGTAAACATTTGTCTCCCGTAACAATATTTATGGGAGTATCTAATAAATCCATGACCCTTTTTGTAGAAGCCATTGACCTTTGATATTTGTCAAATATTTCTCCTAATGTTACTAAAGGCCATAGTAATCTTTGTACTAAAACAAGTAAAACACTATAGCTACCAATAGATATTTGACCACCATACGCTGCCATACCTCCCCAAAATAATAAAGCTGTGAACCCTACTAAAACTAACATTCTGATTAAGGGCACAAATGCAGCCGAAAGTTTAATTGCTTTGGTGTTACTTTTTCTATATGCTTCGCTATCTCCTGCCAATCTAGCGCTTTCATAAGCTTCAGCAGTGAAACTTTTAATTGTGGTAATACCACTAATATTATTTGCTAGCCGTGAGTTCAGAAAGCTTACTCTTTCGCGCACCTCAGCGTAACGAGCTTCTAGACGTTTTTGATAACTAAATGAACCCCAAACAATAAATGGCATTGGTAACATTGCTGCAAAAGTAATGTAGGGAGGTAAAATGAATAATGCACCACCAATTAAAATGAGCAGTGAGGTGATAATATTAATAATTTCATTGGCTCCAAAATTTAAAAAATCTTCTAACTCGTTGATATCATCGTTCAAAATTGACATCAAACCGCCAGTACTGCTTTCTTCAAAGTAAGCTGAATCTAATTTTTGTACATGATTGTAAGCATCCAAGCGTAAATTATGCTGGATATTTTGGGCTAAATTACGCCAAATTCTATTATATGCGTACTCAGAACTTGATTCTAGTATCCAGACAATGATAGTGAGGAATGAAAGTAATAAAAATTGCCAAACTATTTCTTTTACACCCAACTTGCCAAATACAGAATTTTGCTGTTCTACAAGAATATCTACCGCAATACCAATTAACCACGGTGGTGCTAAATCTAAAATCGTATTGATGATAGAACATAATGTTGCCTGCCAAATTTGTTGGCGATATTGGCTGCCATAGTTGAGCAAGCGTTGTAAAGGGTGGGCTGAATTTCTAAGCTTATTGGATACTTTAAAAGATTTTGATATGATTGTCACGACTGTTTTTTATTTGTAGTTAGATGATTTATGAGAGCGATATTTATAATAAAAATAGAATCAGGAATTTAAATAAATTTGTTGGTTATTTATTACTTTTCCCTTGCGTCCTATCGGTACACACATCGGTGTCCCCATCACTGGGTCAGAAATAATCTGAGACTCTAACCCAAAAACCTCTTGAACCATTTCTTGAGTCATTACTAGTTTTGGTTCCCCAGCAGCAAAAATTCGACCATCTTTAACTGCAACTAAATAATCAGCATAACGACATGCCTGATTTAAATCATGCAGCACCATTACGATTGTCCGTCCCTGATTTTGATTCAACTCATACAACAAATCTAAAATCTCTATTTGGTGCGCCAAATCTAAAAAAGTAGTCGGTTCATCTAAAAGTAAAATATCTGTGTCTTGTGCCAACGCCATTGCAATCCAAGCTCTTTGTCGTTGTCCACCAGATAAAGTATCTAATGCTCTCTCTGCCAATTCCAACAAGTCTGTAATTAAGAGTGCCTGTTGCACGATTTTTTCATCTTTTGCCGACCACTGCTGCGACCAATTTTGATAAGGGTAACGTCCTTGTGCTACCAAATCTTGTACTGTTAACCCTTCCGGTGCTACTGGGCCTTGAGGCAAAATGCCTAACTGCTGTGCTACTTCTTTGGTGGAAAGATTAAAAATAGATGTTCCATCAAGATAGACTGTACCACTACGGGGTTTAAGTAATCTTGCTAAACCTCTTAATAACGTTGATTTACCACAACCATTAGCACCAACTAAAACACTAATTTGCCCGGTGGGGATTGCCAAATTTAGATCACGGATAATTAGCGTACCATCGTAAGCTAAAGACAGGCTTTTGGTTGAGAGTCCTTTCATAAGTGATATTTCCCAGCTTTATTTTTTGCGGTTACGAATTAATAAATAAAGAAAATAAGGAGCGCCAATTGCAGCAGTTACCACCCCACAAGGAAGTTCGATAGGTGCAAACAACGTTCTTCCTAACAAGTCTGCCATCACAACAATCACTCCCCCCAAGAGTGCGGAAGTAGGAATCAAGCCTTCATGGGTTGCACCTACCAACTGTCGTCCTAAATGGGGTGCGATTAAACCAATAAAACCAATATTTCCGGCAGTGGCGACTCCTGCACCTGCTAAGGCTACACCCACCAGCACGAGTAAACCACGTTCCCATTCCACCCGACTACCTAAACTTTTGGCGACATCATCTCCTAAATTTAGAGCGTTCAAATGTCTGGCCAATGTCAAAGCCATTGGGACAAAAACAATTAACCAGGGTAAGAACGAAAAGACTTGCTCCCAAGTCCGTCCGTAGACACTCCCAGCTAACCAAACCAAAGCATTACTAACGTCATAAATTTCCCCAAAAGTAATCATCAAGCTGGTTATGGCACTAGCGATCGCAGATAAGCCAATACCCATTAAAATTAATAGAATCGGGGAACTACCGTTATTCCAAGCCAGTGAGTAAATTAAAATCGCCATCAGCAAAGCACCAGCAAAGGCTGATACAGGTAAAGTATAAATTGGTGCTGATGGAAACAGTACAATTACTCCAACTGCCGCCAGATTTGCCCCAGCGTTGATGCCGATAATACCAGGATCAGCTAATGGATTGCGTGTCAGTCCTTGAAATATAGTACCTGAAATTGCCAGCGCCATTCCCACCATAAAAGCCACAAGGGTGCGGGGTAAACGCAGATTTTGAATCACGAATTGATGGTCTGGGTTTCCTGTATCTAAACCCAATATAGTTTTCACGATGTCCAAAGGCGATATTGGATATTCACCTTTGGCCACATTCATCACCATCGCCAGTGCGATCGCTACCCCCAAACATAATAATACGACTGGTACACGTCGGTCGATGCGAAAAGATATCGCCTGGGAACGAATAACTAGCCAATCAAAACTCATTTTTTCACCTTTGATTTAACTAGGTAGACAAAAAAAGGAGCGCCAACTATTGCTGTCATTACACCTACAGGTAACTCCTGTGGTTTGAGCAATACACGGGCGGCAATATCTGCAACTAAAAGTAAAATTGCTCCCAAAACTGCACAATAAGGTAATATCCAACGATAATCGGCTTTAATATAAAATCTCACTATATGGGGAACTACTAAACCAATGAAGCCGATTGGCCCGGCAAGAGCAACGGAACTTCCTGCTAGTAAAACTACGCTGATAGCGGTAAATATTTTGATCCAAGCTGTCTGTTGCCCCAAACCTTTAGCGATATCTTCACCTAAACTCATAGTGGTAATTTGTCTGCCGAGGGCAAAAGCTATAACTAATCCCATGCCGACAAAAGGCAGTAGTTGCAAAAATAAATTAAAATCTCGACCAGATAATGAACCAGCTAACCAAAATCTCACTTGTTCGAGTGTTTGTTGACTAACAATGAGGATACCGGTGGTGAAGGAAGAAATTAGAGCAGTTAAGGCGGCTCCCGCTACCGTCAAATTCAGTGGGGTGGCTCCTCCTCGTCCCAGCGAACCAAGGATGTAAACTAACACTGCTGTTACTCCCGCACCCAAAAAGGCCACAAAGGTGTAAATACTTAGGGATGAACTGCCAAAAACAAAAGTTGCCACAACCACAAAGAGGGCGGCTCCTGACTCAATACCTAAAATACCTGGATCTGCTAAGGGGTTTCGCGTCAAACCCTGCATCAATGCTCCCGATACAGCAAGGGCTGAACCTACAAAAATAGCAATTAGCGATCGCGGTAATCTCACTGTCTGAATGACTAAGTGATCGTAGGAACCATCGAAGGCTATAAAAGATGTAAAAATCTTGTCTAAAGGTATTTCTGCTGCACCTAGCGTCACACTATAAACCAAGCAAATAAGGAGCATACACACTGCCAAAGCCAGACCAAAGAAAGCCGATATTTGTGGCTTTTTCAATCGTTTCGGTGACACTATCGCCGCTTTGATCATTTGTGCTATCCTACCCAGAATTGTGGTTCAAATAAATAAAATAAATGAAAAAGATTGTACATTGCTACTCATAATATTTAACAGCTTTGTAATCATTAAAGTTGATAATCTTTCTTGATAAATATATAGATTATATCATCGTGTAGCCGTTTAACTATTTTTTACACGGAATAAAGGATACTCTTTAGACTTTGATATATTTTCTCAATAGAGTGATATCATGTCATGGCTCACTTACATCAGATACTCAATTTCACCTTTATGGTCAATCCTGAGCAAGTATTAAACCTGAGCAAAGAAAAGTTGCAAGCAGGATCTAATGGTTGTGCGATCGCACCAAGTCATTGTGTCAATAGGAATGCCATGTTGTTAGCAAACCCACACGTACCTTAGTCAGATTTATTTTTGTGGTACGAAGCTCAAATCACCGCACCAGGGATTGATGCTTATGGAGCAACGCTTGTAGGTATTCCCGTATTAGCGATCGCATTCAACAACAACTTAAGTTGGACTCACAACCTAGATCGCCCCACACCCACATTGGCGATCAGTTAAAAGCCCTCTGCCGAATGTCACGCTTGTAAACGTGAAGGTCTTGCTATGACTGGGTGTGAGGCTGTACGGGTGTGGGGTTGCATGGTGGAGTTAACTTATTAAGTCGTCTTATTTGCTTCTTAATTCTGACCGTGCAACGCCTACCCCCTCACACCCTCTCATCCAGCCATATTAAGGATTTGCGCTTAACAAGGGTGCCATTCGACTCTTGACCTTGAATAACCTTTACGAAAAATCAAATTCGTTATTATTTACCCTCAGCAGTTTCTTCCATTTTCTTGCGAAGACTAAGTGGTCTCATATCAGTCCAAACTTCTTTGATATAACCTAAACATTCTTGTTTCAAACCACTTTTGCCAGCATCCTTCCAGCCGAGTGCGTTTTCTCGGTCAGCAGGCCAAATGGAATACTGTTCTTCATGATTAATTACAACTTTGTAAATTGTTGTATCCTCTTTATCGTCTTGGTACATAATTTGTCTCCTGCTACTTAATTGGCTATGCTTTCTAAGATTTGATAATCCATGCGATCGCACAAAGCACCCACAATTTGCGATCGCTCTTGAGTCAATCCATAACAAGGTTAAGCCAAAAGGTAGATTATAAGCTGCTTTAGAGAATTGTATTCCCGATCTCAAGTAAAGGGCTGGTAAGACCTTTGGAAAACTTTTTGATCTACTGAATTTACTTAACAATAAAGATTATCATTAATTTGGTAACAGTTCAAGCTACCCACTTCACATTTTTTTCGTCCTTCTATGTCAGAACTTATACATTGACAAATTGAACAACAAGTGGGGTGCTGGAGACAGGAAAGTAATAAGCGATTGCTATAATCGACTACGGGGCGATCGCAGACGAAAATACAATGCTTCTCAATGTGTGAAGCAGTTGCAGGGATAAATCCCAGAGATTCCAACAGATTGAATAAAGGTAAATAACCGGATCTTTATTTCGGCTTGTGAGAAATCCGGGTTCAAGTCTCAATTTGTTGACTGTACCCAAAGATATGGAAATTGGAGAGCATTGCTCAATGTCAGGAATCTATTCGGGGTAGACTATTTTGAAAGTTCTTTCAATCGAAATCGGCTTTTTGTTGGAGAAGGCCTTACCATTCAAGGTACAATTTATTGGCAATTATAACAACCAAGGAAAGATACGAAGATACATAAGCCGCTTCGTCAGTTGGCTGTTTTTATGCATGATAGGACTTTTACTTGTCACAGCCTGTACTCCTAAAGATCGCCACAACATTCAAATACCTATTGAATCGGGCATTGCAGAATGCCAAAAGTTTCAGCACGTTATGGGTGAAACTTGTATTCCTACTGCCCCGAAACGTATCATTACATTATCTGCCTTAACTCTCAATAATGCCCTTCTTCTGGGAGTAAAGCCCCTTGGCAGCACTTATTTTCCAGACGATCATAAGTTACTTATCAGCAATGGCATAGAATTTCTGGGGCCTTCTCAACCTAATCTAGAGAAGATATCTTTGCTCAAGCCAGATTTGATTTTGGGCTGGGAAAACATTGACAAGAGTGTTTACCCGTTACTTTCAAAAATTGCTCCTACCGTGTTGGGAAAATGGGAAGAACCTCTGGATTGGTCAAAGCACTTTGATTTTGTTGCCCAGGTTTTAGGTAAGGAAAAAGAAGCTAAAGAAGCGTGGCAGAATTACTACAAAAAAATTGAAACCTTGAAAATAGCTTTGGGCATTGATGCAGCCTCTCCAAAGGAGAATCGCTACCAGAGACAAAAAATTTCATTTATCAACATACTTTCTGGTAATCGTGGTGTTGAGAGTGATGTGAAAAACTCCTTTGCTGGTTCTATTCTAGATGCGGTTGGCTTACAGCGTCCAACAGCACAGAATATTAATGCTTTCTATGGAAGCCTCAGTATTTCTGAAGAGGAACTAGAGAAGGCTGATGGAGACGTGCTATTTGTTTCTATCTTTAGCAATAACGCCAAAGAAACTTTTGAAAAAATTCAGAAAAGCCCCCTTTGGAAACAGCTTAATGCTGTTCAGAAAAATCATGTTTATTTGGTTGATTCCTCGACCTGGACTGGTTCAAGTTTAGCTGCTGCAAATGCTGTCCTTGATGATCTCTACAAATACCTCGTCAACGCACCTTAAACTAACGTGAGTTCGATGGTTGTAAAAAGGCAAAAAGCTTGCTAAATAGAAATTTGATAAACTGGGCAGGGATCAGAAGTTACTATCCAACCCATAAGTTTTTTACCTGCCTTAGTGACTACAACTTCATCTCCTGCAAGCAAATATACCTCATTTGCACGAAACAAATGCTTGCGAAAAAATAGCCAAAACAACGTAGCCCAAGGTATTACTGTATGAAATCCCCTTCTCTGTCACCCTTGCCTCAGTAAAATTACTCATATATCAAGCATTCAGGACTTTTCTGCACCACTAAGCGTTGATATCTATCAAAAGTCATAGAATATTTTGGAAATAGTCTAAAATGACACATATTCACTTATTGATAATTATTCCTTATTAATTACAGTATTGCTAAATGCCACAATCACTAGTAATGTAAGAAAGTCTAAATGAAAATTACTAGCAATATAAAACCTTAAATGACTTACTAATTTCGCCCTGTCTTCCCTAGTGCAACATTGAGGTCTGCTCTTTGGGTTTTACCAATTCAATTAAATAATCCTCTAAAGGCAGCACTTTGAGCCAGAAAGAGGTATGTCAGTTTAAGGTTAGCTGTATTTAAGTGGATTTTTAAATTAAGATACCCACAAAAACTGCTCAAAGCCTTGTTCAGCCAGGAGTAAGTGTGAGATTAATTTTGCCACTATTGTTTGTGTGCATCTGATTACCTGAAGCATAATAATGACTCAATTTAGCAATAACTTCCAAGAAATTCCCTCTCAGTGTGCGACTATGGTTGATATCCTGCGCGATCGCAGTTTCCAGATGCCGCACACACAAGCTTTTACTTTCCTTGAAGATGGAGAGACTCAGGAATTAACGCTGACTTACCATGAATTGGATCGGCGCAGTCGGGCTGTAGCAGCTCAACTCCAAGCTCTTGGTTTGAGTGGGAAACGTGCCATATTGCTCTATCCTCCTGGACTGGATTACCTAACAGCATTTTTCGGTTGTCTATATGCTGGGGTAGTAGCGATTCCAGCTTATCCGCCTTCCAATCAACGTAAAACGCCCAGAATACAGGCTATTAGCATAGATGCACAGGTAAGCGTTGCTCTCACCACAACAGCAATGCTCCCCACATTACAATCAATACTCACACTCCTAACAAAACAGGGAAATTTTCACTGGCTGACAACTGACAACATAGCACAGGGTATAGAAGATTCTTGGCAACAACCCGCAATCAATGAGGATACCCTAGCCTTTTTGCAATACACATCAGGTTCTACAGGTACACCAAAAGGAGTCATGCTCAGTCATGGCAATCTGCTGCACAACGCCGCCGTAACCTACCAAATGATGGGACATTCGCCTAGCAGTAAGTTTGTATCTTGGCTACCTATTTACCATGATATGGGTTTGATTGGTGGGATTTTGCAACCTCTGTATGGTGGTTTTCCTTGCGTCTTAATGTCCCCAGCATCTTTTCTGCAAAGACCTTATCGTTGGTTGCAAGCAATTTCTCGCTACAAAGGTACAACGAGTGGTGGCCCTAACTTTGCCTATGAACAATGTGTTCAAAGGATTACTCAAGAACAAAAAGAAACTCTCGACTTAAGTAGTTGGAGTGTTGCGTTTAACGGTGCTGAACCAGTCCGACAAGATACTCTTGAACTATTTGCGACTACCTTTGCAGAGTGTGGCTTTCGTCAGGAAGCATTCTACCCCTGTTACGGCATGGCCGAAGCAACTTTGATAGTTTCTGGTGGGATCAAAACAGCCTTAGCTCAAGTAAAAACTGTAGATAAATCTGCACTTTCACAGAACCAGATAGTCGAAGCAACTACCGACAATCAAGATATCCAAAGCTTTGTCAGTTGTGGTGAAATTATTCCTCAACAGCAGATTGTCATTGTTAATCCTGAAACATTAACTCGCTGTTCATCAGATGAAGTTGGCGAAATCTGGGTATCTGGACTGAGCGTAGGTCAGGGTTACTGGAATCGAACAGAAGAAACAGAGCAAACATTTCACGCCTATCTGAAAGACACAAAAGAAGGGCCGTTTTTACGGACTGGTGACTTAGGCTTTTTGGACAATGGTGAGCTTTTCATTACAGGTAGAGCAAAAGATTTAATTATTATTCGCGGTCGCAATCTTTACCCGCAAGATATCGAATTAACCGCAGAACGCAGCCATTCATCCTTACGTTCCGGTGCTAATGCAGCATTTACAGTAGAGGTTAACAACGAACAAAGGCTCTTCGTTGTACAAGAATTAGAGTTTCGCGCCAAGCCAAATTTAGCAGAAGTAGCTAGTGCAATTCGACAATCAATTACTGAAGAACATGAAGTACAAGTTTATGGTGTGGTTTTAATTAAACCAGGTAGTATACCTAAAACTTCTAGCGGTAAGATTCAACGTCGTGCAACTCGCGCTCAGTTTGAGAATGGTGAACTGAATGTAGTTGAAAGTGACATTCTCAAGATTAGTGATATTGCCAGAAAAGAAACTCAATTACAACGTTCTGAACTTTTGGCGCTTTCCCCAAGGGAGTGTCAACCGATTTTAGAGTCATATCTGATTGAACTTTTGGCGGGAGTACTTTCCATCGCACCGGATGATATTAATCCACAAGAACCATTAAGCACGCTTGGACTTGATTCTTTAAAAGTATTTGAGTTGAAAAACCGGATTGAGATTGATTTGGAGGTAGAAGTATCCGTAGCAGACTTTTTTGAAGGAATGAGTACGCGATCGCTTGTCACGAAGCTTCTGACTCAACTCACAGCAGACGCAATACCATCAATATCCCTCACCCAAGTCCAGAAAGCCGAAGTTTATCCCCTATCTTTTGCCCAACGACGACTATGGTTCCTCGATCGTTTAGAACCAGGCAACCCAGCTTACAATATTTCTTTAGCTGTTAATCTTAAAGGTCAGCTTGAAGTTACTCTACTAGAACAAAGTCTGAATGAAGTTATTCAGCGACATGAAACTCTAAGAACCACTTTTTCTACAGTCAACGGACAATCGGTTCAAATTATTGCTTCTTCTTTAAAATTATCTTTATCAGTAATAGATTATCAAAATGGCGCAGTCCAGCAATTGTTGACTCAACAAAGCCAACAACCTTTTGACCTAGTACAGGGGCCATTGTTACGTGCTAAACTTTTGCGCCTAGCACAGCAAGAGCATGTTCTTTTGCTTGAGATGCACCACATAATCTCTGATGGCTGGTCTGTTGAGGTATTTTTACAAGAGATAGCATTATTGTACAAAGCATTCTTAACTAGAAATTTTTCACCTCTACCCGAAGTCTCTGCCCAATACAAAGATTTTGCACACTGGCAGCGACAATGGTTACAAGGGGAAATTCTGCAAACGCAACTCTCTTACTGGAAGCAACAACTTGAAGGTATCCCAGCCGCATTACAACTACCGACTGATCGACCACGACCGATAGTGCAAACTTCACACGGCGCTCAAGAATCTATCGAATTGCCTGAAAAAGTCATTGAGCAATTAAAGGCGATCGCTCGTCAAGAAGGTGCAACTTTATTCATGTTGCTATTGGCAGCATTTCAGACTTTTCTTTATCGTTATACTGGTCAAGATGATATTGCTGTAGGAACAGCGATCGCTAACCGTAACCGTGATGAAATCAAACAGTTAATTGGCTTTTTTGTCAATACATTGGTGCTACGTACAGATATGGGCGGTAACCCGACTTTTGACGAGTTGCTGACGCGGGTAAAAAAAGTAGCTTTAGGAGCCTATACACACCAAGATTTGCCCTTCGACCAAATTGTAGAAGCAGTACAGCCAGAACGGCATACCAGTCAAACGCCGCTTTTCCAAGTTATGTTCAATGTCCAAGATTACTCGCAGTTACCAGAAATGCCTGGTTTGGCATTGAGCTTATTAAAAATAGAAACCAAAACAGCGCAGTTTGATTTGAGCCTGTCTATTGAGATTACTAAAGAACGAGTGATGGCATCATTTGAGTATAATACTGACCTATTTGATGCTGTTACCATCACTAAAATGCTGAGACACTTTCAGAATTTGCTTTCAGGCATTGCTGTTAATCCTCAAGCTCGGCTATCCAACTTACCACTTTTGAGCGCCGCAGATCATCATGAGTTACTAGAAATTAGTACAAATAAATCTCAAATTCCCAATTCTCAAGAATGCATTCATCAACAATTTGAAGCGCAGGTAGAACGGACACCAAATGCAGTTGCAGTGGTATTTCAAAATCAGCATTTAACCTACAGAGAATTAAATCAGCGAGCAAATCAACTAGCGCACTACCTCAAAAACTTCGGAGTCAAACCAGAAGTTTTAGTGGGAATATGCATAGAACGCTCTTTAGAGATGATTATCGGACTTTTGGCAATACTCAAAGCCGGAGGGGCATATCTGCCTCTAGATCCGGCCTATCCAAAAGAACGACTCACTTTGATGTTAAAGGATGCCCAAGTATCAGTTTTACTAACCTCTTCAGTAAAATTGAACACACTTGCTGAACAGCAATCACAGGTAATTTGCGTAGATACAGACTGGCAAGCCATTTCTCAGGAAAGCCAGGAAAACCCAATTCATCAGACACAACTTGACAACCTCGCCTATCTAATTTATACATCTGGTTCAACGGGAACACCCAAAGGGGTAATGATTCAGCATCGCTCTTTGGCTTGCTATATCAATACTGCATCTATAAAATTTGAGATCAAAACAAGCGATGCTGACGGCGGGCAAAGCCAACGCATACTGCAATTCGCTTCCATCAGCTTTGATACAGCTGCCGAAGAAATCTTTCCCTGTCTAATCTGTGGTGCTGCTCTCATATTGCGTACAGATGAGACATTAAGTTCGACACCTCAATTTTTACAGCAGTGTCATGATTGGGGGATAACCGTCCTTGATTTGCCTACCGCCTTTTGGCATCAAATCACTGCTGAATTAGCAACAGCAAATTTGGCACTTCCCGATTCCCTACGATTAGTGATTATTGGAGGCGAAAGAGCCGACAGAAAACACCTGATAATGTGGCAGCAACAGGTTAATCAACGGGTACGCCTTGTCAACAGCTACGGCCCAACAGAAACAACAATCGTAGCAACCCTCTGTGACTTATCAGTATCGACATCTGGCGAAGTAACGATTGGTAGAGCCATTCCCCAAGTCCAAACTTACGTCCTCGACCCCTATCTACAACTCCTGCCTGTAGGAACTCCTGGCGAATTGTACATTGGAGGTGTGGGTGTAGCAAGAGGTTACTGCAACCGACCGGAATTAACAGCAGAAAAGTTTATCCCTAATCCTTACACTACAGAACCAGGAGCGCGTCTTTATAAGACAGGCGACTTAGTTTGTTATCTACCTGATGGCAACTTGGAATTTATCGGACGCATCGACCATCAAGTTAAAATTCGGGGTTTTCGCATTGAATTAGGTGAAGTAGAAGTCTTACTCAATCAACACTTAGCTGTTCGAGAAACTGTAGTTGTCGTAAGTCAAGATTCCGTAAATTCTAAACGTTTAGTCGCTTATGTAGTTCCTCAAAAAGGACAAACACTGACAATTACTGAACTGCGCGGCTTCTTGGAGGCAAAGTTGCCAAGCTATATGATACCAGCAGCTTTTGTGATCTTGGAGGCACTACCGCTCACGCCGAATGGTAAAGTTGACCGTAAAGCACTACCTATTCCTAATACGGTACGTCCAGAACTTGAAGAAACCTTTGTTGCACCACAAACCACTATTGAAAAACAATTAGCTGCTATTTGGGCAGAGGTATTAGGCTTAGAAAAAATAGGTAGAAACGACAACTTTTTTAGATTAGGTGGCGATTCTATTCTTAGTCTTCAAGTAATATTTAAAGCCAACCAAATAGGGCTAAGTCTGACTCCTAAGCAATTGTTTCAACATCAAACCATCGCTCAATTAGCAGTTATAGCTGGAATAACTAAAAAAATTGAAGCCGAGCAGATGGCAGTGACTGGTTTTCTAGAGCTAACACCCATTCAGCACTGGTTTTTTGAGCAACATCAACCAGAACCACACCACTGGAATCAGTCGGTATTATTAGAAAGCAAGCAAAAAATTGACCTTGTAATCTTAGAGAAAATCATAGAGTCTCTACAAAATCATCATGATGTCCTACGTTTACGATTTCTACAGGAGAAATTTAGTACTCAAGCACTGTTTGCTAGTCCTGATGATGTGATGCCACTGGCATACTTCGATTTTTCCGGGCTGTCAAAAGATAAACAAGCAGCAGCAATCGAAGCAGCAGCCACTAAACTGCAAGCCAGCTTAAATCTGTCACAAGGGCCGTTATTCCAAGTTGCTCTTTTTAATTTAGGTGAAAATCAACCTAACCGCTTGCTTTGGATTATTCACCATTTAGTTGTTGATGGTGTCTCTTGGAGAATTTTAATTGAAGATTTTCAAACAGCTTACCAACAAATTAGTCAGGGCAAAACTATAAAGTTGCCACCCAAAACTACTTCTTATAAACAATGGTCTAGCTGTTTACAAAAATATGCTCAATCTTCAGCACTGCTTTCAGAGCTAGAATTCTGGCTGACAACACAGCATCAAACTGTTTCGTCGATACCAATAGATTTTCCGGGTGGAAACAATATAGAAGAAACGGCTTCTATTGTATCAGTATCATTATCCATAGAAGAAACTCAAAGTTTGCTGCAACAAGTGCCAGCAGCTTATCGAACACAAATTAATGATGTATTGTTAACAGCACTGATCCAAACATTTCACCAGTGGACGGGAGAAACTTCGCTACTAATTGACTTAGAAGGACATGGGCGAGAAGAAATATTCGAGAATGTGGATTTATCGAGGACTGTAGGTTGGTTTACAAGTATTTTTCCCGTACACCTCAATCTGGAAAATACTAACGATCTAGGAAAAGCTTTGAAGTCGATTAAAGAGCAGATTCGAGCAATTCCAAATCAAGGCATTGGCTATGGATTACTGCGGTATATTAATGAAAATAAGGAAATAAGTGAACAATTTTCTTTGTCAAAGCCTGAAGTAATTTTTAACTATTTAGGACAGTTTGATCAAGTTTTACCAGAATCATCTTTATTTAGCTTAGTACAGGGTTTAAGTGGTTCAAGTCACAGTTTGCGAAATAAACGAACTCACTTATTAGAAATTAACAGTGGTATTTATCAGGGACATCTGCAAATGAGTTGGACTTACAGCAAGGAGTTGCATCGGCAAAGCACGATTGAGGGACTTGCTCAAAGGTTTATTGAGGCATTGCGATCGCTGATTGCTCATTGTCAGTCTTATGATGCAGGTGGTGTTACCCCTTCCGATTTCGCTGAATTTAAGCAAAGCCAATGGGATCAAGCCGATCTCGATGCTATTACAGCAGCTATGGGAGATATTTAAGATGAGCGTGAAAAACAAAAACATTGAAGACTTTTATCCTCTCTCGCCCATGCAGCAGGGCATTCTCTTCCATAGTCTTGCAGCCCCTAAATCTGGCATCTATTTTGAACAATTTAGTTTGACTCTCCAAGGAAAGCTCAACATTTCAGAATTCCATCGCGCATGGGAGTACGTTGTAGAACGACATTCAATTCTACGAACCTGCTTTGTTTGGGAAGGTTTAAAAGAACCGGTACAAATTGTGCATCGAGAGGTGACACTACCTTGGCAGGAATATGATTGGCAGCATCTCTCCTCAGAAGAACAACAACAAAAGTTAGAACTTTTGTGGCAAAGCGATCGCTCCAGAGGCTTTGAACTGACGCAGCCACCATTGATGCGCCTAACACTAGTTCAACTTTCGGATATCTCCTATAACTTTACCTGGAGCCATCATCATCTGTTGTTAGATGGGTGGTCTGTTCCCTTGATTTTTAAGGAAGTCTTTGCTTGTTATAAAGCTTTTTGCAATACTCAAGATGTTTACCTAGAACCCATTCGCCCATATCGGGATTACATTGTTTGGCTACAGCAACAAAACCTATCTGAGGCTGAGGCTTTCTGGCGACAGACGCTTAAAGGTTTTACTACTCCAACACAGCTATTGGTAAATAAAGCAGCTATAAAATTAGTAGCTCAAACAGATGGCTCTAATGAGCAAGAAGTTAAGCTTTCTGTAGTCACAACAGCAGGATTACAATTTGTAGCAAAGCAATACCAGTTAACGTTAAACACTCTAGTACAGGGAGCTTGGGCTTTATTATTGAGCCGCTACAGTGGTCAGGAGGATGTAGTTTTTGGGGCAGTAACTTCTGGTCGTCCCCCTACTTTAGCTAAAGTTGAGTCTATGGTAGGGCTGTTGATTAACACACTGCCGATTAGAGTACAAGTATCACCTGAAGAATTTCTTTTGCCTTGGCTTCAGAAAATCAAAGAGCAACTAGTTGAAGCGCGTGAGTACGAGTATACTCCGTTAGTGAAAATCCAAGGATGCAGCGAAGTTCCCAAAGATTTATCTTTGTTCGAGAGTATTGTCGTTTTTGAGAACTATCCTATAGATGTTTCCTTACGGCAGAGCGATCTAAATTTTGAGATCAAGGATTTTCATAGCTTTGAAAAGACTAGCTATCCGATAACTCTAACTGTGATTCCAGGTGAAGAGTTGTTGCTCAAGATTACTTGTGATGATAGCGATCGCTTCGACACTGACACTATCACCCGGATGCTAGGACATTTGCAGACTTTGTTAGAGGGTATGGTAACAAAGACAGAGCAACGTCTTTGTGAGTTGTCGCTGTTGACGGAAACTGAGCGACATCAGTTGCTTGTGGAGTGGAATGATACTCAGATTGAATATCCTCAACAGCAATGCATCCATGAGTTATTTGAAGCGCAAGTAGAAAAAACACCCAATGCTGTGGCGGTGGTGTTTGAAGACCAACAATTGACCTATGGGGAACTGAACGCCAAAGCGAATCAACTGGCACATCATTTGCGATCGCTGGGAGTAAGACCAGAGATATTAGTTGGGATTTGCGTAGAGCGATCGCTTGAAATGGTCATCGGACTATTAGCCATCCTGAAAGCAGGTGGTGCATACATCCCACTAGACCCTAGTTATCCTCAAGAGCGATTGGCTTATATGTTAAAAGACTCTCAACCAAGCGTGTTATTAACTCAACAGCACCTAGTAGAAAGTCTATCAACTCACAAAGCTAAAGTAGTTTACATTGATGGCAATTGGGGACTAAGTGTCGGTCAAAACACAGGAAATCCTGCGTGTAACATTACTTGTGATAACCTTGCTTACGTCATCTACACCTCCGGTTCTACAGGTAAACCAAAAGGTGCAATGAATACCCATCGGGGAATCTGCAATCGCTTACTGTGGATGCAGGACGCGTACCAATTAACAGCAGCAGATAGTGTGTTGCAAAAAACTCCTTTCAGTTTTGACGTATCTGTATGGGAATTTTTCTGGTCGTTGATCGCAGGTGCACGTTTAATTGTTGCTCAACCAGAAGGGCATCGAGATCCTAACTATTTAGTCAACTTAATCACAGAGCAGCAAATTACAACCTTACATTTTGTACCATCAATGCTACAAGTGTTTTTGGAAGCAAAAGGTTTGGAAAAATGTCAGTCTTTGGTGCGGGTGATTGCAAGCGGTGAAGCATTGTCTGCTCAACTTCAAAAACGCTTCTTTAATCAATTTGATGCCCAACTCCATAATCTCTACGGCCCAACAGAAGCTGCTGTAGATGTCACTTTTTGGCAGTGCAAAGATAGTATTGCCAACCAAAAGACAGTTCCCATCGGACGTCCAATTGCAAATATCCAGATTTATTTGCTTAATAGGGAGCTAAATCCTGTTGCTGTAGGTGTAATGGGTGAAGTTTATATTAGTGGTGTGGGAGTAGGTAGAGGTTACTTAAACCGCCCGGACTTGACAGCAGAAAAATTTATCCCCAACCCCTTTAGCAATGAAGCAGCAGCGCGTCTCTATAAAACTGGGGATTTAGCTCGTTATTTAGCAAATGGAGAAATAGAGTACATCGGTCGCATTGACCATCAAGTAAAAGTCCGTGGTTTTCGGATTGAATTGGGAGAAATTGAAGCATTCATCAACCAACACCCAGCAGTCCAAGAAACTGTAGTTGTTGTAGGTGAAGATTCAGAAGATTCTAAGCGTTTAGTTGCTTATGTAGTTACTCAAAAAGAGCAAACATTGACGATTCTTGAACTAAGCGGCTTTTTGGAGTCAAAGTTGCCAAGCTACATGATACCAGGGGCTTTTGTCATATTAGAGGCACTCCCACTTACACCTAATGGTAAGGTTGACCGAAAAGCACTACCTATTCCTGAATTAACACAGATATCATCATCGAATATTATTCTTCCTTCCACACCAATTGAGAATTTATTAGCAGGTATTTGGGCAGAAGTACTTGGTATTGAAAAAGTAGGTATTGATAATAATTTCTTTGAACTAGGTGGTCATTCCTTAATCGCCACTCGCGTAATTTCCCGAATCCGGCAAGTGTTTCAAGTAGAGCTTCCTTTACGTTATTTGTTTGAAAAACCAACAATAGCTGGGTTAGCAAAAGAAATTGAAAAAGCAATTAAGGTAGACTCAGGAGTTGAGGTAACGAATATTGAGCGGATTGTGCGATCGCTAGAGTTACCGCTATCATTTGCTCAACAACGGTTATGGTTTCTGTCCCAATTAGAGCCAAATAGTTCCTTCTACAATATATCTGCTGCTGTTCGCCTAGAGGGACAATTGAATGTAGAGTTACTGCAACAAAGTTTTAACGAGATTATCAACCGTCATGAAGCCCTGCGAACCAATTTTCAAACAATAGAAGGGCAAGCGATCGCTGTCATCCATGAGGTAATGTCATTAATATTACCAGTATTGGATATTAGCGAGCTATCTTTAAACCAACAAGAAGCCGAAGTCAAAAAACAGGTTTCTCAAGAAGCACAAAAAGCTTTTGATCTCAAAAACGACTTGCTGTTGAGAGTGAAATTATTACGTCTTGGTCAAGAAGAACACATAATATTATTGACAATGCACCACATCGTCTCTGACGGTTGGTCAATAGATGTACTTGTGAGGGAGTTAGCAACACTTTATCAAGCTTTCTGTGATGGACAACCGTCACCGTTACCTGAACTACCAATACAGTATGTAGACTTTGCGGCTTGGCAACGACAATGGCTGCAAGGAGAAGTACTCAAAAATCAGACATCTTACTGGCTCAAGCAGTTAGCAAATGCGCCAAAAGTCTTAGAGTTACCCACTGATTATCCCAGACCAGCAATTCAGACCTTCCGGGGTTCGACCTACTCATTCAACCTATCTGATAAACTCTCTGTTGCTTTAAATAAATTCAGCCAGCAACAGGGAAGTACCTTATTTATGACTCTGTTGGCAGCTTTTCAAACATTGCTATGGCGTTACACAGGCAGCGAAGATATTGTGGTTGGTTCGCCTATCGCTAACCGCAACCGAGCAGAGATAGAAGGGCTAATTGGATTTTTTGTCAATACTTTAGTACTGCGGACTAACTTAGTAGGAAATCCCAGCTTTGAAGAATTACTAAAACGGGTGCGAGAAGTAGCTTTAGGAGCTTATGCACACCAGGATTTACCTTTTGAGTTGTTAGTTGAAGAACTGCAACCACAGCGAGATTTGAGTCATACACCACTATTTCAAGTGATGTTTGTACTTCAGAATACGCCGATATCTGCTTTAAAGTTGCCTGGTTTAACTTTAAGCCCTTTAGAAAGCAATAGTCATACTGCGAAGTTGGATTTGACCCTATATCTAACTGAAACAGTTGATGGTTTATTGGGTAATTTAGAATACAATACTGATTTATTCAAGGAAAGTTCTATACAAAGAATGGTAGCGCATTTGCAAACGTTGCTTGAAGGAATTGTTGCTAATTCAAAGCAGCGTTTATCGGAGCTACCAATATTGACAAAATTTGAGCGACATCAGTTGCTTATAGAGTGGAATGATACGGAAGAGGAATATCCTCAACATCAATGCATTCATCAGTTATTTGAAGCGCAAGTAGAAAAAACACCCGATGCTGTGGCGGTGGTATTTGAGAAAGAACAACTTACTTATCAAGAACTGAACAGCAGAGCAAATCAACTAGGGCATCATTTGCGATCGCTGGGAGTAAAATCAGAGGTATTAGTGGGGATTTGTGTAGAGCGATCACTCTCTATGGTCATCGGACTATTAGCTATCCTCAAAGCAGGTGGAGCATACATTCCACTAGACCCTAGTTATCCTCAAGAGCGATTGGCATTTGTATTAGAAGATGCCCAAGTGTCAGTGCTGCTAACTCAAGCCTCACTTGTAGAAACAATGCCGCAACATAAAGCTCAAGTTGTTTGTTTTGATACACATTGGCACAACATTGCACAACAGAGCAAAGAAAATTTATTATCTGAGCTAACTACTGACAATCTAGCTTATGTCATCTATACTTCTGGTTCAACAGGTAAACCAAAAGGCGTACAAATTCCCCACACTGCTTTGAGCAACTTTTTGTACTCCATGAGGCAAACACCAGGATTAACCCATGAAGATACTTTACTAGCGGTAACAACATATTCCTTTGATATTGCGGCGCTAGAACTTTTTCTACCAATCATAGTTGGTGGTTGTTTAGTAATCGTTAGTCGGGAAGTTGCCTCAGACGGAACACAGTTGTCAGCAAAACTGACAGACTCAAAAGCTACAGTTATGCAAGCCACACCAGCGACTTGGCAACTACTTCTAGCAGCAGGTTGGGATGCTAATAAGCAATTAAAAATCCTCTGTGGTGGAGAAGCTTTACCTGGACAATTAGCCAATCAATTATTGCATCGATGCGCCTCTTTGTGGAATATGTACGGCCCGACAGAAACCACGATTTGGTCAGCAGCATCTCAGGTAGAAAATGGTAGTACTATTGTACCGATTAGTGGTGCGATCGCTAATACGCAACTTTACATCCTAGACCAATACAGGCAGTTAGTTCCTGTAGGTGTTGCAGGAGAATTGCATATAGGTGGGGATGGACTCGCACGAGGCTATTTCAACCTTCCTGACCTGACAGCAGAGAAATTTATACCTAACCCATTTAGTACAAAAGCTACGCGTTTGTATAAAACTGGAGATTTAGCCCGCTATTTACCAAATGGAGAAATAGAGTACATCGGTCGTATTGACCAGCAAGTAAAAGTCCGTGGTTTTCGCATTGAACTAGGAGAAATTGAAGCAGTAATCAGCCAACATCCTAAAGTTCGAGAAACTATAGCTGTAGTACATAATGATTTGAGAGATTCTCAAATAATAGTCGCATATCTAGTTCCTCAAATTGAGCAAACATTGGCAATTTCTGAACTACGGAGCTTTTTGGAATCAAAGTTGCCAAGCTACATGATACCAGGGGCTTTTGTAATATTAGAGGTACTACCGCTCACGCCTAATGGTAAGGTTGATCGCAAAGCATTACCCGCACTTGATACAATACGCCCAGAATTTGAAGAAACCTTTGTTGCTCCTCGGACGCTTGTTGAAAAACAGTTAGCGATTATCTGGATGCAAGTACTTGGCTTAGAAAAAATCGGCATAAACGACAACTTTTTTGAATTGGGTGGACACTCACTCTTAGCTACTCAAATTACATCCCGCATTAATAAAATATTTGATGTAGATTTACCACTCCGCCAATTTTTTGAATTTCCATCGATTGTAAAAATAGCCAAAATCATTGATTCTAAAAAGCTATCAGCTAATTCTAATTTATCACTTGAACGTGTTGCAAGAGAGACAGAATTACCCTTATCTTTTGCACAAAATAGATTATGGTTTTTGCATCAATTAGATCCAACTTCATGTATTTATAATGGTTCTAGCGCAGTACTACTACAAGGTTCACTCAACTTAATAGCTTTAGAGCAAACTATTAATGAAATAGTGCAAAGACATGAAATATTACGAACTTGTTTCCAAATTTCAAATGGTCAACCAGTCCAAATTATTACTCCTATTCTAGATATACCCTTGCAAATAGTAGACTTGCAAAATTTACCTCACACTCAACAAAAAGCAGAAGTAGAAAGATTAAGATTAGCGGATTATCAACAAGTATTTGATTTAACCCAAGCTCCCTTGTTACGCTTAACTCTTTTACGATTGAACACTAAAGAGTATATATTGTTGGTAACGATGCATCATATTATCTCTGATGCGTGGTCAGAAGGAGTATTTATCCGGGAATTGTCAGCACTTTACGAAGCGTTTTCTAGTGGTCAACCTTCACCACTTACAGAGATGAATATCCAGTATGCAGACTTTGCTACTTGGCAAAAAAGCTGGTTACAGGGTGAAGTACTTGATACCTTACTTACATACTGGAAAAAGCAATTAGGAGACAATTTACCAGTTTTGCAATTACCTAGAATTCGTCAAATTTCAGAACTGAAAAGTTCTCAGGAGAAGCGGCAAACCTTGAAACTTTCTAAGACATTATCACAAGCGATTAAGAAGCTAAGTAATAGTCTTGGAATGACATTATTTATGACGCTACTTGGAGCATTTAATGTTTTACTGTATTGGTATACAGGCGGCAAAGATATTGTTGTTGGTACTGATATTGCCAATCGTAATATAATTGAAACAGAAAATTTAATTGGTTTTTTTGTTAATCAATTAGTATTGCGTAGTCACCTATCTGATAATCCCAGTTTTAGCGAATATTTACAACAAGTACGTAAAGTTTGCCTAGAAGCTTATGCTCACCAAGATTTACCATTTGAGAAGTTAGTTAGCACTCTTAATCCCAAAAGAGATTTAAACCAGACTCCTCTATTTCAAGTCAAGTTTCTCCTCCAAAATGCTCCCACACATCCTTTAGAGCTTTCAGATTTAACATTGACTCGTTTAGATGATTTAGAAAATGCGATCGCCAGATTTGATCTGCTGCTGGAATTAACAGATACAGAGCAAGGAATAGTTGGGTTATTAAAATATAACAAAGACTTATTTGATGCAAATAGCATAGCCAGATTACTAAATAGCTTTGAAACAATTTTGTCTCAAATTGTTGTAGACCCTGCTATGAAATTAAGTGAGATAGAAGAAATTATCAACAAATCAGACAAAGAACATCAGTTAAGTCAAGAAGAAAAGCGAAAAGATAAATATCAACAAAAATTAAGTGTGATTAAGCGAAAAGCAATTAATATTGTTGTCACTGAAAGTTGAGGAATAAAATGAAAGAACTAAAAATAGGCAACTTTAACTTACAGCATAAACTCCAGAACCGTGGAAGAAAATCTATCAGTTTAGAAACCGAACTAATTAAACTAGATAATTTTGGAAATCAGCAAATACCGTTAATTATAAAACCCTCAATATCAGATGTTGATATTGCAGATTGGGCAGAGGCGAATAGAGAATTTATAGATGCAAATTTAATTAAATATGGTGCTATACTTTTTAAAGGATTTAATATTACTACAGCAGACGCATTTGAAAGGTTTGGTTTAGCGGTTTGCTCAGAACTATTCAATGAAAATGGTGAACATACCCGTGAAACAGTAACTGGTAAAGTTTATACTCCAGTTTTTTATCCTGCGGATAGCAAGTTATTGTGGCATAACGAGAATTCTTTTAATCATCAATGGCCTGCAAAAATTTTGTTTGGCTGCCGTCAACCTGCACAGCAAGGAGGAGAAACGCCAATAGTTGATAGTCGTAAAGTGTTTCAACTCATAGAACCCCAAATTAGGGAACAATTTGTTGAAAAGCAAGTTATGTATGTTCGTAATTATGGAAACGGATTAGGGCTTGATTGGCAAAGGGTTTTTCAAACTCAAAGTAGAGCAGATGTAGAGAAATTTTGTCAAAATAATTTAATTGATTTTGAATGGAAAAAAGACGGTGGATTGAGAACTATTTCTATTCGCCCAGCCGTAATAAAGCATCCTCAAACAGGTGAATTTTCTTGGTTTAATCAAGCACAACATTGGCATTTAGCTTGTTTAAATGCACAAACCCGTGAGTCACTACTATCATCTTTTAAAAAAGAAGATTTACCACGAAATTGCTTTTACGGCGATGGCACTCCCATTGCAGACTCTACGATGGTTGATATCTGTGGAGTATATCAGAGGCTAGAAATATCTTTTCCTTGGCAACAAGGAGACATATTATTACTTGATAACATTTTAACTGCTCATGGGCGCAATCCTTATGTGGGAGAACGTAAGCTTTTTGTTGCGATGAGCGAACTGATAAGTTTTAGTGAAACTTAAGGTAGCTAATTTTCAACTAATGATTATCTATTATAATATGTGAAAAGTTTTGACTAAATTTGAAATTGTAATTGAGACATAAAATGCAACAGATAATTCAAGGTTTTCCACTATCTCCTCAACAAAAGCACCTTTGGTTACTACAGCAAGATAGTTATTTATATCGGAGTCAATGTGCTATCCTTATTGAAGGAGATATAGAAATAAAAATACTGAAAGAAGCGTTAGAGAAAGTTATTGCTAGAAATGAGATTCTTCGCACAAGTTTTCATCGTCCGCGTGGTTTAAAAATACCTATTCAAGTTATAGATACTAACAAAAACATATTTATAGCCGAGCATACCTTAGAAAATAACTTTTCTCAACCGGAAGAGATAGAAGCAGTTTTCAATAAACTAAAGCAAGAGTCTGTAAAATTAGCGTCAGGTCAATTATTAAAAGTAGAATTGGTAATTTGCTCATCCAAAAAACACTTTTTATTTATAAACTTACCATCTCTGTGTGCCGACTATAAAACATTAAAAAATATAGTTTATGAAATTAGTCAATATTATACTATCTGTTTGCAGAATGCAGAAATAACTGAAGAACCATTACAATATGCTGATGTTGCTACATGGCAAAATGAATTACTTGAAGCAGAAGAGACTGCAACAAGGAGAACATATTGGCAGCAAGTAGATTTTTCAGATATGGATACCTTAGAGCTTCCTTTTGAGAATCGGCTTTCTGAAGAATCAAAATTTGAACCTCAAGTTATTAAGTTAGCAATTCACAGCGACTTACTCATTAAGATTGAAGAAATTGTCCAAAAATCTCAAATTTCAATAGATATATTTTTCCTTACTTGCTGGCAAATTCTACTTTGGCGTATTACTGGGCAATCAAACTTAATTATAGGTCTAGGTTGTGATGGTCGCAATTATGAAGAATTAAAAGCAGCATTAGGTTTATTTGCCAAATATTTACCTCTCGCTTGTCATCTGCAAGAAAACGATACATTCAGTAATACTTTGATACAGGTTAATAACTTAGCAGAAGAAATACTTGAATGGCAGGATGGTTTTAGCTGGGACACATTTCCTAAGATAAATGGAGATGGTATACAACATTCGTATTTACCATTTTGTTTTGATTTTGAAGAAGCAGTAACTAATTATTATGCCCCTCAAGTATCATTTTCAGTTCATCAGCATTACGTATGCTTTGACCGATTTAAAGTAAGGCTATCTTGTGTTCGTACACAACATAATTTAGTCAAAGCAGAATTTCACTATGATGAAAAACTTTTCCGTAAAGAAGATATTCAACGTTTGGCAAATCAGTGGCAAACTTTGTTAATCAGTGTTATAAATAATCCCTCTACAGCGATATCACGATTAGATATCTTCAGCGAACAAGAGCGGGAAGAACTCTTAGTTGCATTCAATAATACTAAAACGCCAGAACTACAATACAAGTGCATCCACCATTGGTTTGAACAGCAGTGCGATCGCATGCCAGAAAACATTGCTATTATTTATCAAAATCAGCAGTTTACCTACCAAGAATTAAACAGTCGTGCTAACCAGCTAGCTCATTACTTACAAAAATTAGGCGTTAAGCCAGATGTAATGGTAGGGCTTTGTGTTGAGCGATCGCCTTTAATGTTGATTGCACTTTTAGGCATCTTAAAAGCAGGTGGTGCTTATGTACCAATTGACCCTAGCTATCCCTTAGAAAGAAAAGCTTTTATCCTCAACGATTCTCAAATGCCAGTGCTGCTGACTCAACAGCATATAATGGTAGACTTAGCTACAAATGGAATTAAAGTAATTTATTTAGATAGTGATTGGGATATAAACCAACAAAAAAATGAAAATCCAATTGCTACAACAAGCGAATTAAATTTAGCATATATTATTTACACTTCCGGTTCCACTGGTAAACCTAAAGGAACTCTAATCCCCCATCAAGGATTAGTTAACTACCTAAGTTGGGCTACTCAAAGATATGCAGTAGAACAGGGAGTAGGAACTTTAGTCCACTCACCTCTGGGTTTTGACTTAACAATCACCAGTCTTTTCTCACCTTTGTTAGTTGGTGGCACAGTAGAATTACTATCAGAAGAACAAGGGATTGAAACCCTTTCTCAAGCTTTAAAGAAAAGCTCAAATTTAAGTTTGGTGAAAATTACCCCTGCTCACTTAGATTTGCTAAAACAACAGTTATCCAAGGAAGAGATAGCAAATAAAACGAGAGCTTTTATTATTGGTGGTGAAAATTTATTAGCTGAAAGTATTACCTTTTGGCAAGATGTAGCTCCAGATACAATATTAGTAAACGAATATGGCCCCACAGAGACAGTAGTAGGCTGTTGTGTTTATCAGGTTCCAGTCGGGAAACATTTTACAGGTTCCATACCCATTGGGAAGGCGATCGCTAATACCCAGTTGTACATTTTAGACCAATATTTGCAACCAGTGCCAATGGGAGTACCGGGTGAATTGCATATTGGTGGACTTGGATTAGCCAGAGGTTATCTAAATCAACCTGAATTAACAGCCCTGAAGTTTATCCCTAATCCCTTTAGTAAACAAGAAGGCGATCGCCTTTACAAAACAGGTGATTTAGTTCGGTTTTTACCAAGTGGAGATATTGAGTATATCGGTCGCATCGATAACCAAGTTAAAATACGTGGTTTCCGTGTTGAACTAGGAGAAATTGAAGCGGTTATAAATCAACATCCATCAATATCGACAAGTGTAGTTATCCTTCGGGAGGATAAATCTGGAAATCAAACTTTAATAGCTTATACAACTCTCCAGCCAGACAAAACATTAACAACTCCTGAACTGCGCCGCTTCTTGCAGAATAAATTGCTTGACCACATGGTACCCACTGCCTTTATGATATTAGAGGCATTACCATTAACATCTAATGGCAAAGTAGACCGTCAAGCATTGCCAATGCCCGATGTTCTACGCCCAGAATTAGAAGTTACTTATGTGATACCGCAAACTGAGGTAGAAAAGACAATAGCCTCTGTTTGGCGAAAAGCTTTGAATCTTGAAAAAATAGGCATTCACGATAATTTTTTTGAAATTGGCGGTCATTCATTACTTTTAGTTACGGTTCACAGCCAATTGCAGGAAATTTTAAAAGCAGAACTATCAACCCTGGATTTATTTAGATATCCCACGATTAATTCTTTAGCCAACTATTTAAATTCATCTCCTAATTCCACAGCATTTTTACAGGAGAATGATACTCAAGCAGAGAAAATTTCATCTGGGAAGGCGCAACAAAGAAAACGTCTCCAAAAAATTAAATCAGTTGAAAATAATTAAGGAATTAACAAATAATGAATATTCCAACTGGTGCATATACTACTAACGGTTCAGAAATAGCAATTATTGGGTTATCAGGAAGATTCCCTGGAGCTAAAAATATTGATGAATTTTGGCATAATCTCCAAAATGGTATAGAGTCAATTTCTGTTTTTAGTGATGAAGAACTATTGCAAGCAGGAGTAGATGCAGCACTTCTTAGTAATCCCAACTATATTAAAAGAAATGCTGTTATAGAAGATGCAGAACTTTTTGATGCTGACTTTTTTGGTTTTAATCCCAGAGATGCAGAAATAACTGACCCCCAACACCGAATTTTTTTAGAGTGTGCTTGGGAAGCACTGGAAACAGCCGGGTATAATTCCGAAACCTACAATGGTTCTATAGGTGTTTTTGCTGGTTCTAGCTTAAGCGGTTATTTACTAAACATTTATTTTAATCAAAATATTAGAAACTTAGTAGATGAACAACAAATAGCGATCGCTGCTGATAAAGATTACCTTGCTACACGTACTTCTTACAAACTTAATTTAACAGGCCCTAGCTATACAGTTCAAACAGCTTGCTCAACCTCATTAGTAGCTGTACATTTAGCCTGCCAAAGTTTACTAAACGGTGAATGTGATATAGCTTTGGTTGGCGGTGTTTCCATCAGCGCATCAAGAAAAGCTGGCTATATTTATCAAGAGGGAAGTATTAATTCTCCTGATGGACACTGCCGCGCTTTTGATGCTAAAGCACAGGGAACAGTAGGTGGAGAAGGCGCAGGAATCGTTGTTTTGAAAAGATTAGAAGATACTTTAAATGATGGAGATTTTATCCATGCTGTAATTAAAGGTTCGGCGATAAATAATGATGGCTCAAACAAAGTTAGCTACACGGCACCCCGCATAGAAGGTCAAGCTAAAGTTATCAAAACGGCTCAACTGGTTGCAGAAGTAGAAGCAGAAACAATAACTTATATTGAAGCTCACGGAACGGGAACATCTTTAGGAGATCCCATTGAAATTGCAGCACTGACGCAAGCATTCCAAAACAGTACCAAAAATAAAAACTTCTGTGCAATTGGCTCCTTAAAAACAAATATTGGGCATTTGGATGCAGCTGCTGGTGTTGCAGGTTTAATTAAAACAGTCTTAGCTCTTAAACACAAACAAATTCCTCCCAGCCTGCACTTTGAAGAACCAAATCCTCAAATTGATTTCGCCAATAGTCCCTTTTATGTCAATAACAAACTTTCCGAATGGAAAGTAGACAAATATCCTAGACGTGCAGGAGTTAGTTCTTTTGGAATTGGTGGTAGTAATGCCCATGTAATTTTAGAAGAAGCTCCAGTTGTTACAACTGAAGAGAGTGTTTCTCGTCCCTGGCAATTATTGGTTATCTCTGCCAAAACTCAAACAGCTTTAGAATCAGCTACAGCTAACATTGCTAATTATTTAGCACAGCATCCTGAGACTAATCTGGCTGATATAGCTTATACTTTGCAAGTCGGTCGCCGAAATTTTAATCATCGTAGAATATTGCTATGTCAGGATATTCCTGATGCTATAAAAATCCTAACTGCGCCAAACCAAGAAAGAATTTTAAGTAATTTTTCAGAAACCCGTAACTATTCTATTGTGTTTATGTTTCCCGGACAGGGAGCGCAGTATGTAAACATGGGACGGGATTTATATGAAACAGAACCAGCTTTTCGACAAGAAGTTGATGATTGCTGTGAATTGCTGAAATCACATTTAAAGTTAGACCTCAAAGATATACTTTATCCCTCAACGATAGAAACTACAGAAGAACAACTGAAACAAACTTCCTTAACGCAAGTTGCGCTATTCGTAATTGAATATGCCCTTGCTAAACTTTGGATGGCGTGGGGTGTCCATCCGCAAGCGATGATTGGTCATAGCATCGGTGAGTATGTAGCCGCTTGTATTTCAGGTGTCTTTTCTTTAGAAGAAGCCTTGACTTTAGTCGTAACTCGCGGACGACTGATGCAACAAGTCGAACCAGGGTCGATGCTTTCCGTTTCTCTGTCTGCCAAAGAAATACAACCTATGTTGGGTTCAAAACTTTCTTTAGCAGCTAGCAATGCACCATCCCTTTGTGTGGTTTCTGGTGCTAGTGATGCGATCGCACTATTACAAAATCGTTTGACGAAGCAGGGTGTTGACTGTCGCCGCCTGCATACATCTCATGCTTTTCATTCCGAGATGATGGAGCCGATTTTAGAGCCATTTGTACGGCATCTTAAGGAAGTAAACCTGAAACCACCTCAAATTCCTTTTGTTTCTAACGTTACTGGAACTTGGATTACGGCAGATCAGGCGATCGATCCTGACTACTGGGCTAGACATCTACGACAACCTGTATTGTTTAATGAGGGAATCGCCGAATTGCTGCAACAACCAGAGCGAATACTCTTGGAAGTTGGCCCAGGACGAACATTAACTAACCTAGTCAAACGACAGTTGGTTTCACAGGCTGTAGCCCTAACTTCAGTGCGACATCCCCAAGAGCAAATTTCTGATGTAGCATTTTTGCTTAATACTCTCTCTCGGCTTTGGCTATCAGGATTGCAAATAAACTGGACAGGCTTTTATGCAAAAGAGCAACGCAGACATATTCCTTTGCCTACCTATCCTTTTGAACGTCAGCGTTACTGGATTGAAGCTGACCCCGAAACTACGTTATCAAAGGCGTGGCAACCATCAATAGGTAAAAAGCCAGATATTGCCGATTGGTTTTATATCCCAATCTGGAAACAATCTACACCACTTGAGTTTTTCCAAGAGAAGGAATTAGTAACTGAGCAAAACACCTGCTGGTTAGTTTTTATAGATGAATATGGAATTGGAGGCGAAGTTGCTAAACGGCTCAAGCAGCAATGTCATGTTGTTACAGTTAGGGTTGCAGATAAGTTTACTAAGCTGAACGAATGCACATATACCATTAATCCACAGCAAAGCGATGACTATGATGCCTTACTTCAAGAACTACGAAAAGATAGTTTGATTCCAAACGGAGTAGCTCACTTTTGGAGCATTACGCCAAATAATACTTTATCTAACAATAAGTTCAAAAAGCAACCTTTTGAAAATTGCTATAATCTCGGTTTTTGGAGTTTATTGTATTTTATACAGGCATTAGGAAAAGAAAACATTAGTGATTCTCTCAAGTTAAGCGTTGTAACAAACAATTTATATAATGTTATTGGTGATGAAAAGTTATGCCCAGAGAAAGCAACTATATTGGGGCCATGTAAGATAATTCCCAAAGAATATCCAAACATTAATTCTTGTATTATCGATGTAGTAATTACTGCTGATAGCATCCCGCTAACACAAAAGTTTATTGACTATTTGATTACGGAGTTAACAACACAGCAAACCGATAATCTAGTTGCTTATCGAGGATCTCATCGCTGGATTCAAACCTTTGAAGCTGTCCATCTGCATGAAAGCACTCTAGGTAAAACTAAGTTAAAAGAAGGAGGAGTTTACTTAATTACTGGTGGACTTGGCGGCATAGGTTTAGTGTTAGCGGAATATTTAGCAAAGACAGTACAAGCTAAGTTAGTTTTAATTGGAAGAAAAGGATTACCGGAGCGATCGCAGTGGAAGCAATGGCTAGAAACTCATGATAGTGAAGATAGTGTTAGCCGCAAAATCCAAAAAATGCTCGTGCTGGAAGAGTTGGGGTCAGAGGTCGAGGTTAAAAGTGCCGATGTAGCCAACTACGAACAAATGCAGGTAGCCGTTGCTGAAGCCTTAGAGAAATTTGGTCAAATCAATGGTGTCATCCATGCAGCAGGTATTGCTGGTGGTGGCATAATTCAACTAAAAACAGAAGATGCAGCAAACAGAGTATTAGCGCCAAAAGTTAAAGGCACATTAGTATTAGAGGATATTTTAAACTTACAAAATATTAAATTAGATTTCTTAGTGCTTTGCTCATCTCAAAGTTCTATATTAAATGAATTTGGGCAGGTCGATTATTGTGCAGCTAATGCATTTCTAGATGTTTATGCACATTATCGTACTTCTAAATCTGACCAATTTACGGTGGCAATCAACTGGGGTACTTGGCAAGAAGTAGGCATGGCAGTAGAGACAGCACTACCAGAGCAATTAAAACTCCAACGGGAAGAGAATCTAAAAAAAGGAATATTATCTCAAGAAGGTGCCGAAGCTTTTAATCGTATTTTGCTAAGTAGTTTGTCTCATGTTGTTGTCTCCCCGCAAGATTTTAAAGCAGTAATTGAACAAGATAATTCTTTTAGGTATCTGGAAGAGGGATTAGCATTGTTAGAAGATAAATCAGCTTCAACAAGCCTCTCTCAACTAAGGCATCCCCGCCCTAATCTACGTAATGATTATGTTGCTCCCCGAAATGAAGTTGAAGCAACTATTGCTGAAGTCTGGCAAAATCTGCTGGGAATTAAACAGATAGGTATTTATGATAATTTTTTTGAATTGGGAGGAGATTCATTATTAGCTACTCAAGTTTTCTCCCGATTGCGTCAAGAGTTTCAAGTACAACTCTCTCTACATGGTTTTTTTGAAGCACCCACTATCATGGAGCAAGGCTTAATAGTTGATGAAAAAAACCGGAATTTAGAAGAGAAGTTTAACTTCAAAATGATAGAAAGAATTGAGCGGAGTAATGAACAACAGACATTAGCAAATATAAATGAACTTTCAGATCGAGAAGTTGAGCTATTACTTAATAATATGTTGCAATCAGAAGGGGCTGTTCAATGACCAATACTCATGATATTAATGAAGTTTCATCACAAAATAAACGTGATCTTTTGGCAAAACTACTTCAAGAAAAGGTCGGCAAGCCTCAGATTTTTCCAATATCTTTTGCTCAACAAAGACTTTGGTTTATAGATCAATTGCAGCCTGGTAATTTTGCTAATCATATATGGACAGCTTTACGTCTTACTGGTGTACTTCGTAAATCTGCACTATTACAAACCCTTGATGCAATCGTCCGTCGCCACGAAGTTTTGCGAACTACTTTCGCAACTATGGAAGAAAAACCTGTTCAGGTAATTATTCCAGCTCTAAGTTTAAGTTTACCTACCATAAATCTAGAAGAGTTAACTGAGGTTAAGCAAGAAGCTGAAATTAAAAAATTAGTTATACAAGAAATACAGCGACCCTTCAATTTGAGCCAAGCTCCATTACTGCGAGCTACTTTGCTACGACTAAAAGAAACAGAACACATTCTGGTGTTCACCATGCATCACATTATTTCCGACGGTTGGTCAATGGGAGTACTAATTGAAGAAGTTACGGCACTTTATGAAGCTTTTTCTAAAGGGCAACCGTCTCCACTTGCTCAACTACCAATACAGTATGTAGACTTTGCAAGCTTCCAACGACAACAGCTACAAGGAGAAGCCTTAAAATTACAACTATCCTATTGGAAACAGCAGTTAGAGGGCGCACCAGAATTATTAGAGCTACCCACTGACAAACCACGACCTGCCGTTGGCAGTTTTCAGGGTTCCAGTTATTCATTTGAGTTATCCGATGAGTTACGTATAGCTTTAAATAAATTGAGCCAGCAGCATGGAACTACCTTATTTATGACTCTGCTGGCAGCCTTTAAAATATTGCTATGTCGTTATACTGGTAGTGAAGATATTGTTGTTGGTTCACCGATCGCTAACCGCGATCGCACAGAGTTAGAAGGATTAATTGGTCTTTTTGCCAATACAATTGCACTGCGAACTAATTTAGCGGGTAATCCTACCTTTGAGGAGTTACTAACTCGTGTGCGGAAAGTAGCATTAGGAGCTTATGCTCATCAGGATTTACCTTTTGAGCAATTAGTAGAAGAACTACAACCACAACGGAACTTGACTTACACACCAGTATTTCAGGTAATGTTTGTACTTCAGAACATACCAATGCCTATTTTAGAATTGCCTGGTTTGACTGTAAGTCCCTTGGCAATTGATAATGGTAGTGCTAAGTTTGATTTGACTTTAGAAATAATAGAAACACCAGGAAAGCTTTTTGCTAATCTAGAGTTTAATACAGATTTATTCGAGGAAACTACTATAAAACGGATGGCTGGACATTTCCAGACATTGCTTAAAAAGATTGTTGCAAAACCGGAGCTACGCCTTTTAGAATTATCATTACTAACAGAACCTGAGCAGCATCAATTGCTGCGAGAGTGGAATGACACAAAAGTTGAGTATACTCAACACCAATGTATCCATGAATTGTTTGAAGCACAGGTACAGAAAACACCTGATGCGATCGCAGTCGTCTTTGAAAACGATCAACTAACCTACCGCGAGTTAAACAACCGAGCGAATCAACTAGCTCACTATTTGCAAAAGCTAGGAGTAAAACCAGAGGTATTGGTAGGGATTTGTGTAGAGCGATCGCTCTCTATGGTCATCGGGTTACTAGCCATCCTCAAAGCAGGTGGTGCATACGTACCGTTAGATCCAGCATATCCACCAGAACGTTTAGCCTTCATATTGCGAGATGCTGCTGTATCAGTACTACTAACACAGCAGCAGCTGATAGAGAATTTGGCACAACATCAGACTAGGGTTGTTTATCTAGATACAGATTGTGAAATTGTAGCTCAACAAAGCTCACAAAACCCAATTAGTGAATGTACGACTGATAACCTAGCTTACATCATCTACACGTCTGGCTCAACAGGTCAACCCAAGGGCGTCTTAGTCAATCACAGCAACGTTGTTCGTTTGTTAGCAGCAACTGAACACTACTATAATTTTAACCAACATGATGTTTGGACACTATTCCACTCCATAGCCTTTGATTTTTCCGTTTGGGAAATTTGGGGAGCATTGCTATATGGTGGAAAATTAGTGGTAGTACCGTATTGGTTGAGTCGTTCACCTCAAAAGTTCTATCAATTATTGTTAACACAGCAAGTGACTGTACTTAATCAGACGCCTTCTGCTTTCCGACAACTGATACAGGTAGAGGAATCCCTGGAAAATAGTAACAACCTAAGCCTACGAAAAGTAATTTTTGGTGGAGAAGCATTGCAAATTGAGAGTTTAAGACCTTGGTTTGAACGTCATGGCGACCAGTCACCAGAGTTAATTAACATGTACGGGATTACGGAAACTACTGTGCATGTGACATATCGTCCATTAAAAATGGCAGACTTAGAAGTAGCATCAGCAAGTTTAATAGGTCGTCCAATTGGTGACTTACAAGTTTATTTACTAGATAGATATAGGCAGCCAGTACCCATAGGAGTACCAGGTGAAATGTATATTGGTGGTGCTGGTGTAGTCAGGGGTTATTTAAACCGACCAACATTAACTTCTGAAAGATTTATTCCTAATTGCTTTAGTAATAAACCCAATGCGCTTCTTTATAAATCCGGCGATTTAGCTCGATATTTACCAAATGGAGATATTGAGTATTTAGGTCGCATTGATAACCAAGTAAAAGTACGTGGTTTCAGGATTGAATTGGGAGAAATTGAGGCAATCATTAGCCAACACCCAGCAGTACGAGAAACTGTAGTTGTAGTCAGCGAAGCTCCAGCAGACTCTCAACGAATAGTCGCTTATGTAGTTCCTCAAAGAGAGCAAACACTGACAATTCCTGAACTACGTAACTTTTTAGAGTCAAAGTTACCAAATTATATGATGCCAACAGCTTTTATCACACTGGAGGCACTACCACTAACACCAAATGGAAAGGTTGATCGCAAAGCGCTACCTGCACCTGATACAGCACGCCCCGAATTGGAAACAGTTTACCAGCCACCCCAAACTGAGGTCGAAAAAACTATTGCCGATATTTGGCAAGAAGTACTTAATGTTGAAAACGTAGGAATCCATGATAACTTTTTTCAACTCGGTGGTCATTCGTTGCTTTTAGTTCAAGTTCATAGTAAATTGCAAAAAACATTTCAAAGAGATTTTCTCTTAGTCGAAATGTTTCAACATCCAACCGTAGGTCACTTAGCTAGATATTTTATTCAGGAAGCAAGAGAAGAAACATCTTTTATCAAACATTCTCATGTTCCTGAAGGTAGGACAGCTTCATTACAGCGTCGGAAACAAGCCAGAAAAGAACACCGGACAGCAATCAAGAAAGGTGGAGTTTCATCTCAATCAGATGAACAAAATTTATAAAATTAAAAAACCTAGCCACAAAGAACACAAAGAAATGATAAATTAAGAAGTTTTTTGTGTAACTCATAAATAGTATTAGCAATGCAGAATAAAAATTACCTTCCAAAGGAGACAAAATGACATTAAGTGAAAAAAAGTTTTTATCCACAAATAATTTTTCTCAAACTGAGCGAATATTACATTCTGAAATTGCTGAGTATATAAAACAAATGTTTGTACCTACTCTGGGAAAATCTATTGAAACCCAGATGGATGAGATAGTTAATGATTTTTCTGAAGAGTTTTTAATTACAAAAAATGCAAATACTAATATTGAGATTGATTTAATAATTAAGAATTTTGGGGAGAGCAAAATACCTTTAGAACCTACTGACTTTGAAAGCTATTTCCAATATTTAGGTGATAACGTTATTTCCCACTCTATACATACATCTTCGCCCCAATTTATCGGTCACATGACCTCGGCGCTTCCTTCTTTTGTACGGCCTCTAGCTAAACTAATGACAGCAATGAATCAAAACGCTGTCAAAATAGAGACTGCTAAAGCTTTGAGCTTTTATGAACGTGAAGCTTTAGCAATGATGCATCGACAAATTTATAGTTTTTCTGATAATTTTTACAACCAGCATATTCAAAATAATCACAGTACATTAGGAATTTTAACTTCTGGTGGTACAACAGCCAATATCACAGCACTGTGGTGTGCCCGAAATAAATCTTTGGGAGCAAAAAATGAGTTTTTAGGCGTAGAAAAAGAAGGTTTAACAGCAGCTCTAAATTTTTATGGCTACAAGGGAGCAGTTGTGATTGGCTCCGAATTGATGCATTTTTCTTTTGATAAAGCTGCGGATTTGATGGGCATTAGTACCCAAAATTTGATTAGAGTGACCGTTGACTCTAACAATCGAGTTAACATACAAGCATTACGCCAAGCTGTTGCAAAATGCCGCGAACAAAACTTACATATTATAGCTATTGTTGGCATTGCTGGAACTACAGATTCTGGTAGTGTTGATCCACTAGAAGATATTGTGAAGATAGCCCAAGAAAATAATATACATTTTCATGTAGATGCTGCTTGGGGTGGCCCAGTTATCTTTTCTCGAAAACATCAACAAAAGCTTGCTGGTATTGAAAAAGCTGATTCAGTGACCATTGATGGACATAAACAATTGTATTTACCAATGGGTATTGGTATGGTATTTTTCCGCGACCCTTATCTAGCTTCTTCAATCGAAAAACATGCTAGCTATACTATGCGTAAGGGATCGTTTGATTTAGGTAAACGTGCTTTAGAAGGTTCTCGACCGGGCATGGCTTTATTTTTACACGCTGCTCTAAAGCTGATTGGGCTTAAGGGATATGAGTTTTTGATTGATGAAGGAATTCGGAAAACTCAATACATGGCTACTCGGATTTTGGTGATGCCAGAATTTGAATTGTTGGCATATCCTGATACTAATCTATTAATTTATCGCTATATTCCAGAACAATTTAGAGGAGTAATTGCGAAAAAACAGTTAACAGAAATAGACAACCAAATTATTAATAATTTTAATGAATACTTACAAAAAATGCAGCGTCAGATTGGCCGCACTTTTATTTCACGAACAACAAAAACAACCATCAGCTTGGATAAAGAATTTCCTGTAATTGCCATGCGTGCAGTCATTGCCAATCCATTAACTACTGAAGAAGATATTGACGCAGTTTTAAATGATCAAATTCAGATTGCTTCTGGAATTTCAATTTCAGATTTATCAAAAATGAATAATTAACTACGTTTTCTTGATTGCTTTAAAGTTAGATAAAAAATATTGATCATTAGGGTTTGACTTATGGATATAGCAAATAATTTTATTCATAGTTTAAATGATAAAGACGAAATCGCTATTATTGGTATAGCAGGTCGTTTTCCTGGAGCAAATAAAGTTGATAGCTTTTGGCAAAACCTGCGGGATGGTGTAGAGTCCATTTCTTTTTTCACAGACGAGGAATTAATATCTGCTGGGATAGATTCAGCATCGCTGAATGATCCAAATTATGTGAAAGCAAGCGGTGTATTAGAAGATATAGAGTTATTTGATGCTTCCTTTTTTGGCTTTTCTCCCAGAGAAGCTGAAATTACAGACCCACAACACCGCCTTTTTATGGAATGTGTTTGGTCAGCTCTAGAAAATGCTGGTTACAACTCTGAAACTTATAGTGGTCAAATTGGTCTTTTCGCTGGTGTAGCAGCAAGTTACTATCTGCTTTCAAACTTATATCCCAACCGAGAGCTGATGGAATCAGTAGACAGCTTCCAAACTTTGATTGGAAATGATAAAGATTTCCTGCCTACGCAAGTTTCTTACAAGTTAAATCTAAAAGGCCCAAGTATCAATGTACAGACTGCTTGCTCTACATCATTAGTTACTGTCCATTTAGCCTGCCAAAGTTTAATGAATGGCGAAAGTGACATTGCTTTAGCTGGTGGTGTTTCTATTGCAGTGCCACAAAAAACTGGCTACCACTATCAACAAGGAGGAATTCAATCTCCTGACGGTCATTGCCGAGCTTTTGACGCTCAAGCTAAAGGAACTAATGGTGGCAATGGTTTAGGTGTAGTAGTCTTGAAAAGATTAGAAGATGCTATTGCCGATGGTGACTTTATTCATGCAGTAATCAAGGGTTCAGCTGTTAATAACGATGGTTCTTTAAAGGTTGGATATACAGCCCCTAGTGTTGATGGTCAAAGGGAAGTAATTTTAGAAGCGCTTGCCCTAGCTGGTGTCGAACCTGAGACTGTTACTTATGTAGAAACGCACGGTACAGGAACCGTCTTAGGAGACCCGATTGAAATTAAGGCTCTTACACAAGCTTTTCGTGCTAGCACAAATAAAAAAGGCTTTTGTGCTATCGGTTCAGTAAAAACTAATATTGGGCATCTGAATACAGCAGCGGGTATGGCAGGATTAATTAAAACCATACAAGCATTAAAACATAAACAAATACCTCCAAGTTTGCACTTTCAGGAGCCAAACCCACAGATAGATTTCGCTAATAGTCCCTTCTACGTCAACACCAATTTATCAGAGTGGAAAACCGACGGTACACCCCGTCGAGCAGGTGTAAGTTCTTTTGGGATCGGTGGGACTAATGCCCATGTTATTTTGGAAGAAGCGCCAGTGATTGAGGCTTCGAGTCCCTCGCGTCCTTGGCAATTGTTACTGTTATCAGCCAAAACCAGCACGGCTTTAGACACTGCAACAGCCCAACTGCGTGATTATTTAGAACAAAACCCCGATATTCCCCTAGCAGATGTCTCTTACACCTTACAAGTAGGTCGTCGAGCTTTTGACTATCGCCGCATCATGATTTCCCACGATCTAGATGATGCGGTGAAATCGCTTAACAGACAAGACCCACAACGCATTTTTAGTCACCACTATGAGCCGGGTCATTGTCCAGTCATCTTGATGTTTTCAGGGCAAGGGTCACAATATGCAAACATGGGTCGAGAACTATATGAAGTCGAACCGACGTTTAAAAAACATGTAGATAGTTGCGCTGTGATTTTGCAACGCCACCTCGGTCTTGATATCCGCTCCCTACTGTATCCCAAAGAACAAGACACAGAGACTGCTTCAAAGCAACTACAACAAACAGCCCTCACCCAAAGCGCGTTATTTGTTACAGAGTACGCCCTAGCGCAGTTATTAATGTCATGGGGAGTACAAGCAGAAGCGATGATTGGTCACAGCATCGGGGAATATGTCGCAGCAACCTTAGCAGGTGTATTTTCCCTAGAAGATGCCCTATTGATTGTGGCAAGAAGGGGAGAGTTAATGCAACAAGTACCCAGAGGAAGTATGCTGGCAATTAGGCTTCTAGAAAAAGATGTGCGATCGCTACTCTCTGCACAGACGTTGGATAAAAATTCTCTACAAATCGCAGCGATTAACAGCCCATCTTCATGTGTAGTATCTGGTAGCTGTGAGGCAGTTGCTACACTAAAAAATCAATTATCCTCTCAACAAGTTGAATGTCGGCTTTTGCATACATCTCATGCGTTCCATTCCCAAATGATGGAACCAATACTAGAAGCATTTATTGAGGCTGTAAAAAAAGTCAAACTGAATCCACCACGCATTCGGTTTATTTCTAATGTAACTGGTACTTGGATTACAGATGCACAAGCCACAAATCACGATTATTGGTGTCAACATTTGCGGCAAACTGTGAGGTTTTCAGATGGGATATCTCTACTGTTAAAGCAGTTTGAAGGTATTTTTCTAGAAGTAGGTCCAGGACGAACTTTAAGCACATTAACAACACAGCATTTAGATAAAAATAGCAAACAACAAGTATTAACTTCCTTACGCCATATTCAAGACCAACAATCTGATGTTAGCTTTTTATTACAGACATTAGGTCGGTTGTGGCTAGCTGGTGTACAGATTGACTGGTCAGGATTTTATAC
>NZ_DASQZC010000298.1:0-14847 GCF_035638895.1 Nostoc sp. | reverse complement strand
AACTCCCCGAAACAGTACTACACCTGCGGGATTGTAAAGTCGTTCTATTTCTTTCAAAAAATAAGTCATTTGATTAAGTTGCTTAAGATGTCCCAAGTTCAAAGGTTCATCTTCTACAACTTCTGTCAGTTCTTGGCGGAGTTTTTCACGCCATTGCGGACGCGCTGCCAGTTCAACAATTGCCCACGTTAAAGATGTAGCAGTAGTGAAATGCGCTGCATTCAATAAGTGTATCAATTCGTCTATAATCTGTGAGTCGGCTAAAGCATTCCCCTGTTCATCTACTGCTGCCAAAAACAATCCTAATACCTCACAAGATTCTTGTAAGTTGCCTTGAAGTTTGCGTTGACTAATAATTTTTTGTAAGAAAGTTTTAAGCTGACGACGAGCATTTTGGGAACGTCCATATTTTGTAAACGGTATATCTAACCGCAATAATGCTAATGCTCCCTGCGTCAAAGTGTTATACAACTGTTCGACTTGCTCAACTTCGCTTTGTAGTTGAACACCTAATAATAGCCGAATCCCAATTCGCAATGCTAACTGATTAAATTCATTCTTGATAGGAATTGGGCTGCTTTCCATCCAGTTTTCTAGGCAGTTGTTAACTTCAGTTTGCATGATGTCAAAATAGTTAGCAATAGCTTTTCCATGAAACGCTGGAGCCATTAAGCGACGAGTGCGGCGATGTTCTTCACCATCTTGAAGCATCATTGGGCGCCCAAAAATATGCTCCATAGCCACTTTCCATCCTAAGTAGGAAGATACATGATCGGCTTGTTCTTGCAAAATTAGTCGATTTGCTTCCGTCCCAACCAAAACTGCATATTTCTTTCCTAAAATGCTGGTTTTAAAAATCGGCCCATACCGTTGGTAGTTCTTCGTCAGCCCCCATCCTTGAGTAGCAAATAATCGCAGAGTTTCACCTAAAATAGGTAGCCCAAAGCTACCGGGCATTTCCTCGGCTGGTTTTAGTTGTGTCATTTTTTAGACTATAGGACTCAAAGTGTGGTGATAACTATTGAGTTTAGCTTTTACAAGCTCATGCCGTCTCACGCAATCTTCCGAAAACTAGCGTTATCTTCCGAAAAATTCAGTGTAGCTTTTTAAATGCTTGAGGAGTGATGCCGATATATTTGCGAAAAATCTTGGTAAAATGACTTTGACTTTGAAATCCTACTAGTTGGGAGACTTGTATAACTGATAATTCTCGTTTTGCAAGTAAATATTTTGCTCTTTCGACTCGACATTTAGTAATATATTGGTGAGGTGCTATTCCCATTGATTGCTTAAATAAGCTAGCAAAATAATGTGGACTTATCTGTGCGATCGCAGCAATTTCTGCTAAAGACAAATTTTGGTCTAAGTTATCGTTGATATAAGCGATCGCTTCTTTTAATTTATGTTTTGGTAATCCACCTGTGTATTCTCGAATAATGAATTTTTGGGTTGAGTAACGTTTTAATAAATGCACCGTCAGCAGATTTACTGCTGACTCTATATACAAGGAACTATCAAATCCACTACTTTCTATTTCCTGCTTGAGTGTCAGTCCAATTTGTTGAATAAGTGGGTCGTGGGTTTGCAGTTGTTGTACAATTTCAACTGCATCAGCATTTACTGACTCGTAGGCAATACGAGTAATCATCGCTGGTTCAAGACCAATGTGGATAAAACCTAATTCCTGCTCAAATTGTACTGCTGGAGAAATTTGATGAGCAGGAAAAATAGCGACATCAGTTGCTGCATAAGATTTACTTTGCCAGTGTCCGTTAATTTTTAATTTTGCCTGAAACTCTCTAGTATAAATGGTAATAATGTTTTGGAAAGGCGATGTTTCAGGGAGTTGATAGTTTGACTGGCGATGATAAGCAAAATAAAAACCATTCCAACCGACGACTGGGCTGGAGATAATTAAAGGTTGAGGAAGAAATTGTTTTAGCTTGTCTGGTTGGGCGGCATTAATTCTAAAAGGTTGCTCTATTTGCATGACGATTCGCACGCTTTTTTTCTATATATAAATTACCTAAGAACGGGAAAGAAGATTTACTGAACAGTAATTCTCTTACTTCTCCAGCCCTTCTTCTTATGCAAAAAGTCTATTCTAGAAGTGCGAAAACTCAAACTACAGGAGAATATAGCAGTGGGTAGGTTAGCAACGGACATCGCAGGCAAAACACCTGTCTCATTAGGACTGTTGGGCGCTGCTGCTTTTATGGTGATTGCTGATGCACGAGTAATTGATCCCTTACTGCACATTATTGCCGACGAGTTTAAAGTCGGTGTTGGTAGTGCTGCGGTGATTATCTCCGCATACACGATTCCCTACGGATTATTTCAGTTAGTATATGGTCCACTAGGCGATCGCATCGGCAAACTTAAGGTAATTACAATAGCATTGGCCGCATTTGCTGTGGGTACTGCTGTTTGTGCCTTTGTCTCAAATATCGTCTTACTTACCTTGCTACGATTTCTCACAGGGATGGCTGCTGCTGGGATCATCCCCATCACCCTAGCTTATATTGGTGACAACTTTCCTTATGAAAAACGCCAAGCTGCGATCGGTAAGTATCTAAGTGCTCTGATGCTAGGTCAAATTCTGGGTGGTAGTTTGGGCGGCATCTTTGGGGAATATATCAGCTGGCGTGACATCTTTCTCTTATTTGGCATCGTTTCCCTTGGTATTGCTGGACTTTTATGGCGAGGGACGCGCCATCTGGGTAATCCTCAACGTCCCCAAGAGCAAAGAGGTAGGATAACACTTCGACCTTATTACCAACTATTGACCCAACCGATCGCCCGGACTGTAATTATAGGGGTATTTGTAGAAGGATTTTGCGTCTTTGGGGCATTTGCTTACATCGGCGCATTTCTGCGCGATCGCTATAGTCTTAGTTATGTAGCGATCGGGTTTATGCTCAGTGGTTTTGGATTCGGTGGACTGATTTACAGTCGTTCAGTTAAGTGGTTAGTGAGGCGACTAGGTGAAATTGGTTTAATGGGAGTGGGAGGGGGCTTGATGTCTATTAGCTTCTTAGCGATCGCATTATTCCAGAACTGGATGCTGTTTATCCCCTTGAGTATTTTAATGGGATTGGGCTTTTATATGATGCACAGCACCCTCCAAACCCAAGCCACTGAGCTTTCCCCAGAAGCACGAGGCACAGCTGTTTCGCTGTTCGCCTTCAGCTTGTTTGTCGGCCAGGGAATCGGCGCAGCATTATTCGGTAGGATTGTGGATAACTTCGGCTACATTTATTGTTTTATTGTGGTTGGTGTAGCGATCGCTTTGCTCTCTGTTTGGCTAGTCAATCAGAAGCAAGTCGTACCTAACTAAAACTTTTATAAATCAATCTTTGGCGCAAGTAATCAAATTTCCTTGCTTAGTTTTTGATTACTGATGAATAGTATCACTTTGAAACGTCCCTGGAAAACGTAAGCGCGTTATCTTGCTAGACACAGACAGAGTAAAAGACGTTTTCGTAATTAGGGAATAAAACCGATGATTTTCCTAAAATCTGCATAAATAGCTAAAAATCACCAGATAAGACTATTGAGCATAGCTCCAAAGAATTTGTAAAAGTTAAATAAGGAGAATCATCATGAATTCATTGAAGATGTTCATAAATCCAGCAAAGATTTTGGCATTTGCCTTGTCATTTCTTATATTCTGTTTTTCTACAGCAGCGATAGCAGCGCCAAGCACCCTTGCTACCTTAATTATCACGGAAAAAGCTCAAATTACTGGAGGGAAGTTTAGTATCGACACAACAACACCAAGTCCTTTGCCAGCTACAACAGTTATTCGTTCTGCTAAACTATTTTTACCTGCTGGTGAAACTGGAACAATTAATAAGATTAAAATTACTAGCCCAAATGGACTTCAATTTGGTTGTCAAGATATTAAAGTGAAAGACGGAGTTGATTTAATTAAAGCCTGTGGTGGGCCTGCTGTTTTAAAAGCAGGAGGAGCGATTACTTATGTAGCTGAAGGCAGTGGTTTTGCACCAGAACTTAACACCAGCCTAACAGTTGTTTTATCGGATGATTTTTAGACGCCAGTTTCGACCGAAATTACAGCCACCGCAACTTAGGTTATTACTTGGGTAGAATAACTACGTGCATACTCCAAAATGTAATTGTGCCAATCAAATCATTACATACTGTTGTTATAGGACTCATATTTGATTTTTGAACAAAACTCAGTACACCTTTATTCCTTCTTCCTAGCCCCCAGTCCCCAATCCCCAGTCCCTTACCTATACGAGTGATTCAGAAATCAAAGACGCTCGATAGCGCAGCGTTAGCGACGCAGGAGCGTCTGACTCGCTACCGCTTCTCTCAAGGGGAGACGCTACGCGAACGCTATCGGATTGCTATATGGAGAGTAAGTATTCAAAAGCGTTAAATATTTATCGACAGTTTAGGTTACTCCTGATATAACTTGTCCAAATATCAAATCTTTAAATTGCCCAAATCAAAGACCATATTTTTTAATTGTCATCAAGATATACTCTTGTGTTTTTTGCTCTTCATATCGGTCAAGAGATGGAGTATGTAATTGCTATACTTGTGATAAATTTTGATACACCTCGTAAATGTTTGAGGTCTTCCATAATCTATTTAATTCCTGCAACGCCGCTTTTGTTAGCTTAATTCCTATTGTTATGAAAACTCCGACGTCTGCGCCCATTTTCCAACAAGGGTTTTTGCAACGGTACTACCTCAGCTTCATTACTCTCGCGTGCTACCCGAATCAGCAACCCAGCAGCTATTAAGCTAGCAATCATGGAATTACCACCATAACTAAACATGGGCAAAGGTAAGCCAGTAGTCGGTAGAGAACCTGTAGCAACACCAATATGAAGCAATGATTGTCCTACCATCAAAATCGTCACGCCGATCGCCACCAATCGATGTACTGTATTTTTAGCCTTTAGCGCCACGATTAATCCAAGAGTTGAGAATGTAGCTAAAAGTGCTAACAATACCATACTGCCAACAAAGCCAAACTCTTCAGCGAACACCGCAAAAATAAAATCAGTATCCTGAATGGGTAAATAAAACAGCTTTTGTTGAGAAAGCCCAAATCCAGCTCCCCAAGTTTTACCAGAACCCACAGCTAGTAAACTTTGCACCAACTGATAACCATCTCCTGTGGCATCCGCCCAAGGATTGAGGAATGACATCACCCGCCTACGCTGATACTCTTTAATACTAATACTAAGTAGTGCCAACATTACTCCACCAATTGCTGTTCCTCCCAGATACTTGTAAGGTAAGCCAGCTGCTAGAGCAATTAGCCAAATCGTCATGCCGCAAAGTGCTGTTGTACTCAAGTTAGGCTGGGCAAGAATTCCTAAAAGTACCAGACTGAAAATACCCAACCAAGCCAAGCGAACCCGCCAACTGATTCGTTCCCACTGACCAAAAAGCCGCGCACTTTGCAGCACCAAAAAAGGTTTAATTAATTCTGAGGGTTGAATCGGAATGGGCCCGATCGCAATCCAACGTGCTGCATCAAAAGCCTTTTTTCCTAATCCTGGGATTAGTGTAATAAAAATTAACGTCAAAAACAGTAATAAAAACCAATGGGATACTCTCAAAATTTTCTGCAATGGCAAATTAACAATAATATTGAATCCGATTAAGGAAACTAAGACCCAAAGCAGTTGACGCTTAAAGTAGTACAACCCATCTTCATGACGGCCATCAGCAACAGGATAGGATGCTGAAAATAGCATGATCAAGCCGACGAACAGCCAAATCAACGTTAACCAGCGCAACAGCCGCGCTTCTAATGCCCAGTTGGAGACTGAAATATCAAAAATTGGAATCAGGCGACGTAGATTCACGAGCAGTACAGGTAAAAAGTTAGGAATTAGGAGTTAACAGTAAAACTCATAAGAGCTGATTCGTAAAGAAAATCTTAAAAGGACTCAACTCATTACTAGGTGTGAGTTTCAGCTAATCAGTACTTTATTGACTTAAATTCCTGAAACCCTTACGAGACGAGTACTTTACTTGAGTTTACAAATTAGCTCTAAATCATAATTTATAACTCATAAGTAAGCTTTACAACCATAAATCTTAAAATAGTAAACTTCAATACACCGCTCGATCAATTTTTGCGATCGCTGCATTTAAAATTAAAAAGCACGATTTTATACATCAAATACAGTAATTTAAATGGTAATTTAGAGTTATCCTGAATCTAAGGCTTCTTTAGTTCAGAAGTTCGGAGAGTCAAAATAATAAAGTGGTGAGTTTTACTCCCTCACTGTAAGCATTGCTGAATCCTGATAATTCATAAAACTTAGTGATTTAACGTAATTAACTGCTTCTGTTTTTATAGACAAGGGAATTTCAATCCAAAACTCAGTTCCTTGTCCAGGTTCTGATATACATCTCAGTGTTCCCCTATGTTTTTCAACTACAATTTGATAACTAATTGATAAGCCTAATCCTGTACCCTTGCCTACAGGCTTAGTTGTAAAAAATGGGTCAAATAATCGTTCCTTAACTGCTTCTGTCATTCCTGACCCATTATCAGCAATTCGGATAACACAATTCGTTTCGATGATTTGCGTAGTAATTGTAATTTTATTAGGATTAGCGTGAATATCTGCGATCGTTCGTTTATCGTTATAGTTTTCGAGCGCATCGATGGCATTACTGATAATATTCATGAATACTTGATTGAGTTGGCCAGCGTAGCAATCGACTAAAGGCAAATTTCCATAATTTTTGACCACTTTGATCCCAGGATGATCAATGTTATTCTTAAACCGATTCTGTAAAATCAGCAAAGTACTATCCAGTCCCTGGTGAATATCAACAGTTTTCTTCTCCGCTTCATCAAGACGAGAGAAATTCCGAAGAGACAAGACAATTTCAGAGATCCTTTCGGCTCCTACTTGCATCGAACTTAGGATTTTGGGTAAATCATTTAGTAAAAAGTCTAACTCAATTTCCTCAGTGTATTCTTGAATTTCTAATACAGGATTAGCATAAAACTGCTGGTAAAGATGCACAAGCCTTAACAGAGAGTGTGTATAATCTTTTGCATATTTTAAATTTCCGTAAATAAAGTTAATGGGGTTGTTAATTTCGTGAGCAACTCCAGCAACTAACTGTCCCAAACTAGACATTTTCTCAGCCTGAACTAGTTGGGCTTGAGTTTGCTGTAGCTCCTGGAGGGATTTTTCCAATTTTTTAGCCTGAGCCTCAGCAATTTCCGCTAAATTCTCCTTGATTTGCAATGCACTCCGTAGCTCTGCCCTTTGCTGTTTAAGTTCGCTTGTTAAGTTTTTAGCATCAGCCAAAGCGGTGTTCTGGGCTTGCACCAGAAATAGGAAATCAACAATCGGGTCGTGAATCGCAAAGTCTTTGAGTTTAAGACCCAGAGGAGCCAGACTAATTGTATCTGTAATCCAGGGAGAACCTAGAAAAAATATAACTTCCTGCTCTGGTTGATATATCATCTGACCCTTGAACTGCATTCCATTGTGGAGAAACTCTAAAATAAACAGTGCACGAGACTGTTTACTAATAGCATCAAAATCAACCAAAATTTTTGGACGATTTATTTGGAAATGCTGCTCAATCAATTTACCAACTAGTGGTTCAGGACTAATGCGCTCTAAGACATCACCAGCTTGTACAATTTCTCGATTACGGCTAAAGGCAAAGTGGAAGGGAAAAGCTTTCGCCAGAAGCTCTGGCGAAAGCGTAAGGTGAGGAGAAGCCATGCTACACTCAATTTGGTTTATAAATAACTAAAAATTCATCATGTTCAGCGCCCTCATCCCGATTCTGGGTTTGAGTGATATCAACTTGTGTATCAAACCTGTTTCCCAATCCCTGAACTAGTCCAAGAATCATTGGCGTTAGCCCTTCTCTATCAGAGCGATAATGTAAGCTCAAAGAATTTTCTTCCATATCAGTACACTCAAATGATGGGGGCTGGAGGTTGGGAAAGCTAACTCCCACACGAGCATGAAGATTATCAAGGTTTTCTAAAAATTCAGGTAGTGTATCTCCACTCATATCCATCATTTCGCCGTAGCCTTCTTGGGCTGTGTAATGAACCCAGAATTCTCCAAAAGCTTGCATAATTTCTTGGGTAGATAAACTCAGAACGACACTAGCAGCTTTGACGAGCTTGTGGGTGATGTCATCGGGATAGCCTTCCATATTGAGAAAAACATCTATGTCCAGCTCTGCTTTGTGCTTAATTTCTTTCCAAGGCTCTTCGCCAAAGCGACTGCATACCATGTCTTGAATTGCTTTATTTACTAATCCGTACATGGAAGCTTCCTCATGACTGTACCTAATTTTGCTTTGTGAATTTTAGTGAAATTTGACAACTGATTCCCTAAAGGGTTATTTAAATCACAAGATTTTCTATAGTTAAACCTTGAAATGTTTTATTACAGCTTTAAAAGCCCAAAAAATAGGGAAAACTGTTCGCATTTTAATACTAAAAATACTCATTATTACAACCGTATTTTCACTTATTCGTTTTCCCCACTGTTTTGCTATTTTAATTTTCAAAAATACAAGCAGCAAAAAAAAGAGGTCTTTACTGACCTCTTACCAATTCTCTAAAATAATGTTTTATCTACAGTAATTACGACAAGCCAGCATTAGTACCTTGCTTACCAGTTGCCAGTTCTACCTTGATGATTGTGCCGCCTGCTTTTTGAATGCGTTGCTGTTCACGGAACCAGTTCTCATAAGGAACTAGCTTAGTAAAATAAGTATTTTGGAGTTCGCGTTGAGTACGAATTCTGGTTTGACTGGGAACTAGAGCAGTAATTTTAAACAAACGGGACATGTTTTGAAAATCTCCTGTAAAATTTGTGAAAACTTTTTTATCTCAAAATCTTGAGTGCAAATCTTTTAATCATTCAAAGGCTGGAAATCAAACATCAATACTAGACCACCAACACTCATCAGTGATAATTTACCAAGATAAGCAATATAACGTTCTAGCACTCACGGCTGATTTCCAGACCTTAATAAAGTCGCACCTAAATTCTTAAGCGCAAACTAATTCTTAGCTTAAGCCAGAAGAGATATAGTCTAAGTAAACACCCATTTCCTTACCAGCATCAGAACCAACCAAACTAGCGGTTACTTCCTTGATTGCTTGGATAGCTTGCACGGTAGCACCAACGGGAACTCCTAAAGAGTTGTAGGTTTCCTTCAAGCCATTTAATACACGCTCATCCAAAATGGAAGGATCGCCAGCTAACATAGCGTAGGTGGCATAGCGGAGGTAGTAGTCCAAATCACGGATGCAAGCAGCATAGCGACGGGTGGTATACATGTTGCCACCGGGACGGGTGATGTCAGAGTATAGCAAAGATTTTGCTACAGCTTCTTTAACGATCGCAGCAGCGTTAGCGCTGATGGTGCTAGCAGCCCGGACTCGCAGTTCGCCAGTGGCGAAGTAGCCTTTTAGCTTTTGTAAAGCAGAAGCGTCTAGGTATTTACCTTGAACGTCTGCGGAGTTAATTACAGCGGTAATTGCGTCTTGAGCCATGTTGTTAATTCCTTATTTCCAACCGTATTGCAATACTTCTGTTTCGGCAGAGAAACAGCATCACCTTATAGCAGGGCACCAACTAAGTAGTCGAAGTAACTACCAGCTTCAGCAGCATCATCACCAGACATCAATGTAGTAGCTACATTCTTCAGTCCACGAATACCTTCAGCAACACCATCGATAGGAGTTCCTAAAGACTTGTACATTTCACGGACACCGATAACACCAATTTCTTCGATGGGGGTAACATCACCAGCAACGATACCGTAGGTAACGAGGCGGAGGTAATAATCTAGGTCACGCAGACAAGTAGCAGTCAATTCTTGACCGTAAGCGTTACCACCAGGAGACACAACATCAGGACGCTTTTGGAACAGTTGATCACCAGCTTGCTTAACCAAGCGTTCGCGATTTTCTGTCAGAACTTGAGCAATCCGCACACGGCGCTCACCACTAGCAACAAAGGATTTGATCCGATCCAATTCACCGGGGCTGAGGTAGCGAGCTTCTGCATCAGCATTCACGATAGCTTTCGTGACGATACTCATTAATGGATTCCTCCAAATACGAATGAAAGCAGGATTTGATTAAACTAGTGCGACTTAAATTCGGTTCACTGAGTTTCTTTTCTCGTTCTTTTAGATACAACAGTTTAATAACTGTTACGGCTAATAAATTACGAGTTTTTTTGAGTCAACACAAGTAAACAAGCTTTGAAACTCAGTTACCTTCCGCAAAACATTTTCCGGCATTCTGTTGAGCATTTATTACTGCTCTTAACACTTTGTAATATTGTCTTTCAGAATTTCGGGTTTTAGCCCTAATCTGAGAGCAATATTACGAAAGGTTACGAAGGTGGAAGGGGACTGGGGGCTACGGATTGGGGACTAGGGACTAGGGACTGGGACAGTAAGTAAATAATCTGTACCCTACTCCCTACTCCCTACTCCCTACTCCCTACTCCCTATTGGAAAGGCGGTTGTAAGGTACAACATCTTCACCAAAGTAGCGGCTATATTCTGGGCTATCGATTATTGCTTCTACAGCAGCCGACAAACCACTATTAGCTAGCAGATTGTTATACTGGCAGATTTCTTCCTGATCTGCGGGTGTACGCCCCAACAGATGGCGGAAGAGGAACTCAATCACCTTGGCATGAGGATAAGGTAATAAGAAGCGCTGGCGATAGATTTCGGAACTAGCTAGTTCACGTACAAACTCCCGGACGGAAATTTCACCATTCTGGAGTTTGCTGTCTAGGTCACTACGGCGGAAATTATCAGGCACTTCACCGCTAAATACATCCAATACTTGACGGTAAATGGCGTTGATTGCCTGTTGTCTTTCGGCTTGGTTTGTAGTTTCAGTTAGACGGTAAATGCGTGCATGTTTACGCACAGCCACTTCCACAGGTTGTTCGCTACCATCGTTGTAGGAACGACCCAGTTCAGCAAATGAGGGCTTACCATTTGCTTGCGCTGCTATATCTGCGATCGCCTGCACCAAAAGCGGAGTATCGTTGCTAACTCCTACACGCGGTTGCACTGGCTTAAAGCTCGGTACAACTACGTCATCGTTTTGCTTGGTAAGCTGGTTGTAGAGTTTTTCCGTATTCGGGAAGTTTGCCGCAGGTAGGGTCGGGAAGCGACGGTAAGGCACCGTATCTTCACCAAATACCTCGTTATATTCCACACTATTTACCAAAGCAGCAATAAAGGCACGAATACCTTGAGTAGCCAAAATCTGGTTATACTTGCGGATTTCTGACTGGTCTACTGGCGCACGTCCCAAGAAGTGTTTGGTTCCCAACTCAATCACCTTGGTATTGGGGTAAGGTGTGTAGAACTCTTTCAGGTAGAGGTTAGAATAACCCAAACCTTCAATAAATTCCTTCACACTAATTTCGCCATTCCCCAGCTTGCTTTCCCATTTTGTAAATTCGTTTTTGGCGATGTAGGGTGCAACATCCCGCTCAAAAATTTGACGATACGCAGCACTGATCAAAGTTTGCACTGCAACTTTGTCACTGATATTCGCTACCAGCTTGAAGATTTTGGTTTGTTCCCGTTGCTTGCTAACGCCTTGGTTAACGCGGAACTGAACATCTGGCTCTGACCGTTGTTCTGTAACTCTACCCAATGTCACAAAGGTCGGCGTTACTTCCTTCTGAACTTTCGCCGCAACATCTTCACGAATGCTACCAACGCGCAATTGCCGCCCTGATACACCACCAGGAGTCAAATACCGTTCGTAAGGAATTGTATCTTCACCAAATGCTTCAGTGTATTCTACGCTGTCAATAATGGCATCAACGATAGCGTAAAAGCCCTGTTTAGAAGCAATGTCAAAGTACTTGTTGATTTCTTGACGACCATAAGTCGGACGACCCAACAAGCGGCGGTGAATATACTCAATCGCTTTACAAACATAGAGCGATGTCCAGTACAGATTACGGAATACATCCGACTTAGCCAAAGCACGGATAAACTCCCGCACAGAGATGTCGCCGTTTTCCAGCTTGATTTCCAATACCTTGGGACGCTGACCTTCGTAAAGATCGCGACCGAAAACTTGCAGGTAAGCAGCTTTAATCAATGCTTGCGTGGAGCTTTCGGAGAATCTGACGCTAGAATTTTTGGCAGCCTTTTTACCTCTAGTACCAGGCAGTTGATCTAACTTGAACACCTTAGGCCCGAGAGTACCAGGAGCTTCACCCCGCGCTTTGGGATTACTATTTTGGTTATTAATCCCTGCCCCTTGGTGAATCAGGATGCGCTTGGTATCCTTGCCAAAAGGAGCTGGACTGGTACTGGGGTTGCGAGTTTCTTTCGGGAAAATCGCCCCAAACTGAATTTCCAAGGGGTCATTACCAGAACCATAAGGATGTTGGTCTGGTAGCGGTTGTTCGTAAGCCGCAAATGTCGTAATAAACTGAGGTATCTTGCGGAAAGGCGCACTGTAATTTAACAGGTCTTGCTGCGGCCCCCAGTTACGACATTCTTGGGCTTCTTGACCCAGACCCCGCAGGTAGGGTACTGTTTCTTCACCAAAATAGTCGCTGTATTCAGCAGAATCTACTAAGGCATCTACTATGGCTGGTAGACCACCGTCAGAAATAATTGAGAAGTATTTTTGTACTTCTTCACGACTACTTGGGCCGCGTCCCAAAATGTGACGGAAAGCTAGTTCAATGACTCGGCTGTTAATAAAAGGCTGGTAAAACTGTTTTTGGTAAAGGGGAGATTTAGCTAGACGACGGACAAATTCCTTCACGGAGATGTCGCCATTTTTCACCTTGGATTCTAGGTCAGATATCGACAAGCTATAAGCACGGCTAATATCGCGCTCAAAAACTTGCCGATATGTAGCTTTGATTACCTCATTTTTTTCGGTAGCTGACAACCCAGTTTTCATCACATACTTGGGACGCCGTTCTGCCGCATTAAAGTAAATTTGCGGCAGTTGCAACCCCTGCTGGTCGCTAGAGGGACGTTGGCGAACTTTATTTGAAGGTGTGGGTGCTTTGAATTCTGCTAGCAAAACATCCATGTACTGAGACACAATTTCTGTAGCCTCAGCATCTTTGCGGAAAAAAGAAAGTGACGCGGCTTTGATTTCTTGCAAAGCTACTAGCGTTGCTTCACCAGAGCAGGCATTTTCAATTATTTCCCGCAAACCCCGTGTATTCACCGCTATGATGTTGGGGTCGCCAGCAACGATCGCATAAGTAGCGTAGCGCAAGAACCAGGATAAATCCCGCAAGCTCTTGGCCATGTTGCTTGGCCCATATCGAGCAATGTTAATTGGTCTGAAACCCGGAGGTGTTGGGCCACTGGGGGATGAGTTAAATATTGATCGTAAATTTTCTAAGAACCCACCACGACTTTCAACGTAGGTTACAGTTCCCAGTTGCATCCCTTGCTGAACATTAGCACCAGCACTAACAGGTACTATTTCTATTTCTCTGGGCTTTTCTAAAAAAGCCATTGGCGAACCACCGACAAAAATCCGGTTGGCAGCGCGAGATACAATAATCTCGGCATTATCCGTTAGCGTCTGAGAAATTTCTAGACGCTTTGCACCAGATGCAAAATAGCTTGCCAGTTCATCTAATTCACCATTCCCCAAAAAGCGGTCTTGCTGCTCGGCTTGGATAATTGTCGCTACAGCTAGGGTTTGATATAGTTGCGGACGCGCAACTGAGCTTCCACCACTTGCCTTAACACTCATCGGATTTGTAAAACTCCCATCATAATCATTTATGTGTTAAGTCTGGGTCGCTTTGAGGCTTGACACATCGGTGCGTCTGTGCTTTATCAGCTTGAGAGTAGTGCCTGCAAAACTGCCAGTAAATTAACCCGGTTAGCTTTTAGATTAGAACGTTTTGCGTTCTCAAAGCTGGTTTATTAAGAACTGTGTAGAACCGTAGCTTAGATACATCCAGTCTTAAGAGTACATACTCTTCTTTGGCTAAGACAAAATCTAAGTTTTGTAACCAGGTAATAGGTTAGGTATGGTCTACCGATGCCGCAAACCTCTATTTTGAAGTTTTAGCTGTGTCCACCCTACGATTATTACAACTTATACAAAATTTTAGTTGAAATCAAATTGCCTACGGTAATGTCGGTGGACAGTAGTCATAAGTCGATGTTAAGTTGTTTTGGCTACTGGCAGCTAAATATTCATAAATAACGCCGACGGGAAATAATTCTTCAATCTCGTTGAATCAAGCTTTAGCTATCAGCATTCTATATAGGGAAAATACTATGAGCAAAAGTTGTAAATTTAACTATTTATTCAATGCTACACTGTCTGCGATCGCAGTTATTTTGGCTGTCACTCCTGCAAATGCGCTTCCAGAACAAAATATCAGTACTGTTGTTAAGTGGGCAAAGACCAGACCTTTACTACCAACTCTGAGATACAACCGCGAAGCCCACGGCTATGAGGGTACAAAGGGAAATTTATACTTTTATGCTGATGTCAAGCAAGAAAATGGAACAGTAACCAAAGAAGGAATAACTGTAAGTGGTGACTCAAGCATCAAATTCACCACAAAAAATACCAAAGGAGTGAAATTACTAGAGAAAATTTATAATTTAAACATTGCCAATGACTTCCAGCAGTCCCGGTATGTCACAAAAGTTGGTCGCGACCAATTTTATCGAGGCAAAAAGTTTGCCTACATCACTGCGGCAGTGCAAAATGGAACTAATTTTCAGATCATTCCTCTGAGAAATTTACAAGAGGCAATCAATAAAACCAAATACTGCCAAACCCATGAATGTGACATC
>NZ_DASQZC010000297.1:0-1906 GCF_035638895.1 Nostoc sp. | reverse complement strand
TGCAAGTTTGACAATTTAGGCTATATGTTTAATCATTCCCTGGTGCGAATCTTATGCCAATCTGAAAAGAATTGTGACCGATAGATTCACAAAATCCAGATACAGAAAGCAATTCTATAATACTTTTGACTTTTGACTTTTAACTTCCGCCCTGCGGTACTAGGCATCTTGAGGATTGAGACGGATCATCTGCCAAGTGGTATAAGTACCAATGGGACTCCACAGTAAATAAGGAACTAGTAATAGTGCTGCCCAGCCAGAAATACTTAAAACTGCAAGTATCAATAAAGCAGAAATGATAAAACCTGTACCACCCAGAATTGTACCGACTTTCAGGCTGCGAAGCTTAAACATTACAGGTGTATAGGCAATGGTTACAATTTCTAAAAGCAAGTATAAACCCATGATTAACCAGGTTGAGGTGCTTCTGGGGTCTTTTTCCCAGACTATATAAGCTGACCAAGCACCGCAAATGAATATTACAGTCCAGATAATAGGAATCGCACCCTCAAAAGTTAGCCATCTCGGTCGTTGTAAGCGCTTGAACCATTGGCGATCATTAGGTGTAATCACGTTAGCTGCTAAAGCAACTAAGAAAGCGACACCTCCAATCACCATCCAAGATTTAATCATGGCCGTTATTCCTTTACAAGCGCTATCTATCGCTTAATATCACTCTTTATAGTGTGATTTTGTCAATTTAGTTGCTAATTACTCATCACCCCTGAGTTTGAAACCTTCACATCGTTTGGCAGGATTTTAAATTATGGCATTGGGAATTGGGCACTTGTACTGAGCGTTCGCGCAGCCTCTCGTAGAGAAGTATTGAGCATTGGTTATTTCTCCCCTGCCTCCCCTGCCTCCCCTGCTCCCGACTCCCCACTCCCTACTCCCCACGAAATTATGTCTAAGGATGGGGGTATAGGGCGAACCGTGGAAATATTCTTGGTAATAGGGGAATAAGGCAATTAGGTTTAATGGTAATTTATATGCAAACTAAATCAGAAAGGAGTTCGCAAGCACCAGAAACTCGAGGAATTGGTAATACTATTCGGCTTACAGGCTGGATTGCTTTCTGGATACAATTGGGACTTGCAGTGGTTTCTGGTTTAGCTTTGTTATTTGCTTTGACTGGTCGTGGGGTTGTGGAACAACCGAATGTTGGTCTTGGGGTAGGTATGTTTTGGGCTGCGTGTGGTGTTGTAGTGTTGTTGTTCTCTGTGTATTGGGATTTTCGTTACACTCGTATAGGCAAAAGTCTAGAAAATCCTAATCCAGCGCTGCATTTGAGTAAGGCAGATACAACTACAATCATCCGATTGGGAATAATTGCAGGTTTAGTGGGAATATTATTAACTCTTTTGGGTGCTGGATCAACTGTGTTAGTGCTAGTGGCAAAATCTATATCCCAACCTCCAGGAGTTGCAATTACTGATCCCTACAGACTTATTCGGGCGCTGGATGTTTTTGTCGCTGTAGCAAACATCAACGGCATTGCTGCTCATTTTGTGGGTACTATCGCTTCATTATGGTTACTAGAGCGAGTGCATCAACACTAGTACCGCAAGGCGGAAGTCAAAAGGAGCCAGTGCGCCCTTGTGGTGCTGACTTGTACCCCTACGGAGAAGCAAGGTACGTTCTTAGCGTTCCCCCAGGCTAGAAACTGGCTCTCAAAAGTCAAAAGGCTTTAATGAGTATTAAAATTCTCCTGATGAGTCTTTGATACTCGTGAATGAATCTTTGCACTTTCCTTTGTCTTTAGGTAAGTTGTAATTATTCTAATTTTTACCTAAAGATTCAGTTTCAAGGCAGTTTCTTATTACTTATGACAGTTACTTTAAATCATTCTAATGAGTGAAAGTATATATACTTAATAATTGAGGTTCAAAGCATGGACTCAACAGCT
>NZ_DASQZC010000296.1:0-22660 GCF_035638895.1 Nostoc sp. | reverse complement strand
GGCTGGTTGAGTGATTTGTTTCCTTATATTAAACATTCAGTAACTAAAGCTCCCTCACTCAGAAATCCCGTTTTGGAAATAGATCGCTGCTCCTTGCCTAATGGGTCATCATCCTCCGAACAAACATTCAGCCACGAAACTTGCGGTATTCGTGCTGATAGCTTGCCTTTAGGAATCTCTCAAGCTCCATTTCGTCTTCAAATGGCAGGTGAGAAAAAATATTCTTTAGAACTACTCGCTGGTTTCATTGGCGTTCGTCAAGATTCTCAATCGCAAACTTTACAACCTGAAATTGGTTGGGCAGTGCGCGAATGTAACAATGATTTTGCACAGTTACTCGACGAAGTTCAACAGCAGCACCTGACACAACCGCCGATTAACTGGTCTGACTTTCGCAGCTATGGTGAGCGAGTTGGCAAAGAACATATCGAAATGCTAGAGCGATTCGATGGTGCGATACTTTACCCTAATAGTAGTCATTTTTGGCAAATTCCTCAATATAGGTTTCATAAAATTTACGAAATTTCTCAACCAAAATCTTTTACCTGTTATGCAACTCATCTGATGGATCTTGAAGATGGTCGTTGTATTGCTTACTTCTTTAATACTTACAAGCGCGAATGTTGCATACTTTTGGGACAGCCGATTTTAGAGAGCAATCAGCTTTCAGATCCTGTAATTATTGCTAATAGCATTCCAGAACTTTTTAAGCGCATATTTCAAGCTCAGGGGCAGTACTACTTTGACGATGCTAACTTTGAGGTTGCCCAATTTAAATATGAATCACTGCTTTAGCTGGAAGACTAGAGGTACTAAAAGATAAGCTGCTGCACCTTTAATTTACATAAAAGGATGGCAATCGCCTACAGCAGGTAGTTATACCATTTCTTTGTGAGGCTGCGCCAAATTTTCTTTCTTCTTTGTGTCCTTTGCGCCCTTTGCGGTTCGTTCCTCATATAAATTTGGCGCATCTTCATACAGAATTGGTATTAAGCGATTGCGCTTGGCTTAACCAAAGTATTATTCTCCCGAACTTAACTCAGGTTGGTTCAAAATTGCCTCTACTAGCAATGCAATCGGTAAGCTGCTATTTACCATGTATTTCCACTGAATAGACATATCCGCAAATTAACAAACGTATGCTAGGAATAGGTTTTAGTTATTATTTGGGGCTGGCGATCGCGGATAACAGTCTGACGATAGAATCAGGTTTTCAAGGCTAATAGTCACATTTTTCTCAAAATTTTTATCCGAAATAGAATTAAATATATTTAATTCTAAATAGCTCTCTTTAACTATTAAGACCTAATAAAAACACCTGATTCATCCGTAATCTAACTAATCCGCAAACGCTCATAATTACCCGATTATATTTATTATGTGCAAGGTGGAATCTGTCACTAGCAATTTTAAATATTTTGATCCGACCTATGAGATGTTCAACACCTATTCTTCTGGAAGATAATTCTTTATTTTCTTGTTTTTGTAGCTCAGGAATTTCAGTTTTTTTAGTCTTTTTATGAGGCGTTGCTATTGCATCATCCCCCTTATAAGCTTTATCTCCTAAAAATTTTTGTTTAGGGTCAAATTTATCGCGACTGGCTCTAAATAAATTAATGTCACTTGTTTTACCTAGTTTTCCAACTATTACATCAACGATATCTTCTCCATTTGGTAAAACAATAAATTGATTTTTCAGAGTATGCATTTTTTTCTTACCTGAGTAGTATTTTTTCTGTTCTTGATAGTCCACAGGTCTTTCTATAGGCTGTTCTGCGCTATCTACAATTAATTCGTATTCTAATAATGATTGGCGTAGTTTTTGATATTTTTCTTCGGATTCACTTACTTCTTCTATTTGAGATGCTGGGAGGATTTCTCTTAATATTTCTATCCAATAATTAAATATATCATTTGCCTTAGTTTTAGAAACATCAAATAATAAACCGAGTATTTCAAATATAGGTTTTTGTCTCAGATAGATTAGGCACAAACATATTCCTTGTTTGACTGACATATCTGGTTTCCTTCCACCACCTTTAGCCACAATCCGAATTTTATTTTTTTCAATAAACGCCTGTTTCTCTAAATGTCTTTTTTCTGCTAACTTTACTAATGCCAAAAAATGTTCATATTCAATACCTATTAATCTTTTTGATTCATGAGGATGTGACTCTATTCTTTCTAAAGGCGTTGTCATAGTAGATGCACTTTAATTTATATTCAATTATTTAATTATCTCATAATGTTTATATTAAGGATAGGTCTAATGCTTGATTACAGAAAAACTTTTAGCTTATGTTCTATTCACAATTGTTGCCTTGAAATTACTTAAGCTTCATAACTTAAACTGAATTTAAACTCTTCACTACGGCTTTACAGTTATTAGTGTTTCCTTTACAGCTTCTTGAGGCTAATATCATTACTTTTATCATTGTGATAACAGTTTGAATGATTGATATTAGAGAAGTAGTTTCAATTTGAGTTCATTAAACCAGTGAATAAGAAATGGGCGACTAAAAGACTTACAATTAATCTGGCATCAAAGGAAGCAGAAAGATTAGAAAAATACTGCTCAATAACAGGACGACCAGCAACGGATGTGATTCGAGAGTTGATTCGCTCTTTGCCAACCGAAGAAACACCAAATGCAAATTGAACCGCTTGATTATTTTTTAAGCCCCAAAGCGATGCCTGCGGTGGGCTACGCCAACGCCTAAAATTTTCGCAATAAGCAAGAGTTAATAACATTAATTTTAGTTCTATTGAGAATAGGCTTTGCTTGTTGACATGATGCGGCCGCCCTGATCGTTTGCCTAATAGTCATAGCTATTACCAAAACCTTTATCTTGCATACAGGCATAGAATTTGAGCAGTTTAGTTTTCCATTCTGCTATATTATGGACGTTGTTGGAAGGTAAACTTAGACATCCATTTTTGGAAGGTAAAGTTGGACGAATTGTCCAAAATCTTCTTCAAGTCACAGATTGATAAAACACAAACATGATAATTAAAAATTCTACAGAATTCCAAGTAAATCCCCCCCAAAAATTCCATAATTCTAACCCTTGTCAAACGTTATTAATTCATCATTTATTTGAAGCTCAAGTACTGTGTTCACCCACTAGTATTGCAATAGAATTTGAAGGTAAGTGTCTTTCTTATCAAGAGCTAAATCAGCGTGCTAACCGACTTGCTCATTATTTGCAAGTATTAGGAGTGCAACCTGATATTATCGTTGGATTGTGTTTAGAACGTTCTTTAGAATTAGTTATTGCTGTACTAGCTATCTTAAAAGCAGGTGGTGCTTATCTTCCTCTTGATCCAACCTATCCAGCAGAACGTCTCAGTTTCATGCTCGAAAATGCCCAAACTTCTATATTATTAACTCAAAGCCATCTGTGCAAAGATTTGTCAATACAAACTACACATCGCTTTTGCTTAGATAGCGATGAGGAAGCAATTGCCCAAAATCCTACAACCGCCCCCCAAAGCGAAGTTACTCCCAACAACTTAGCTTATGTCATCTACACCTCTGGTTCAACTGGTAAACCCAAGGGTGTGGCAATGCCTCACCATCCCCTTGTCAACTTAATTACTTGGCAGGGGCAAAATTCAACAGTCGGTCTGAATGCCAAAACACTCCAATATACTCCGATTAGTTTTGATGTCTCCTTCCAAGAAATCTTTGCTACCCTCACCACAGGCGGTACACTGGTTCTAATTTCCGAACAAACGCGCCGTGACCCCGCAAGCTTGCTACGCTTTGTCAACCAAGCAGGGATTGAGAGGCTGTTTCTGCCGTTTGTGGCACTGCAACAATTAGCAGAAGTGGCACAGATGGAAAGCATCATTCCTACTAGTTTGCGTGAGGTGATTACTGCTGGGGAACAATTACGTATCACAACAGCGATCGCCCATTTATTTAGTCGCTTACCTCAATGTAGTTTGTACAACCACTATGGGCCGTCTGAAACTCATGTAGTCACAGCCTTTACCTTGACTGGTTCATCGCAAGATTGGCCGGCATTGCCACCAATTGGCCAACCAATTGCTAATAGTCAAATATATTTATTAGATTCAGACCTACAACCTGTACCTGTTGGGGTTGCTGGGGAGTTATATGTTGGTGGTGTTAGTCTAGCAAAAGGATATTTAAATTCTCCTGAATTGACAGCACAAAGATTTGTTGTCAGTCCTTTTAACAAGTGCGATCGCTTGTATAAAACAGGTGATTTAGCCAGATATCTTGCTGATGGCAACATTGAGTATTTAGGACGTATAGATCAGCAAGTTAAGATTCGCGGCTACCGTATCGAGCCAGGAGAAATTGAAACTGTACTTGAACAGCATTCTCTAGTACGGCAGGCAGTAGTAGTTCCCCGAAATGATATACCTGGTGAACAGCGTTTAGTTGCATATATAGTTGCAGATACGCCTGCTATTTCTGTAAGTGAACTGCGAGAATTTTTGCGATCGCAACTACCAGAGTATATGGTACCGAGTGCGATCGTGTTACTAGATAAACTACCATTAACTCCTAGTGGTAAAGTTGACCGTCAAGCTCTACCTGTGCCAATCTATGGAAATAACCAAGAGAATTTTGTTGCGCCTGAAACTCTTACAGAGATAGCGTTAGCAAATATTTGGAGTGAAATTCTTGGCTTAACGCAAGTGGGAATTTATGACCATTTTTTGGATTTAGGCGGACATTCACTGCTGGCTACGCAAGTAATTTCCCGTATCCGCAATGTTTTGCAAATTGAGTTACCTTTACATTGTCTATTTGAATCAGCCACAATAGCTGAACTTGCAAAGCTAATAGAAACAGATAGGCAACAAATACAAACTATAAAGCTTCTCCCAATCCAACGAGTAAAACGCGACGCTAACTTACCTTTAGCATCCGTACAGGAACCATTATGGTTTTTGGATCAGTTAGTACCGAACAATCCCTTCTATAACGTACCAGAAGCCTTTCAGCTAAATGGTTTGGTAAAAGTTGGAGCTTTAGAACAAAGTTTCCAAGAAATAATCAACCGTCATGAAATCTTACGTACTACCTTTAAAGCTTTAGATGGGCAACCTATACAGGTGATCTATCCATCTTCAACCTTTCAATTAACTGTCATAGATTCACCTACAAATCAAAGCCAAATCTGGGAATTAATTATCAAAGAGGCTAGACGTTCCTTTGATTTATCTAAGGATCTCATGCTGCGTGCTGCACTCTTTAAATTAAGTGAAACCGAGCATTTTCTTTTGATCAACTTGCATCATATTGTCTGTGATGGTTGGTCAATGAAAGTATTGTTGCAGGAACTGGCGATCCTCTACACTGCCTTTGCACTAGAACAAACTTCTCCCCTGTCGGATTTAACAATTCAGTATGCTGATTTTGCAGTTTGGCAACGACAGTGGTTGCAAGGTGAGATCCGAGAACGTCAGCTTGCCTATTGGCAAAAGCAGTTAAATGGTCTACCACCCATCTTGCCATTACCAACAGACTTCCCTCGACCATCAGTGTCAAGCTATCAGGGGGCACGGCATTTCCTGAGTTTATCCGCATCTTTAAGCACAGAACTGAAGCAATTGAGCCGTCAAGAAGGTGTTACCTTCTTTATGACACTGCTGGCCGCCTTCCAAACATTACTTTTTCATTACACTGGACAAGACGATTTTGCTATTGGAACACTCGTTGCCAATCGTCATGACCCTGAACTAGAAAAGATGTTGGGATTCTTTGCCAACACCCTCGTACTCCGAGCAGACTTGTCAGGTTTGCCTAGTTTTCGGCAGTTTTTACAACGAGTCCGAGACATGACTTTAGGAGCTTATACTTATCAGTACTTACCATTTGAGGAACTGGTGCAGGCATTACAACCCGATCGCGATCTCAATCAAAATCCACTTGTTCAAGTTGTATTTAACTTGCAAAATACACCGACATCTACTTGGGAAGTGCCGGGTTTGTCGTTAACTCATCTGCCCCTTGATAATAAAACTGTCAAATTTGATTTGTTTTTGGAATTGGCTGAAACACCGACTGGCCTAGTAGGTTACTTCGAGTATAGTACCGGCTTGTTTGCAGCTAGTACGATCGCTCGCATGACTGAACATTTCCAAAAACTACTGGAGGACATCGTTGCTAATCCAGATGAGAAAGTCGATAGATACTCCTTGCTCACAAAAACCGAGCAACAACAACTGCATACATGGAATCAGACTCAAAAAGATTTTCCTCAAGTATGTATTCACCAATTGTTTGAAGCGCAAGTATTAAGAACACCGAATGCGATCGCGATTGAATTTGCCGGACAGCAACTAACTTACCGAGAATTAAATCAGCAAGCAAATCAAGTAGCAAATTATTTGCAAACCCTTGGTGTAAAACCGGATGTTATTGTCGGTATTTGCATTGAGCGATCGCTTCAGATGCTTATCGGGGTGTTAGGAATTCTCAAAGCGGGTGGAGCTTATGTGCCATTAGACCCAGCTTATCCGCAAGAACGTTTAGCATTTATGCTCAACGATTCACAAGCACCAGTACTGTTGACGCAGCAAAATTTGAGCGACAAGCTGCCCAAACATAATGCACAGGTAGTTTGCATAGACTCTGATTGGTATGTCATTACCAAGCAAAGCCAGCAGAATCCAAATAGTGGAGTAAAACCTGAAAATTTAGTTTATACAATTTATACATCAGGTTCCACAGGTAAGCCCAAAGGAGTGCAAATTAAACATTGTTCGCTAGTAAATGTTGTATGTTTCATCGCTCAGGAACCAGGACTGAGTGAGCAAGATATCCTCTTGGCTGTGACTACCATCTCTTTTGATATTGCAACCATAGAGCTTTACTTACCGCTGATTGTCGGTGCGCGTATTGCCCTAGCTAGCCGCAAAGTCGCCTCTGATGCTTTACAACTAGCTGAGTATATTGAGCGATCGGGTGCAACTTTTATGCAAGCTACCCCAGCGACTTGGCGAATGCTATTAGCAGTAGGTTGGCAAGGTAATCCACATTTGAAAATTCTTTGTGGCGGGGAAGCTTTATCGAGAACACTAGCAGATGAACTGCTCAATAAGTGTTCCTCTGTTTGGAATGTCTACGGGCCAACAGAGACTACCGTATGGTCTACAATTTACAAATTAGAATCAGGAAATAGTTCAGTACCTATTGGTCGTCCCATTGCCAATACGCAAATTTATTTGTGTAAATCTCATAAAAATCACCAACAGTCTTTGCAACTTGTATCTGTTGGTATAGCAGGGGAATTATATATTGGTGGTGTGGGTTTAGCTCAGGGATACCTGAATCGACCTGAATTGACTCAAGAGAGATTTATTCATAACCCTTTTGGTAATGGGCAACAAGATTGTCTGTATAAAACTGGTGATTTAGCTCGCTATCTTCCAGATGGTAACATCGAATACTTGGATAGAATTGATCACCAAGTGAAAATTCGTGGTTTTCGGATCGAATTAGGAGATATTGAAACTGCACTCAGCCAACATCCTGCTGTGAGGGAAACAGTAGTTGTTGCCAATGATGAGCGATTGGTTGCCTACCTTGTTCCTAAACCAGAAAAATCAGCAGAGGATGCCTCGACTACATCCCAAATTGAACAACTACAACAGTGGCAAACAATCTGGAATGAATCATATAACCAGTCTGCAATAGAGCAAAATTTCAAGTCCGATCCAAAATTCAATATTATCAGCTGGAATAGCAGCTACACAGGATTAGCGATCGCATCTCAAGAGATGCAAGAGTGGGTAGATCGAACAGTTGAGCGAATTTTATCTTTACAACCGCAGCATGTCTTAGAAATTGGTTGTGGAATGGGGCTGTTACTGTTTAGAATTGCTCCCCACTGCTCCTATTACTTTGGGATGGATCTCTCAAAAACAGCCATCTGTTACTTAGAGCAACAATTAAAGCAGCAAAATTTATCCCAGGTAAAGCTTGCCACCAAAGCCGCAGATGCACTTGATGAATTAGAACCTGAAAGCTTTGACGTAATCGTGATTAACTCTGTAATTCAGTATTTTCCTAGTATTGACTACTTAGTGAGTGTCTTAGAAAAAGCAGTTAAGTCAGTCAAACAGGGCGGATACATCTTCATTGGAGATGTACGCAGCTTGCCGTTGCTAGAAGCTTTTCATACATCCGTGCAGTTATATCAGGCTGCCAACACTTTGCCCATAGAGGAACTACGACAGCGCATTCAAGAACGTATAGCTCACGATGGAGAATTAATTATCGATCCAGCCTTTTTTAATGCCCTCAAGCAACATCTATCTCAGATTAGCCATGTGCAAATTCAGCTTAAGCGTGGTAATTATCACAATGAAATGACTTGCTTTCGTTATGATGTCATCCTTCATATCGGTACTAAGGAGAATCTGACTGTAAAACCGACTTGGCTAGATTGGCAGCCGGATTTAACGTTGTCTAGAATCTATAAACTTCTAGAAGAAACAGAACCAGAATGTCTGAGTTTAGCTGGTATTCAGAATCCGCGAATTATAGCAGATGTTGAAGCTACTAAATTGTTGGCGAACTCCAATGATTTTCAAACAGTCGGTGAACTGCGGGCAAAATTACAGGAAAATACACAACAAATAGGGATTGATCCTGAAGCACTTTGGAATTTGGGCTATTGTTTACCTTACACTATCCACATCGACTGGTCAGCTTCAGATGCACAAGAGTGCTATGATGTAGTATTTCAACGAAATTGTACTGCGCCCACAACAGATGACAAGAGCATAATTGATTTCTTTTGTGACAAAACCGCTCCCATCAAACCTTGGAGTGCCTACGCTAATAATCCCCTTAAAAGTAAACAAGCAGACAATTCATTAAATCTGGTACCGCAACTGCGTGCTTTTCTGAAAGAGAAACTACCTGATTATATGATTCCTGCTGTCTTTGTCGTCATGGACTCCCTACCACTGACACCAAACGGCAAGGTTGATCGCCGCGCACTACCGGCACCAAACCGAGTTAGACCTGAACTACAGGAAAGTTTTGTCGCACCTCGTAACGAGATTGAACAGCAATTAGCTCAGATCGCAACTCAAATTTTGGGACTCCAACAAATTGGAATTCATGACAACTTCTTTGAGTTAGGGGGACACTCTCTACTATTAGCTCGAATGCTTTTCCAGATACAAAAAACATTGCAGATAGAGTTGTCCCTACAAAATATTTTCATAGCTCCTAGCATTGCAGAATTAGCTAAAATCATTGCAGCAATCAAAGCTGGAGATTATGCAGCATCAAGCATTCATCCTGCCCTCGATCTGGAAGCTGATGCTATTTTAGATCCAACAATTAACTCTAAAACTGCATCACTTGATTTCACTTTTGAACCAACCAACGTTTTATTAACTGGTGCAACAGGCTTTTTGGGTGCTTTCTTGCTTCACGAATTACTTGAGCAAACCCAGGCAAAGGTTTATTGCTTGGTCAGGGCTAGTGATGTTCAAGAAGGTAACGATCGCATCAAGAGTATCCTAGAAGAATACAAGCTTTGGGAGCAAAATAGAAGCTCCAGAATTATTCCCGTAATTGGCGATATATCTCTACCACTGCTGGGGTTGTCGTCTGAACAATTTCAAAATTTGGCAGAAACTATCGATATTATTTACCACAACGGTGCATTAGTTAACTTTGTGTATCCATACTCGGCGCTAAAAGCCGCGAACGTTTTAGGTACACAAGAAATTTTGAGATTGGCAAGTCAAACAAAGATTAAACCCGTTCATTTTGTCTCTACTATTGGCGTTTTTTCACCAATTGCCTATCCTGAAACAGGAGTTATTTTAGAACAGTCAGCCGATCGCCCTCATGGCCTCTACGGTTACACCCAAAGCAAATGGGTTGCAGAAAAATTAGTTACACTGGCTCATGAGCGAGGAGTTCCCACAGCTATCTATCGTCCCACTTGGATAGAAGGACACAGCCAAACAGGAATTTGTAATCGTCCCGGCTTTTTACGCAGCCTGATTAAAGGCTGTATTCAACTGGGGTTTGCACCTGATTGGAACATACCTGTAGATATTGTTCCCGTTGATTATATTAGCCAGGCGATCGTCCAGTTATCAAAACAAAAATCATTTAATCAGAGAATATTTCACATCTCTAATCCTCAATCTATATCATGGTATCAGCTTGCCAAATGGATGCAGAATTTTGGCTATTCAATTGAGATAATTCCTTTTCAAGATTGGCTCTCTAAAGTCGATTTTTTTCTCCCGACTATGCCAGAAAATGCTTTATTGCCCTTCTTATCCTTCTTATTTGAAAAACTTCCGGAACAGCAACAGTCAATTCCTGAAATTTATTTTCAATCAAAATCTCTACAATTTGATAGCTCTAATACATTCACTGGCTTAGTAGGCAGTAGTATTACTTGTCCACCTGTAGACGATAAACTGCTGAATACTTACTTTTCGTACTTTATTGACTCTGGTTTTTTGGAGCCTCCTCTCCAATAGGGTGCGGATAAATTATTGAGGCAGGGGCAGAGAAATTGGTTAATCATCAATTTCTCTGCTCCTGTTTTTCTTTACTACTCAAGAACTGCTTGCCTCAACAGGTAACTTTGTTAACCCAACCGTATTATCTCCTTTATCAGATGGGGCATTTTATTTTAGGTGCCTAAAAATAGAGTGAATTTATGTTCGATCGGGATATTTTTAGGGAATTATCTTAACTAAGGCAACAATTTATACTGCTTTTAATAAGTTTTAAACAGTATCAACAGCCTTCTAAATGTACTCTAGTTTCCAGGTTATGAAAACCCGTTCCCCATCCAGCAAATTCTGGGCATTGCCATTGCAGCTTGTTCTCATTGTTCCTTTTGTAGTGCAAGTGTTTGGTGCAGTGGGGCTAGTGGGATACTTATCGTTTAAAAATGGTGAGAAGGCTGTTGAGGATCTGTCAAAGCAGTTGATGAAGCGAACAAGTAGTGAAGTAAATCATCACTTAGATGCTTACTTGTCAATTCCGCATAAAGTCATCCAGACCAATGCTAATGCAATTCGCATGGGATTACTGAATGTGCGCGATCGCAAAACTGTTGGCAAATTCTTCTGGTACCAAATGCAAGCCTATGATCTGACCTACATCAGCTTCAATCTACCAACTGGAGAAGGAGGTGGAGCCGGTCGCTATGATGGCAAAACAGTTACTATCGACGAGAACACCATCAAAACACCTAGGTTGCCGAAAAATTCTAAAACTTACTTGACAGACAACGATGGCAATCGTACTCAACTGTTGTCTACCGCTACCTGGGATACCCTAAATGAACCCAATTACACTGAACCCGCCAAAGCTGGGAAACCCATTTGGACAAGGATCTACACCTACTACGATCCTGCCTATCCTCCCTATATTGCAGCATCGGCAGGTAGCCCAGTTTATGATGCCACTAAAAAGCTGATTGCCGTGGTGGGGGTTGATATTCATCTATTGAAACTAAGCGAATTTTTGCGAACATTAGATATCAGTCGCTCTGGGCAAGTATTTATTGTAGAACGTGATGGGATGTTGGTTGCTAATTCTTGTCCAGAGCAACCTTTTACTGTCAACAAGAACGAAATTAAACGTCTTAAAGCAATAGATAGTCCTAATCCAGTTGTGCAGGGGATTGCTCGACAGCTTCAGCAAAGAATTCCTAATCTTCGGACAATCACTAGTACCCAAGAACTGCAAGTCAATTTTCAAGGAGAAGATTATTCTGTGCATATTGCGCCTTGGCGCGACGCTTATGGCTTGGACTGGCTAGTTATGACCAGCATCCCGCACAGTGCCTTTATGTCTCAAATCAATGCTAATACCCAGATTACTATTTTACTTTGTTTTGGGGCACTGATATTGGCAACCATAAGTGGTATTTTTACCGAACGCTGGATTTCACATTCTGTCCTGCGTTTGAAGCAGGCAAGCCAGGCAATGGCATCTGGCGACTTAGACCAGACAGTTACAGATGGCAATATTCAAGAACTTAACGTCCTTGCCCATTCGTTTAACCACATGGCAGGGCAACTGCGCCAATCCTTTATTGCTTTAGAAAATAGTAATGCCGAACTAGAAGCGCGAGTCGAAGAACGAACTGTTGAACTCAAAACAGCCATGAGTGAATTGCAGCGTACCCAAGCACAAATGCTTCAAAGCGAAAAAATGTCAGCTCTTGGTCAGATGGTAGCAGGTGTTGCTCATGAAATTAATAACCCGGTCAACTTTATTCATGGTAATCTCAGGTACGTTGAGGAATACACCCAGGGTTTGTTAGGTTTAGTGCAGTTGTATCAAAAATATTTTCCCTCACCACCACAAGAAATTGAAGCAGAACTGGTTGCAATTGATTTTGATTTTTTGGGTCAGGATTTAACTAAGGTACTCCAGTCAATGGAAATGGGAACCAACCGGATTTGCGAGATTGTATTGTCATTGCGAAACTTCTCACGGTTAGATGAGGCAGAAGTAAAAAAGGTTGATCTTCATGAAGGTATCGATAGTACACTCGTTATTCTGAACCATCGCCTTAAATCTAAACCTGAATTTCCTGCAATTCAAGTTATTAAAGATTACGGAAAATTACCCTTAGTAGAGTGCTACGCAGGTCAATTAAATCAGGTGTTTATGAATATTTTTAGCAATGCAATTGATGCACTCGAAGAACGCCATTCTCAGCTAACACTAGAGGAAATAAAAGCTAAAACAAACACTATTTGGATTTCGACAATTGTTAAAAATAACACTATTGTTATTAAGGTTAAAGATAATGGACTCGGTATTAGTCAGGAAATACAGTCCAAATTATTTAACCCATTTTTCACTACTAAGTCTGTTGGGAAAGGGACAGGTTTAGGTTTAGCCATCAGCTACCAAATCATTAAGGAGAAGCACGGCGGAAAGCTTTCTTGTGATTCTATACCAGGGAAGTGGACAGAATTTGAGATTGAACTTCCCCTCCTGCAACTATCTAGAACCTGACGAATCTATGTCTTGATAAAACTAAAGCAGAGAAGGAATACGAGCGCCAGTTTCTAAACATTCTTCAGTCAAGGCAGCAGTTGATTGATCTTTAGACATCTCCAAAATAGTAACATTGGCTTTTTTGAAGGGGGTACTGTTCGCGTAATGACGACACGACAAGCTAGGATAGCTTCAGATGCTAGGTTCGGAAGTCGCACTAAAGTCCCGCAAACAGTGTTAACGACTATTTTAAGTTCTAGATGAGAAAATAGCTAGAGAAATTCGACTTAAATTTTACTCAGTATAGTGAGTCTTTAAGCCGACTGCGAAAAGGGATCGCAAACTAATTCAACGAACCAAAACTGAAGTGCCACCGGGAAAAGTAGCCGGAGCTAACCCGGAGTGGCGGCAAGTAAACTTCTAACGCTGGAGCCACCAGGGAGATCCCGATGACCAAATCAAGTCTGAAAACTGGTTGCTAAAAACTTTAATCGTTTCAGAATCAAGACGCTCAAATAAAGGTATTGCCCCGATCCGCAATCGTGTACAAGCAATTTTATTTCTACGGCAATGAATTCTTTGTGAGTTTCACTTGGCCTTGAGAAAATTAACCGTAAGAGTCTTTGAACAGGTGTTGTGTTTCTCCAGTTGACGCAGGCTGAAATAATCGCATTGCTAATGGGCAAGCGATCGCTTTCACCTTTGCTTGGTGTAGCCTTATGGTTGACACCAGTATATTAATAATATTATCATGTCAATTGGCGAGCGCAGTGAAAATAAAATTAAAGTAAAAATGAATATCACAGTAGATGTAACACCCATCGCTGCGTTTAGGTGGAATGAAGAAAATGCCCAAAAACTCAGGGAGCTTAGAGAGAAAGCTGGATATAGTAGACAAAAGCTATCTGATGCTGTGGGAGTTTCTGTGGCTTATATTCAGCAGCTAGAGACTCCTCACGTTTTTATTAACAAACCAAAAAAACCAACTCAGATGACTGTTAGTACAGAAATTCTAGAGAAACTTTGTGCTGCTTTAAATGGGGATATCACTTCGCTTATTTGGAACATAGATTACAACAGCTAAGAGGATTAGCTACTACGCTCACCAGTAAAATCTGCTTGACAGACACTGGTGAGCGTAGTAATATAATAATCATAAGAGAGGAGACGAGCGCGATGCCTCTTTTGAAAAACAAAGAAGCGCTCAACCCCAAACCCAGATTTGATTAACACAAAACATAGATTTGAGAAACAAGAACCCCCCGTCGTATAGCACAAGGTACGCCAGGTAAAGTCGGCTGGGGGAGATACTCAAGATCACTCAATAAATCCACTCATACTGCAATCAGGGCAACCGCTCAACAAAGTTGCAAGTCGCAAATCGCAAGTGAAGAACAAATTAACCAAGTCGCAGGTCGCAGGTCGCAAGTCGCAAGTAAAAATAATACCAAGTAGCGAGTCGCAAGTAAAAATTCACAAAATTGCTCTTAAACTTGCGACTTGCGACTTGTTACTTGCGACTTGTTTTAAGTCCCCGGCTTCTATCAAGCCGCAAGTATGTGTTTGCGGGGTCTAAATGCCCGTTACAAAACTTACATTACGACTTACGACTTGTCACTTGCGACTTGAGTTTAATACCTTCTCTAGAGCCTTGTGCTGTGAATTCTTGCTAGACAATAACTGAAATTTAGAAATGTGAGGCTACGCCAAAGCCATTTGAGAGCGTTGCGGTAAACCACAACGTTGTTCACGCAAAACAAAAGGCGATCGCCGTCCGTGGAAAGTCTGCGATCGCCTTTTTACCCATTTAGAGGTATTTTCTAATGATTACACAAAGTTTAGCCCCTACGCCAACAAAAGATCCGCTAACGAACAGCGATCGCCAAATCATTGCAACCATCGTCAATCAGTCAGATTACTCAAAAGAGTGCCAGCCCAAAGATGTAGTGACTATCTGGATTACTGAAGATGGCACTACAGTTTGGGTAAAAATGATCCACGGCTATGCTCGATACCACAAAGAACAGTTCAAACGCGCAGTAGTAGAGATTAAAACAAGTCTTTTTGCTCCAGTAAAGCGCAATCAGCAACTAGATGAGGAATTAAAACAAGTTGCTGACAAAATTAGCTTGTTGGGTGATTATGACTGGTTATCGCTGAGTATCCAACCCTATCCTGACAAGGTAATCGGTTATGCTGGCTGCTACACCTCACAAAAGCCTCGATTATTTTCCTCACTGGCTCAATGGGACTTCACACCACTCAAATGGAATACTCCTGCTGCCATCTGCCCTGACTGTGATGGTCACGGCTGCGGCAACTGCTCGTATCGCGGGACTCGTGCAGTGGATTTATGCCAGCCAGTAGATGGCTACCGACTGACCTATGTAGGACGCACTGACACCCAGACGGCTCACAATGTATATCTGGATGGTGAGTTTTTGGGGATACTCTTTAAGGTCAGAAACCCTGATGAAATCTGGGAAAACGACACCAAGACGTACTATTGGCAGCGTAGCAATGGCATGAAGTATTGGAGCGCCAGAGAAGCTGTAAAATCCTTTGCTCAAGCTGCGGTGACTAGTGAAGTGCCACAGGTTAGTTTAGAGTTGGCGGTAGCGTAAAATTAAAGAAATCTGAACAGTGGACAGGAGAAATTAGAAAAACTGTCCACTTACCAATTTGAGAACGAGATCCTTTATTTAAATGTAAAGATAGAAGCAAATCTAAAATTTTTGCGCGATCAAACATTCCATCGGCATTAGTTCAAACTTGAAGAGATAATACGATGTTTCAAGCTTTACCAGAACCAGTTACTTTTGAAGAATTTCTAGAGTGGAAACCAGAAAATGGCAGATATGAACTATACAAAGGAGTAATAGTAGAAATGCAACCAACAGGAGAACATGAGCTAGTTAGAGCATTTTTGATTAGAGAACTCAATTTTGAGATTCGCAGATTTAATCTAGCTTATACTATTCCTGGTCAAGTATTAGTCAAATCAGTTGACAAGAAATCTGGTTATATTCCAGATGTATTAGTATTGAATCTTCCTAACTTGGTCAATGAACCACTCTGGAAAAGAGCATCAACAGTTACTCAAGCAGAATCAATTCCATTAGCCGTGGAAGTTGTAAGTACAAATTGGCGTGATGATTATTTTCTAAAATTTGGTGAGTACGAGGAAATTGGGATTCCAGAATATTGGATTGTTGACTATGCTGCTCTTGGTGGAAAGCGGTTTATTGGGAATCCTAAACAACCGACAATATCAGTTTATGCTTTAGTCGAAGGTGAATATCAAGTTACTCAATTTCGAGGAAATGACCGGATTGAATCACCTACTTTAAGAGAGCTAAATTTAACTGCTGAACAAGTTTTTCAAGCTGCTTTAGGACAGTATTGATTAAGACTAATACTTTCCAAGTCAACGAAAGCGATTTTGGTATTGGTATAAACTATCCTTCGCAATTTGTCCTTTGAATGACCCAAAAATTTTATAGTCTGTTTGTTGAGCATTATCTCGAAGGCTTGCTTTCACCGTTAGGTAGCGTAGAAGTTAGCGGCGTAATAACCGATTCAGAAAGGCGGGGAATTGTTCTGTTTTTTCCGAAAGGGACAATTCAAACCGGAAGACACTCACTTGGATTACTTGCTAAAGTTGCTCAAAGTGATTGTTCAATAGAAGTTTATTATGAGCAAATTGGTGAAACAGAAGTCCGAAGCTGCCTACATAAACTTTTAAGTGTCTTTTCAACTTTGAACTGTCGGGCATCGGTAGAAGGGAAAACTTTAGATGATAATGATTTACCGCGTTTCTGGATTGTAGTACCATCAGCTTCGCAAGATTTACTCAACAGTTTTGGCGCACAATTAGAGCTAGAAAACTGGACTACTGGAATATACTTTCTGCCTAATGTTTTTAGACTTGCAATAGTAGCTATTAACCAACTACCAGTTACTCCAGAGACGCTATGGTTGAGGCTTCTAGGACGAGGAGCAATTCAAAAACAAGCAGTAAGTGAACTCATTGCGCTTCCTTCATCCAACCGACTACGCCAAAATGTTTTAGACATAGTTTACAGGTGGCGTATCAGTGTGATGACGCAGACAGATTTAACTTTATATGACCAGGAGTTGATCATGAACTTAACAGAAGCTTATCAAGAAGCAAGAGCGCAAGCGGTACAAGAGGGAGTAGAGCAAGGACAACGCCAAATTGTAGAAAACTTGTTGAGATTTAGGTTTGGTTCTGTGGATGAAGAATTAGCGAGAGTGGTCGATAATTTGTTGCAGTTAGCACCAGATGACTTTGCAAGATTTTTACTGGAATTGTCTAGTTTATCTCGTGGAGAGTTGTTAGCAAGATTTGATTCGCACGAATAACCTATAACTACAAATAATTATTAGTTAAAAGCGCTTTTGTGAAATCAAGAGCGCTGTTTTATTGGCTCTACGCTTCACATATCACAATTAAACGGCTACGCCAATGCAAAAGTGAAAATGCTTTTGGTACAAACAAATGACCCCTCAAGAAAATGCTGAACTACTTGCTGCTTTGATGCGCCAAGAGGAACTACTCAAGCAATTAGTTGCAGCAATCAATAAGCCGAAATTGGGATTGCATTCGGAAGCTGGCAGTTGCAAAATCTACTGCAATCGTCAGCACGGAGGGCTGTGGTACAAGCTAAATGGTGAACCGAGTGATATCCCCAAAACTGCTTTAACTGGATATCTTAAAGAACTACGGTTTGAGAATACAGAACGCCGCAAAAAAGAATCCTGCAAGTTGTTAATTACTGTTCAAGCAGATCGGACATATATTTTAGAATCAGGCTACGATACGCATTTCTCAAAGTGCATACTTGCGGCGATCGCAACTTTGACTCCAGAACAATTGTATTCTCCCATCACACTACAGCCGCAGCCGGGAACGACAGATGAGAATGTTCTGTTCTGTCGCGTTTGGGTAGAGTCGGAGTTAGTCATGGCATCCTACAACGAGGAGACAAACTGGCGCGAGGTCAGCAAGCAGGCAATTGCTGTAACCAAAGCTGCGGCGGAGATGGCGTTCTAACTTGTTGTAAACAGGGCTTGAGAGACTGTAGTTATAAGTTACTCAAGCCTTGTCTACAGCCAACGTGTGCTGTTCAACTATTCACAACTAATCACAGATGACTACTACAATTGTTCAGCCCAGTGTCGAAAACTTACAGCAGTTTTCCGACTCGTTCGACGTTGAAAAACTATTGCAATCTGAGGGAGTCTTGCCGTGGCTTTTGGCTAACGGTTGGGATTACAGCGATGAAGTGAGTTTGATTGCAAACATCATTGATGAGTCTACAAGTTTAGATGAAGTTTGGGACTCAGAGGAGTTTGATTTTAAGGCACTACCAGATGAATCAAAGTCAAAATTAAACCAGATTTTCGAGCATTTCTATCTTTGAAAGAATCGGAAAATTACATTATACGTGAAAAACTCTACAGTCAAACTGATTAAAGTTAACTGTAGAGAAAAATCGATTCCACAAAAGATTATCGCACACTCTACTTCAATGCTAATCAGATGGAAGAAAATTTGATTAAAGTGTACGACGCGACACTGCTGAGTTCATCAAAGGTCTACCAAATCAACGGTACGCTTTGTCGATATCTGGGTGATACAGGTAGTATACAACATCCACAATATCTGTTTTTACCTCTGCCTAATCAAAGGAAAAAAGCCAGCTTTCCACTAAACCGAAATAAACTTATGACTCGCTGTTATGAAGTCGAAGGCATGGTTTATAAAAAGCCTGTGATACAGGACAATTCGCAGCAACTTCAACTATTTTAGCGATGTCAATACACAAACCGCCAGTCATTAAAAGACATATTCGGATACAAGAAAGCTTTACAAAAGTAATCTATAGAGCTACTACAGGTATTCACAAATTGAGAAATACTCACAAAGAAAGCTTCGCTGAATTGAAAGTGAAAAATAATGATTGAGGTCAATAATAATGGTACAAGCAATCGACAATCCTATTGCTGCAAATTTCCTAACTGATGCAGTAGTCGAACGTCACAATTTCTCCCAACTCAATAAAACCCGCATTCGCTTTCGTATCCAGTTAAAGAAAAGTACAAAGTCTGCTGCTCCTAAATGGGCGGATGTGCTAAAAGCTGAAGTGTCGGAAATTGAGTCAGACCTCGTAAAAGTGACTAATTCTGAAGTTGGTCTGCGAGGTATTAAGGTATTCAAAAAGCTTGATGAAGCTGCTGCCCAATTGAGGCAAGAGATTGCTTCAGTTCAAGAGTGGATGTCAAGTGATACTGGCGATTGGGTCTGTCCGATTGATTTGGCTCCACTTGTTTGGAATCAGTTAATCAATATTAGAGATAATATTGCCCCTGGATTGCGTAATCAATTAAAAGTCGATTACGAAGCGGGACTCGAAGATTATCAAGAGCGGATTGATCAGTTCCTCTCACTTAATACTTGGGAACTACCTCACGACAAGCAAGCAGATGTCAAAGCCAATTTGCTAAAAGCATTTCCGATTCTGACCGACCTTGAAGACTATTTGCAAGTTGTTATTGGTCGTCCGGTGATTATTCCTGCCCTCTCTGAACAACTCAATCAGCAGCAAGCCGAATGTCTAGACCAGATTACCCAGTTCATACAACAGTATGACCAAAATCTGGAGCAAAGGCTACGGGAATCGGCTCTAGCTGGTGGTGAACAACTTGCCGCACAGTTGCTCTCTGAACTAGCCGACTGGGAGCCAGGGCGTAAACCAGTCCAGTTTAAGAAAAAGATGGAACGCCATCTGATGAAGGTTCAGGTTTTACTAGCAAATGCTGACTCAGAGGCTGGCAGCAGCTTAGAGGCGATGATGGCGCACATTGACTCGATTGTTAATGATCCGGCGATTGAGTCAAAGAATCTTGGTAGTGAGGGGCGCAATCAGTTGCAGCAAAAGATGCAAGAAATTCGCACCAAGCTACTAGATGAACAGCGCAATTTGCAACAGCTTGCAACTGGTGATGTGGGCTTGTCGAAAGCTACTGTGATGTCGTTTAAGTTCAGGTAAAAAACAGTCTTGGGCGGAGTTACATCGCTCAAGACTAACTAATGAATTGGAAATGTGGTGTTCACCTCTGGGGTGTTCACCTCCAAAAGAATATCGCACTTTTACTATTTCTCAAACCAATTTTTAAAGCTTGGAGATAACTTGTGTCACACTTCTCAACCGTTAAAACCAAACTTACTAACCGCGAATGTTTAGTACAAGCCCTCACGGATCTAAATCTATCACCGCAAGTTCATGAAAAAGCACAGTCATTAAAAGGATACTACGGGTCATCTCAAGGACAAAGTGCTGAAATCATTGTATCTGGTCGTACCATTAAAGCCCGTGCAGACATCGGGTTCAAATGGAATCAGGCAAGCGGCGTGTACGACGTAATACACGACAGCTATGAAACAGTTCCGAAGCTGGGCAAAGACTTTTTCAGCAATAAACTAATGCTGGCTTATGGTAAGCATTTGATTCGTGCCAAAGCCGCCGAATTACAAGAGCAGTTTGGAGAATGTGCGATCGCAGAATCTACCAGTGGCACTGTGCAAACTTTACGACTGACTTTTGCCGGACATCAGGAAGTTAAACAATTTGCACGGAGATAAATTATGGAACGTTCAGTTTTAATTCATTTCGACTCGGCTACAGGTGAAGTTCGAGTGGAAGCGGAAGGTTTTGAGGGATTAACTTGTTTGTCAGCAACCCAGCCATTTGAAGAGGCGTTGGGGGTTGTACAGGGCGAACGTGAATTTAAGCCGGAAGCTCAAGCACAACGTATAACAGCAAATCATCAACAATACCAGCGCCAGTAATTAGCCAGTCAGTAGTCAGTTTTAAGCGATAACTGACTACTGATTTTGTCACAATGGCTTCGCCAAAACTAATTGAAGTTATCTGAAATCCGCCATGAAACTCTCAAATTTTCTCTCCACGCTTGATTCACAAATCCCCATTGCTGCGGTTGATGTGCTTTCGCTCGATGAGGCAACTATCATACAATGGCTGACTACTGAAGCCAACAACAAACTAAACAGTCCTGTCTTCTTCTGGAATCTGGGAGTGTCCACCCTGGAGCAATGCTTAATTGCAGCAGATGGGGGATTGGTATTTAAGCCAGTCGCAGAGTATAAGAAACCACCACAGGCTGATCCACTACTATTCGTATTCGACTACATTGCTAATTTTAGTGGGAATGGTGTATTTATCCTCGGAGATATTCACCCCTTCATTGCTAAGAACTCACCCCAATTATCATGGGAGATTTTAAGCAAGGTAAAAAATCTTTACCACAGGTTAAAACCCACAGATAAACGCATTGTTCTGTTAGGTCAGAACATACAATTACACGAATCCCTAGTCAGATTGATCCCTTACTGTGAAGTGCCGTTACCTAGTATTGACCAAATACTTGAACACATCAATTCTTATTTACACGACTTACAACAGTCAGCTATTGAGCAAGAATTGACTTTCACTATTTCCTTAGAACATGCTGAATTTGAAACTCTTTCTCGTGCAGCACTGGGATTAACCTTAGAAGAAATCAGTGATTTTCTGCGGTTAACAGTCAAAGAGCGTCTGAGCCGGAATGGTATTTTGATTGATGCCACAGTCACACCTCTGATAGTCGAGTACAAAACCCGGCTGTTGGCTCAGATGGGAATTGAGTTAGGCAAACCTGCAACTATCCCCTTTGGCGGACTCGATTTACTGCGCGAATGGCTGATGAGGCGGCGGCGACTGTTCACTCAAGAGGCGCGTAAGCTGCATCTGCCGCAACCCAAAGGCGTATTGTTGGCGGGGCCTCCCGGAGTTGGAAAAACTTTGCTAGCCAAGAACATCGCTAACATACTCAATCTACCACTTCTGCAACTAGACATTGCTTCCCTCTTGGGCAGTTTGGTAGGTGAATCCGAAGGTAATGTGCGTCGTGCCTTGAAAACTGCCGAGGCGATCGCACCCTGCATTTTATGGGTGGACGAGATAGAAAAAGCACTTTCGGGGACTGGTGACACGAGTGGAGTTTCACAGAGGATTCTGGGCAATATTCTCACGTTTATGTCCGAATCTCAGTGTGGTGTGTTCGTTGTTGCTACCTGCAATGATCCTTCAGCATTACCGTCTGAGCTAAAGAGGAAAGGGCGATTTGATGAAAATTTCTTCGTCGATCTGCCGACAGAACCGGAGCGGGTACAGATCCTAAGCATTCATCTACAACGCTTTGGCATTCACCTGGAATCCGAATATCTCGAAGCGATCGCTGCTTCCACCGCGAAGTTTTCAGGAGCAGAACTGGAAACCCTTGCTTCGGAAGCTGCTCTGCTGGCATTCGATGAGGATAGACCGCAGCAGGTAACGCTTGCTGACCTCGAAGCAATTCGTCAAACGATTACCCCACTTGCCATCCAGGATGCTGCGGCAGTTGGGCGAATGCAGGCTTGGGCATCCACCGCACGACAGGCTAGAACACCGATTCAGTAATCGGTAAACAAAAGAAAAATCAGCCGAAAGTCAAGTAAATAGTGAAGAATAAAATAGAGTAAATGCCTACCAGCTAAGGCTTACAGTGACAAGCAAGATTTGAGAGATATTTAATAAAGTC
>NZ_DASQZC010000295.1:0-3936 GCF_035638895.1 Nostoc sp. | reverse complement strand
AATCAAGCGATCGCTGCTATTTGAAACGCGCTTACCCTGAACGTGCTACCCTTTTTAGACAGGGGAATTAAACGCCTTAACCTTGTTGAAGGATTCTTATACTTTAGATGCGTTTGCCGTGGCTTTCTCCCTAAATCAACTCCTGACTGAGCAAAAAGCAAGTAATTTGACCAGCATGAATTGATTTACTGCATAATACTACTCACAGATCAGGATGCTGGACGCATGATTACTAAACCTAAAATTTTTATTGATGGGGAATCGGGAACCACAGGCTTACATATTTACTCACGCCTCAATCAACGGGATGATATCGAGTTAGTTAGCATTGAGGCATCTAAACGTAAGGATGCAACTGAGCGAGCTAAATTAATTAATGCCGTTGATGTTGTCATTCTCTGCCTACCTGATGATGCAGCCCGCGAAGCTGTTAGCTTAGTAAGTAGTACTACGGTTAAGATCCTTGATGCTAGTAGTGCCTATCGGACAGCTAATAACTGGGTATATGGTTTTCCTGAACTAAATCCAGGACAGCGAGAGAAAATAGCCAGCGCTCAGTATGTCAGCAATCCAGGCTGTTATCCTACAGGCTTTTTAGCCTGTATCCGTCCGTTGATTGCCAAGGGAATTTTAAAGAGTAATTTTCCCATCACCGTTAATGCAGTGTCAGGTTACTCTGGTGGCGGAAAGAATCTGATCAAACAATACCATACCTTCCATGAACAGGAGGCTGGAGGAGAGTCGCTCTATCCTTATGGTATCTACGGTTTGCAGTTTGGACATAAGCATGTCAAGGAAATGCATCATTACTCAGAGTTAGCATCGCCGCCGCTATTCGTACCGGCAGTAGGAAATTTTGAGCAAGGGATGCTGGTTCAAGTGCCTTTGCCGTTGGGGACTTTGGATAATCCCCCATCAGGTGAGGTTATTCATCAAGCGATCGCTAACTACTACCAAAGTGAAAAATTTGTCCAGGTTGCTCCCTACCAAGATTCTACACTGCTGCGAGACGGAATATTTTTGGATGCGATGTCTACGACGGGCTACGCCAACGCAATCAACGGCACCAATATTGTTCAGGTATTTGTATTCGCCAATGACACTACCAAAGAAGCATTGCTAGTTGCTCGTCTCGACAATTTGGGCAAAGGCGCATCGGGAGCCGCAATCCAAAACTTAAACATCATGCTAGGCTTTCCAGAAGAATTGGGATTGTAACAAAAAGCTCAGATTACCGACTTCTCTAATTCTGAGCTTTTCTGAGTGTACGATCTGGTTTACTTCTTGGTAATAGCACTATGCCGATGACATCTAAATGTCTTAATACGGAATAAAGTTAAAATTAGAGTAATATACCAAGACTTTATGGAAAAATGCAGGATAATATCTATGATTACATCGTGAAAGCTGCCCTTACCCAATATAGTATGGCTCAAGGACAGCGTTGTTTTTTAGGTCACAGTGGAAGTATAACCTTCTGTATAAAAACACAAGCAGGAAAATTTCTTCTCCGTATTCATCGACCAATATCTACGCTCCAAGGCGATGTTTGGGAAAAACCACAGGTGATTGAGTCAGAACTACTGTGGCTTGATGCCTTGCATCATGACACAGAAGTTGTTGTGCAGGAGCCAGTAAAAAATCTACAGGATAAATGGCTCACTCAAGTTTTGGCAGATGAAACCGAAGAAGTGTTTTATTGCTCACTGCTGCATTGGATTGATGGCAACATCCTCAACGCAGAACGAACTCCACAACAAGCTTACCAACTTGGTTTGTTGTTAGCTCGATTGCACCAGCATAGTAGTCAGTGGCAACTGCCACAAAACTTTGTTCGCCCAGCCTATGATAAGAATCGGCTGCAAGTAGCACTCTCGGCTCTTTATCCAGCAGTATTACAAGAATTGATTTCAGATGAAGACTACAAGACCCTCGAAGTAGGAGCTTGCCAGGTTCAAAGGATGATAGAAACACTTGGTCAGAAACAAAATGTTTGGGGACTGATTCACGCTGACCTTCATGAAGGCAACTATCTATTGCACAACGAGGAATTCTGTCCAATCGATTTTGCTCGCTGTGGCTTTGGATATTATCTTTACGATATTGCAAGTTCGCTTCAATATTTACTTCCCACTGTTAGACCTTCCTTTTTTGAAGGCTATCAAGCTATCCGTAAGCTACCTGAACACTACTTACAGATTACAGAAGGTTTCTTTATCATGGCGCTGATTGAAGTGCTTTCTTTTCATGTGAATAATCTACAAGAGCATAAGTGGATTTCGGAAACTGTGCCGTATATTGTTAAAGAACACCTTCATCTGTATCTTGAGGGCAAGTCATTTTTGTTTGATAAATACTTAGGTAGTCGGTGACGGTCAGTTGATTTATCCTTTCAGTTTTTCAAGCAATTGAATTATATGAGATTCAAAGCCTCTATTTCTCTCTTGAACTGATTCAACCAAAGGTTTATTAAAAAGATTAATCATATATTTACCTAGTTGAATACCTAGAGGTTTTAAATGTCCACCTTCCAAGGTATTAATAAATTCTTGTGGTGGTTTTCTCAATGTTTTAGTAAACCATTCACAGGTTAATTGAGCAATATTATCAGATTTAAAACAAACTAAACCCATGATATTAAATAGTCCACTATCCTTGATTAAATTCTTGGTTTCTTCAGGGGTTGGTTTCACACCCCAACCAAGATTATCGATGATATCTGCTAAAAACTGAGGACGAATTGCGCTGGCTGTATCGCTAATATCAGGTGCTAAGAGGATAGAAACTTGTCCTTTAATAAAGACACTGTTAATTTTTATTTCCCGATTTACGTAACTGTAAATTAGTTTCCGATCTTCTACAATTTTTCGTTTAAGTTCTTCAAAGAGAATGTTAATGTCTGCAATAACATTTTCTATCTGTGAGTTATCCGAAGTATAAGATAGCAGATTCCGAATAAAGTCTTCTCTATCTTGAGGCTCTGGAGGTAAAGCAGTAAATCCTTCTAATAAGGAGATATATTTACAGCCAAGGCTATGTCCAATCCAAGAAAAGTTTTTATCATCTAGATAGGCTTCATAATCATATCCTTCAACACTTGCCATCCTCACAAGCTCTGGCAGAATTTCATACTGCTCTCTCATGAGGAAACCAGCTTCTACATAATGATTAAAAGTGAAATTAAACGGCAAAAGAATAATTGTATATCCCTGCTCATATAGGCATTGAAGCAGATAGCGATAAAAAATCATGGGGCCAAATGTACCAAAGAAAGCCCCTGCAATAAATTGAATTACTCCTTTAGGCTGTGGATGCAGAGCAACCCAACTGTGAGAAACGGGTTTAAATCTTAGTTTTAAATTTGTATTTACCATGATTTAGCAATGAGTGCATCTCATTTTGGTAGGTGTATACTTAATCTCCAAACTGAAGTTGCTGATTTTCGGATATTTCCTTGTTTCCAGCAAGACCACTATTTGCCTACTTTGTCAATGTGTGAATCCTAGCCCTGTGAGTTTGATTGGCTGCGATTTTGGCAGCATTTTGAAGATATCAACAGAAGTCCAGTGGATTTTTTCTGCTTTAGTTTACGTAAATACTTTTTTGTAACATCAACTTTATCAGTAAATCAAGACCAGTTGGGCATTGCAGACAGCGATTTGTGTGTAATAAAGCTTGTACAATTGTCAAGGCGGTTTTTCCTGCCAGAATACTTCTCAGGCGTAAAATTTATCGACAGCAAAATTTTTCTACTTTGTATTTTTCCATCCTGCACTTGTGGCAAAAATGCCCCAAATTAGGCGCTTCTATCTTGCAATAGATAACTTTTACCCTTATGACTGGAGAGCAAAATCTTGGGAATAGAACTACGCAGTTTCGTATTTCTCGACAGCCTGCAACCTCAACATGCAGCATATATGGGAACAGTAGCTCAAG
>NZ_DASQZC010000294.1:0-1564 GCF_035638895.1 Nostoc sp. | reverse complement strand
CACCAAATTTATGGAAAATACGAGTCCCTTGTTGAAGAATTTACCAATTGAGTACAAATCTCTTTTTCGGGCAGATGCCCCAGCATAATCTGTTGCACAGATGCAAGTATTAAGCGATCGCTTCTTGACTCATGACTGTACTTCAAGATTGTTTTGCGCTTTTGACTCCTAATAAGCAGATAATGGATGGTTAAGAGTTCTCGCTGTGGAGGAACAGCGTTGAGAAACTTATCAGGTGAGAAAGCCACAATCTTAATAGTAGATGACGAAGCCAGTATCCGCCGAATTTTACAGACGCGGTTAGAAATGATTGGCTACAGCGTAGTTACAGCTAGTGATGGTGAAGAAGCTTTGTCAGCTTTTCGCCTGTTGACCCCTGATTTAATAGTTCTGGATGTGATGATGCCAAAACTAGATGGTTATGGTGTCTGTCAAGAATTACGGAAACAATCAGATGTACCAATTATCATGCTAACAGCCTTGGCAGATGTAGCAGACCGAATCACTGGGCTAGAACTCGGTGCTGATGACTACATGACAAAACCTTTCTCACCCAAGGAACTGGAAGCTCGAATTGCCTGCGTACTAAAACGGCGCTCCCACAAAAGTAGTATCAATATTATTCCTAACTTTGGGATAATTCATGTGGGCAATCTCAAAATCGATATCAATAAACGGATTGTTCATAAAAATGAGCAACGCATTCGGTTGACAGGTATAGAATTTAGCTTATTAGAATTGTTAGTGAATCATTCGGGAAAGATTTTTTCAAGAGTTGAAATATTACAGCAATTGTGGGGTTTTGTACCAGAGATGAGTACAGACACCCGTGTGGTAGATGTGCATATCTCACGATTGCGGACAAAGGTAGAATCCGACCCCAACGACCCAGAATTCATTATTACGGCAAGAGGTAGCGGTTATTTTTTCCCACGAATTGTTGAATCAGAACAGGAATAAAGCTTCCATTCGCTCTCGGTTTTACACAAGTCAAGCCGCTTTGTTCCAATTCAAAAAAGGTCATCGATTATCTCAGTGATCCCTTTGTCAGATAGCCAGAGAGCAACAGTAGACATCTTGGGGTAAATATAGCCTAGCTGACCTGACGGGGCAAGATAGGCTGAAAGTATTACTGTATAAAATTTTGAGCTATCTCTTTTTGATAAATCATCCAAGCCTTGTTTGTTTCTTCTTAAACTTGGCTATAACGAAATTATAGAAGTTTCAGTCCTTTCATTGGCATACTACAAACCTTGGCTTTAGGTAAATTTGTACTTTTGTACTATTTTGCCCCTGGTTTCGCTATGCAATATCTACGCCTAGTGGCATTGTCAGAATTCCCAAAACTGGCACCCTATGATTGCACTAATGGAATACGCTGTCCAAAGTGATCGCCCTTTTTGAAAATAATCCAGAGTTCAGTTACGTTAATTAGCTATTGATTAATTTGCATTTCATTGAGATAATTCAGAAATCAATTTGACAGAATGTTCTCTTCTATTAATTAAGTTCTCATATAGAGGAATTTTCTCATGAAGAATGATTTAGCGAAAGCAAAGTTTCT
>NZ_DASQZC010000293.1:0-10223 GCF_035638895.1 Nostoc sp. | reverse complement strand
CCAGACCAAGTAGTGCAAGAACTTCCGAAAGCGGAATTTTGGCAATTAAAGCGATCGCGCGTTCCCGAAAAACAAATTGCCTTGAATTCTGGATTAGATGAAGCCCAAGCCCAAGAATTTACCCAACTGCGGCGGCAAACTGTGCATACAGAACCCTACTTTGACTATGACACCCTTGCGCCTGGTGCTGTAGATGCACTGTTAACAATTCAACAAGCTGGAATTGATTTGGCAGTAATGACCATGCGCCGAGTTCGGGAACTAGATTATGCTTTCAAAAAACACGATTTAGGAAGATTTTTCCCAGAAAACCGTTGTTATTGCTTGAGTAACGACTACGTTAAAACTCGTGATATTGAAGATAAGCCCTTGTTAATGGCTAGGGCATTAAAAGAACTGCCCCCGGCTACTGATACCTGGATGGTGGGAGATACAGAAGCCGACATCACCGCAGCTAAAAATTATGGGGTTAAGGTGATGGCTGTGGAATGTGGCATCCGCGATCGCACCCAATTGGAACTTTACCATCCCGACTTAATCGTTAAGGATTTTAGCGCTGCTGTAGATTTAGTCTTAAAACCTAAACAATTTGTCTAGAAAAGCTTTCTAGCTGCAACAGATTGAATTTCTCGGCATTCAGGTTGCAAATTAAAATAGGAGTCAAAATAGGTATTCTGACTCCTGACTCTCAAATTTTGAGAAGAACACATATAAACCATGTCTTCTGTACGGAAACTTGCTTACAGCCAGCATTTACCGTAGAAAACTACTAACCAACCACAACAATATAAACGTTAGTACACTAGAGAACTGATTTGATGACAAATTGAGGAATGGTATTTGTAGTAAGAGCCAGCCAGCAACTAGTCCCCCAGTGATTAAGCCAATTATTAAACTGACTAGGGTGAACAAAACTGCTCGGCCAAATTTGTTTTCCTTGCGATTGAGAAAGTAAATACTAGCGCCTACCCCAACCACCAATGCCAACTGCAAAACTTGATCGCCTCCCTCTGGGTAAAACACACTGATAGAACTCAAACCAAGAAACCAAGCTCCTGGTAAGAATATATCGGCAGGTGAAGGCTTGTCCAGCATCCGTTGCAGCCATGCAGGTGACTGCTCACGAGGGGCTGGGCTTTCTTTAAGAGGCGATTGCACTCGTAACTCTGGAAACCGAATACGCTCAGGGACTTTAATTTTACCTTCTTGGCGCATCCGTAAGCGATCCATTAAAATCGCATCGTAAGCAGCTTCAATTACTTCTAAATGCTTGGCATCGCTACTATATTGCTCGAATAGGCGATTACGAGCATCCTGAATTTCATCGAAGCTAGCCTCTTCTGATACCCCAAGTTTGTCGTAGGGATTTTGATCGCTCATGGGAGTTTATTACTTCAGCCTCAGTCAGCGGCAGTCTTTTGTCGAATAAAAAACAGCTTTAGGTTTTCTTTTAATCGAAACTAAAGTCTCGACTTATTTTATGCCCTAACAGGATAGTAGCACGGGTCAGTTTAATCGACTTTGTAATTTCAACTATAGCCACTTTAACATATCGCTATAACTCCGTGTATACCCTCATGTCGTTGTCTAATTCTGGCTCTAATCTAGAATTTGAACGGAGAGTACCTAAAACACATAGTTTTTATGAAAATATCAATTTTAATGTTTCAAATTTGGCAACTTACTGTGCCCTAATAGAATTTTTTTAATTATACTGAATAATCGCTTGTGGTATATATCCGCATATCGATTTAAAATTGAGACGTTTTAAGTTACCACCTAACTGGGATCAAGAACGTGTCTTGGTGTTAAGAACTGTTGCGGCTAAAGTCAGAGCGCTTATATACTGTGCCTAACAGAAATTTAGCGTTCTCATCGCCCAGAATCCTGATTAGAGTATTTCTTTTTGAATAATCAGGAATCTTATACCGTAGCCATGTAGATTCTTAGTTAGCCCCAAAGTGGCAACTGCGTTTTTACGCAAACCTTTTGTTAATCTTACGAATTTTTGTGCAAAGTAATGGTCATGGCTCCTGCCAAGATTCTTGTAGTTGACGACGACCCTGCGGTTCGGAATTTAATCCAACGCTTTCTGATTAAGCAGAACTATCAGGTCGAGGCTGCCGAAGATGGAAAGACAGCCTTAACTCTATTTGAGCAATTTAACCCCGACTTGGTAATTCTAGATGTGAATTTACCAGATGTAACTGGGTTTAACCTCTGCCAAGAGATGCAAAGTCGTAATGGTGTATTTGTTTTGATGTTGACTAGCCGTGCTGACGAAGCTGACAAAATTCGCGGCTTCGCTAAAGGTGCTGACGATTATCTCACCAAGCCTTTTGGATTAGGAGAGTTAGAAGTCAGAGTCGGAGCTATTTTGAGGCGTCAACGAGTGATAACTACTGCCGAGCAAAAACGCTTGGTATTTGAAAAACTGATGATTGACCCAGTGCGGCGGGAGGTGGCACTTAATAACCAAGCAGTACCTTTAACTGCTCTGGAATTTGATTTGTTGCATTTTTTAGCCAGCCATCCAGGTCGAGTTTGGCGGCGTGCGGAGCTAATCCAAGAGGTATGGGACTATGAATATGTCGGCGACCAACGGGTTGTAGATGTCCATATCGGGCAAATTCGCAAGAAGATTGAAATTGATGCTAGTCAGCCAGCATTAATTCAAACTGTACGTGGCGTAGGGTATAAGTTTGAATCTCCTGCTCATGCCCAGCACTTGGAAGCTAAGTCTTGAGTTAACAGTCTAGAGTTTTTTAACTCTTGACTGTTAATTCTTGGGGGAGTGATTAGTGAATTTCTTTAGCTTTAGTAAAAAACAAATTTAAACGCTCAAAATAAGTAGATATTGCTCAAATACAGATCAGGCAGTTATTTGAGATGTTTATTTATGCGTTTAAGACAGTGGCAAGGGAGAGAGTCCACTGGAAAATATTTATTTGCATCTGACCTGACCATTTAGGTAGATACAACAGTGCTTAGGTTGGAGTTCGTAGCGGCGCACAGCTATCATTGGTGTCAACACCCAACAATATTTGGGCTTTATCTTCCTAATTTGACACCAATGGGCATTGCTGCGCCACTAGAACATATTTGGTTCAAATAAATGAAAACTGTTGTAAAACATTAACAATTATTTACCACTATAGAAAAAGGCAATTTCTTTTTCTTTTAGGGGTGCGAAACCAGCATCTACAAGTAATTGGTCGAGTTCTGCTTGGGGAATGTGTTTTGCACCAATTCGCACAATGCGCGATCGCATAGTATTAGATACGCCACTGCGCTGTCTATTGCCTTCTAGCGCCATAACTTTACCATAAAGTTCTAGCTTTGCAGGCGGAATGGGAGAACCATCAAAATCAATTCCCTGTGCGATCGCTTCATCAATAGCATCAGCACCTGTGGTAGTTTGATTTCCTGGGTTAGTTTCGGTAGGCATGGTGATTTACTCTTCTTCGTTATGGGTAGATTTTACCAGCCTTATTGACACCAAACCTGCTTACTGGCTTTTTTGCGATCGAGGATTATTTGCAATTCTTCGCGTGAGAAATTTATCTTAATTAAGCCTGTCTAAGTGATCTGAATCAAAAAACCTCTAAGAAGGTTTTACTACGTAAAACCTTCCCTCTCCGACTCGGAGAGGGACAGACTTGAACTTTAGTTCAAGGCAGGGAGAGGTTCATTGAACTCACGCTAGACTAATCACGAGCTTGTCGCGTCACCAAACCACCAACAAACGCCCCTAAGATAGTACCTGTCCATAGTCCTGTTGTGCTACCTTGCCATATTGCTCCTGGTGTCATCCAAGCATTGCACATCTCCTTTAAACCCCAAGGTTGGTTTTGGCACTTTTGGCTATGCAGCATTATGGTGATTTGCCCACTAGTGTAAGCACCAAAAAAACCTGCTGATAGCGCCAAAAAAGTGCAAATTAAAATTCTATTTTTTGTCATTTATCATTTGTCAATTTCTTCCCCTGCCTCCCCTGCTCCCCCTGCTCCCTCATCTCCCCACTCCCCACTCCCAATCAACCTGTATTTCTCATCCCAGCTGCAATTCCATTAATAGTTAACAATGCTCCTCGCAGTAACTCGCCTTTGCTGTAACGAGAGTGGATGACTCCAGAAGTAGCAGTAGTATTTAGGGACTGCCGTAGCCGCTTGAGTAGTGAAACTTGAATAAATCCCAAGGGTACAATTGTGCCATTGCGTAACTGCACAGATCGTTGCAAGACAGGATCGCCATCTAAGAGTCGATTGTGATCGGTGATTTTTAATACCAAATCTCTTGTGAGATAAAACTCGCTAGCAATTTGGTCAAAAACTTTGGCAAAACGAAGTTGATCTTCTGGTTTTGATAATTCCTGGACGTAGTGATGTGCCATTTGCATATCTACTTTTGCCAACGTCATCTCAGCTTTAGAAATCACCATCTTGAAGAACGGCCATTTAACGTAAAAGTAGCGCAGCAATTTCAAGTGTTCTTCTGGTTCTGCGTTCAAGAATTCTTGTAAAGCTGTGCCAACGCCGTACCAGGAAGGAAGTAAAAAGCGGGTTTGTGTCCAGCTAAATACCCAAGGAATAGCTCGCAGACTACTTAAATCTTTCTTACCAGATGGACGGCGGGCTGGACGGGAACTAATTTGTAGCTGGCTAATTTCTTCAATGGGAGTTACTTCGTGGAAGAAGTCAACAAAATCAGGCTGTTCGTAGATTAAAGCACGATAATGTTGACGCGATCGCGCCGCTAATTCTTCCATAATCTCATTCCAGGGTTCAATATCATCAAACCCTGTCCGCAGCAGACTAGCTTGAATCACCGCAGTGGTAATGGTTTCCATGTGGTACAATGCCAAGTCCAACAAGGAGTATTTAGAAGCCAAAACTTCTCCTTGTTCGGTAATCTTGATTCGCCCATTGATACTATGACCTGGTTGAGCCAAAATCGCCTCGTAAGCAGGGCCGCCACCCCGTCCTACAGAACCGCCGCGTCCGTGAAAAATCCGCAAATTTATATCGTAGTTTTCTGCTATTTTTTGCAGTGATTTTTGGGCTTTATGAATTTCCCAGTTGCTGCTTAAAAACCCAGAGTCTTTGTTGCTATCAGAATACCCCAGCATCACTTCTTGTAAGTTTGGGGAGAGGAGGGAGGGTGCTGGAGAAGCAGGGGGAGCAGGGGGGGATGAATTTTCATCCACAACACTTTCTGCTTTTGTCTGTTCGTAGCCGCCAGCTAACAAAGCGCGATATAAGGGGAGTTCAAACAGTTTCCGCATGACGCTTCTGGAGCGTTGTAAGTCTTCTACTGTTTCAAATAGGGGGACTACTTGAATGGTTCCGACAGCAAGGGCGGGGTCAAAAAGTCTGGCTTCTTTGGCTAAAAGTAATACTTCCAACACGTCGCTCACGTCGCGGCACATGCTGATAATGTAAGTTTTGCAGATATTTAGACCAAATTCTTGTTGCAGCGATCGCACAACGCGAAAGGTTTCAATTACATCGTTGGTTTTCTCAGAAAATGGCAATTCTGCCGGAATTAATGGCCTCCGGGTTTGCAGTTCTCCTGTGAGCCAAGCGACTCTTTGCTCCTCAGATAGTTCGTTGTAAGGTTGAGGTAATATTTGCAGGTATTCTAATATCTCATTAAGCGCATCAGCATGGCGAGATGATTCTTGGCGAATATCTAGCTGTGTCAAATTAAAACCAAAAATTTCTACCTGACAGATCAGATTTTCTAATTCTCGACAGCTTAAACCTGTTTCTGTCAAGTTGCGCTGAATCATCCGCAGTTCTGCTAAAAAATCGGCTCCCGAAATATACAGGGGACTATCTTGATTTTTTGGCGTTTCCCGATTGTACAAAGCTAGATTGCGATCGCGAGTATTTTCTAGCCGTTTCAGCACATAAGCCAGTTTGAGCCGATATGGTTCTTGCCGATAACGTAGCGCCAGTGCGTCATATACCTCACTCAACTGGGACTGATCCAATTCTAGAGATTCTAGTAAATCTGGTAAGACATCACTCCAGTGCATCGACACACTCAATAATTCAATCAGATTTTTCACTGACTTAATATATTTTTCAAGCACCATTTTGCGCTGATAGCAAGCTGTTTGCCAGGTAATTTCTGGTGTGACTGATGGGTTCCCATCCCTGTCTGAGCCTACCCAGGAACCGAAAGAACAAAAGTTTTTACTCGGTGGTTCTAGCCAAGGAAAGGTATTAGATAGGGTGTGTTTAAAACGTTTATAAAGTTGAGGAATGCCATCAAATAAAACTTCTTGGAAGTAGTGCAGAGCATAATCTACTTCATCTAGCACAGTGGGTTTGAACTGGTGAAGTTCGTCTGTACGCCACCAGAGGCGAATTTCTTCGAGCAATTGTTCGCGTACATCTGCTGCTTCCCAACCATATCCCCCAGCTGTTGCACCAGAATGGTTTTCTAAAGCATCCAGTTTTTGCAAAAGTTGTACCACCTGGCGCTGCTTATCCCGGATGGTATGACGAACAATTTCCGTCGGGTGCGCTGTGAAAACTAAACGCACATCCAGATGTGCAATTAAACGTTGAATTTGTTGGGGTGGTACATTCAATTTGAATAAATAGGGAAACAAGGCAGCAAAAGTACCTTTTGGTTTGACTTGCGCTTTTTCTAAATAATTCTTTCTAAGCAACTCTGCTGCTATTCCCTTGCTAACAGGCGCGTCATCTTCTCTTTGATTAGAAGAATAGTTGACATTAGATGCTATTTCTGCATCTGTAGGCTCTGTTTCTGCCTCATAGCGACTCAATTGCTGCCGTTGTTCGTATTCCTGCTCTATGATGTTAATCAACTGAAAATACAGAGCGAAAGCACGAGCGGCGCGAATTGCTTCGTTGATATTTAGTTGTTCAATCAATTTTACGGCTGAGGATGCTTGGTCATTTGTTGCTTGTCCTTCTGGTGAGCACAAATCTCGCAACTCCCGCAACAAGTCTACCATGTTTTGACCGCATTCTTGCCTCAGAACTGACTCCCACAATTCTTCCACTACCTGGAGACGATGACGCAAAAATAATTCCGACACCGGGTATATATCCGCAGTTTGAGACGAAGAGTATAAAAGGGAACCCATATTCTCTATTGTTGTAAAGCTAATAACTGTTTACGCTTCTAGATTGTGCAATTAATGCTCACCAAGTTTTTCCTGAGCAAATAATTATTTGGTGTATATTTTCTAAGTTTGATTAGTTTCGCTATCCTCTGGGAAGTCGAGATTGGGTAGGCGATCGCCTCGCAATAATTCTTCACTTGCCTCCCCTATGGCTTCTAGTGCCCTTACTGTAGTTTTTCCGGTAATGAGCAGCAGTAATATAGACGCTGTACCTATTTGTAAAAGGAAGGATTGGGGAATGCTAAAGAAATCCAGATTGGATGCGGGGTTAGTTGAGGGTTGTTGGTAGGCAGGAGGCATTGCTAATTCTTGGTTATGGGAATATGAGTCAAAAGGAGTCAGGAATTAGGAGAGACGCCATTAATCGCGTCTGTACAGGAGTTAGGAATTATGATTACTTCAACGATCATCAAGACACGGAGTTTAAATGAGATAAGCTTGTTGTTTATTTTGCTCATCAGGGGCGTTACGCGAATCAAACTTTAAACGACAAATCATCAGCCAGTCATATAAAATTATTCTGACTCTTGGCTCGTAACTCCTAACTTCTTAATTCTGACTCCCTATTAGTAAAATAAACGCAAAACTCAACATTAGTCAGACTTGCAACCTGTACAAGACTATCTTGGCCGATTTTATGAGCTACAAAGGTAACAAAATTGTTAAAAAAAAACGTCGGAGTATGGTAGACCTATGGTTCTAGTTTACAAGTGCAGGCACTATCCCCCAACAATCGCTTCTTGTAAAGTTAACTGAGCATGAAAACAGTATTACCAGATCGCCAGCAATCCTTAGTGCAGTGGATAAGCCAAGCAACAGGGATCAACACTTTCGGGGTGAAAGTTCGCTTACGGGGAAATAACCTTCATATTCTTTGTGAAGGTACAGAATGTCCGCAGCGTTGGCATACTTTATCTGACTTGCTGCAAGCATTACAGCAGACAGACTTGGATGTTCTGACAAGTGACGAACAACCCTCAATATATCAAGTATTTGTCTATGGCCGAAGAAAAGGGGAACAGCGCCCCTTATGGTGTCATCGGGTTTACTTGAATCAAATAGATAAGCACCTGGAGCAGGTAAAGCAAGCGCTGCTAGAAGATTCGGAAAAATCAAAACAATCGGCTGGGGCGCTAATTGTCTCTAACGAAAGTTTGGCACGCCAAGGGAACCCAGAAGCGATCGCTCGATATCTGAGCGAAACTCTGAGTACGTTAGGTGTATCAGTACAGGCAAAGATTAAGCCATATAAGCCAAAGAACTCTCAGGCGGAAGAAGATCGGCTGTGGATATTTTGCCAGTCGAGCTATACCCCTGATGCATCATTGCTTGCTGAACCGATAGCACAGAAGTTGCGTTATCTCAAGCTTACTGGCTATCAAGATGCAATAATTGTTTCCCAGGTGAGCGGCGAAACTGCGCCTGATTGGCTGCTGCGGGTGGATTTGACCCCACCAGAGGTAATGCTCAAAGAATGGGCGCGTTGGGGCGACATACAAGCGATCGCGCGATTATTAACTGAGGTGTTATCAGGGTTAAAAGTTGCTGTCCAAGCTTTTCTGAAAGAATCAACGCTACATATTTTTTGTAGCCCAGCTTCTGATCCTTTGGGAACTGCGCCAATCCCCGACAAAGAAGTGTGCTTAGAGGCGATTTTACCGCAGCTAGAAGCGATCGCACCTCAAGGCATTCTTGCCGCCACCATTTACGGACAAAAAGCAGGCGACAATGAACCAACTTGGATTGATTTTGTAGCTTTACCTGCTACAAATTATCCCGCCTTTGCCACATTACCGTTAGATTTGGCGAATACTGGCGATGAACCAGCCATCATATTTTTACTAGAGCGTTTACTCAATCCTGACCTGGATTGGCGTTTATTGACAGGTGGAGTTCGCGTCCTTCTGCTGAATAAAAATGATTTATTGCACATCATGTGTGATGCACCTGTTTGTCCAGGGCGTCAACAAGTAGCAACTAAAGTTACGCAGTTTATCCGCCAGTTAAAAATTCCCGGTATTATGGGGGTACGTGTCTACGGTCGCCGGGCTGGGAATAAAGAGCCTTTTTGGAATTATGGCGTTGATATTGAGCATCGTCAACGTTTAGTACCAGAAGCAACTCCAGAATTTGCTGCTACTTCTAAATACGTTAATGATTTAGTAACCTCTGAAACTAGTGAGCCAATTTTGCGCCCCGACTTAACCACAGAAGAAGTTCAAACTTTTGTCACAGAAATCGCGCGAGATTGGATGACAACGACGAGTGCAACCGCGAAAAAATTCCTGTTACAAAGCCAGCTATTTATCGAAAGCGATCAGTCAGGAGAACAAAGCCCTGATGTTCAAGGACTTAAGGTTGCTTTAGTGTGGGGAACGCTGGGATTATTGCTTACCCTTCAAACTGATTGGGTATTGGGTCGAATTATTGCAATTACTACACCTTCGCCAAAAGTAGCCAGTGTCTTACCTTCATCCTCTTCTGGTGAAAAGGCATCTTTGATATCTGGGAAAACTCAGAATGAGAAAACAACATTTTTTACCAGCACTTCCAAAACCAAATCTTCTCCAAATCAGAGTTCTGTATTTAATGCTTCGGAGTTTACCCAAAGTGATGATAGCCCGACAAATAATTTGGCAGCCGCACCACTGAAGGAAAAAGCAACCGCTACTGCTATTCTTTTAGCAGCGCGATCGCAGATGCCAAGTTTTAATGTTAGGCAGTTAGACGAGCAACTAGCATTGTATAAACAGCGTTTGGCTAGAACTGGGACTCCGCCAGATGTGTTGATTATTGGCTCCTCCCGCGCTCTCAGAGGAGTAGATCCAGCAGCACTTTCTAAAGCTTTAGCGACTCAGGGCTATCCAAATCTTGATGTATTTAACTTTGGAATCAACGGTGCTACTGCACAAGTTGTAGACTTTGTGATTCGCCACGTACTGGAAGCATCAGAACTGCCTAAAGTAATTATCTGGGCAGATGGGGCCCGTGCTTTCAACGGTGGACGTGAGGATATGACCTTTAAATCCATCGCTGCATCGGCTGGTTATAAACAAGCATT
>NZ_DASQZC010000292.1:0-7854 GCF_035638895.1 Nostoc sp. | reverse complement strand
AGAGAAGGCCCGGATGCTGAGTGGTGGGGACTGCGAAAAGGGCGATCGCGTACCAAAGAACCGCGATTTTTCAATAAACCAGCCACCGAATGGATACGAGTCACTTCTAAAGATTCGGCAAAACTCAGGGGCGGTAAAATTCCTGGTAAGCGCCGTGCTAACATGGTTTTCCCGCTACCAGGCGGCCCGACAAAAATTAAATTGTGTCCACCAGCCGCCGCAATTTCTAAAGCACGACGCGCATGAGCTTGTCCTTTCACATCATGCAAATCTGCGCCAGGGTAAGATGCTGTTGCTATCTCCGTTGTATGATCAATTTGCACAGGTTTGTAACGTCCGGGATTATTTAAAAAATCCACCACCTCAGATAGATGTTTGCAGCCGTAAACAGCCAAGTCTTGAACCACTGCTGCTTCTTGGGCATTATCAGCAGGGATAACTAAACCTGCAATTCCCATCTTTTGGGCTGCTGCTGCGATCGGCAAAACACCAGCCACCGGGCGCAAACTGCCATCCAGAGAGACTTCGCCCAAAAATAGATAATCCCCCAACAAATCAGCGCTAACTTGCTCAGAAGCCGCCAAAATTCCCACACTAATAGGCAAATCGAAACAGGGGCCTTCTTTCCGTAAATCTGCCGGAGTCAAATTGATCACAATTTTTCGCATGGGAAAGGCGAAACCTGCATTCTTCAACGTTGCTTTGACTCTTTCTCGTGATTCTTGAATCGCTGAATCTGGCAGTCCCAAGACAACAATTCCCGGTAATCCCCCTGACACATCGACTTCTACGCCGACTTTGACGGCATCGATGCCCACAATTGATGCACTCCAAACTCTGGCAAGCATTTCTTATATAACAGTAAACCTTTCAAATCTCTAGCAGATGAGCCGCTACATTGGCATTAGTGAAATTACAGAGATGATTTTTGAGCCAAATAATTAAATACTACTTTCTGGTTGTTTTCTTCTTAATAAAAAATTTTGAGGACAACCAACCTAACCGACTGCAACAACAGCACTGTCATTTATTAACTTGCCATCTTCCATGTAGACGATGCGATCGGCAATATCTAGAATGCGATTGTCATGAGTAACTAAAAGAATAGTACAATGCTGTTCTTTAGCTAGGGTTTGCATGAGGTTGACCACATCTCGTCCCGATTTACTGTCAAGGGCGGCGGTGGGTTCATCCGCTAAGACAATTTTAGGACGACCGACTAACGCCCGAGCGATCGCAACTCTTTGTTTTTGTCCCCCAGATAAATCATCAGGATAATAATTCAGGCGATGCCCTAATCCTACCTCCTCTAACATTTGGGCTGACCGGCTTTTCATTTCTGCCGGGGAAATATTATTATGTACTTCCAAGCCCATTCTGACGTTCTGGAGTACTGTCAGGCTACCGTGCAAGTTATGCGCTTGGAAAATATAACCATTACTGCGTCGCGCTTGGGTAAGTTGTCTTTTGTTAGCGCCACACAGTTCTTGTTCCAATATTTGCAAACTGCCAGATTGAGCAGAACGCAAGCCGCCGACTAAAGTCAGAAGTGTAGTTTTACCAGAACCAGAAGGCCCAGTCATAATAATAATTTCGCCAGCGTTAATATCTAGGTTGATATCAAAAAGAACTTGCTTGCGAAGTTGACCATGACCAAAATAGTGGTCGAGATTTTTAACAGAGATGACGGGAGGCATACTTAGGAGATTGGGGAGTGGGGAGTGGGGTGGGGAGCGGGGAATTGTTACTTGTTTTTCCCTATTCCCTATTCCCTATTTACTAAAACATATCTGCGGGATCAGCAGACTGTAATTTACGGGTGGCGATCGCACCAGAAATTACACACATAATCATAGTTAAAGTTAATACCGTTAATGCTCGCCCTACGGTCATATAAAGTGGTAAATTGGTAGCATTACGAGTTAAATGATAAAGTCCTAAAGGTGCGATCGCTCCTGGGATAAAGCCTAAAACTGCCAAAATTATCGCCTCTTCAAACACCACACCTAATAAGTAGAGATTGTTATATCCCATTGCTTTGAAAGTGGCGTATTCTTTTATATGAGAATTCACATCTGTAGAAAGAACTTGATAGACGATAATCACGCCCACCATAAAGCCCATTGCTACACCTAAGCTGAAGATAAACCCGATAGCCGTATTTGTTTTCCAGTAATTTATTTCAAATTCGATAAATTCTGCTTTGGTTAAAACTTTTACATCATCATCTAAATAAGCTTGTAAAGTTGTTTTCATCTGCTTTGGATCATAGCCTGGTTGTAGTTGCACCAAACCTAGACTGACACCGCTAGCTTCTCGTCTGGGAAATAGTCGCAGAAAGTTTTGGTCGTTGGTGATTAAAGTACCATCAGCAATGAAGGAAGCCCCGACTGAAAATAAGCCGCTAATAGTAATTGTCCGGCGTTCTATTTCGGTTGTGACAGTTTTACCTTGGTCAATTTGAGCGATCGCATCATTATAATCTCCTCTAGAGGCGCGATCAAACAAAACGGTATCTGGTAGCTTAACAGCATCTATCTGGCGATTCACATCCGCTAAGTTAAACACCTGCTGATCGGGATTGAACCCCATAACTAATATTGTCGTCTTCTGATTTGTTTGGGGATTTTTCCAATCAACAATGTTGATATACATTCCTTCTGCCGACTTTACACCTGGTATATCCATTGCTTGATATAGCCGTCGCCGCGTAAAGCTGGACATATTTGCTAGGTTGCGTGCTTGGGGACTGATCACAAACATATCAGCCTGCATACTCCGATGCAGGATTGTATTACTTTCAAACAGGGCAGTCTGAAACCCTAGCTGCATAAACATCAGAACATCGGCAAAGGCAATGCCTGACAATGCTACCAAAAGACGGCCTTTTTCATGACTTAGTTGCAGCCATCCTAAAGGCGTTCGCCGCCGCAGTTGTTCAATTAATTTCATAAGAGGGAGTGGGGAGTGGGGAGATGGGGGAGATGAGGGAGCAGAGGGAGCAGGGGAGGCAGGGGAAGCAGGGGACAATGAGAATAACCATGCCCAATCCCAATGCCCCATTCCCAATTCTCCACTCCCCACTCCCTTTAAATTTCAATTACCGCCTTGACTTGCAAATTAGTTAAGCTAGAAGCATTTTGGCTAGATAGTTTATTCAGTTGCACATGGACTTCCACTACTCTGGCATCAATGTTACTAGAGGGATCAGTGTTGATTAGATTTTGCCGCTTTACCTGCATACCAATCCAATCCACTCTTCCCTCTAATTCATTGAGTAGGGAATCACTACTTACCCGCACATCCTGTCCCGGACGCACTTTCTTGATATCACTTTGGTATACTTCTACTACTGCATACATCTGGTCGGTTTGACCTAGAGCTACAATTCCTTCACTGGCAACAGTTTCTCCGGCTCGTGTATTAATCTCCAAAATTCGACCGACTTTAGGAGCTACAACATAAGCCTGCGCCAGTTGTACTCTAATTTTATCCGCCGTGGCTTGAGCGCTGTCTACCTCTGCTTGTGCGTTTGCTATATCTGTTGGACGGACTTCAGCAGTTTGATTGAAGTTAGCTTTTGCTTCGTTAATCTGCTGTTGCAAGCTGGCGAGGGTTTGATTCTGGTTGGCTTTTGCTTCGTTAAGCTGCTGTTGTAGGGTTGCGACAGTTCTTGTCTGGGTGGCTTGGCTTTCAATTAAGGCTTGAGTGGAAGTTTCGGCGTTTAAGCGTCTGCTATCAACTTCCTGGCTAGAAATTGCTCCTGCTTTATATAAAGTCTCGTAGCGCTGCACATCAGCTTCGGCATTACGTCTCTCGGCTGCTACGCGAGCCACTGTTGCTTGCAAGCTCCGTTGTTGCCCAAGGATTTCTGCCTCTATACGATTAATTGTGGCTTGCTGAGTTTTAATGTTTCCTTCTAGTTCTACTTGCAAACGATTCACGGTAGCTTGACGCGCTCCAATTTCTCCCTGTTTGGCTCCAGCTTTTACCTGGTTAAGGCGAGATTTGGCAACTTGAACTTGTTTTTGTGCTTCAGCCAAACTAGCTTGTAGACGATCGCGGTTGTCCATAATCGCAATTACCTGGCCAGTTTTGACGCGATCGCCTTCTTTCACCAATAGTTGATCTACCCGATTTCCTTCACCAGTTGAAGAAGGCGCTGACAGTTTTATTATTTCTCCCTTTGGTTCTAACCGCCCTAATGCTGTTACTGTTTTTACCACAGGCTGAACTGCTACTGGTGTTTTTTGTTTTTCATTAGCTGTAGCCTGAAGCTTCATCACCGCATAAACACTGATTCCGCCTATTGCTAGAGATGCAATTATTGCAAGTAGAACAGGCGATCGCACAAGATTATGAGAAGACCTTAGGCCCTCTGAATTCCTGTTTTGCTCCATACTATTTTCCCTTACCACCAGTAGCAACTTGTACTAAACTGTCCAGTTCAACTTATGCTAAACTAAACGGACTAGTTTAGTCAATATGATAGAACTAAACTTGTCAATCAATTCACTCGGCATTATGCAGGGCAATGCTATTCCTGCCCCCTACCTCCTTCAACGAAGGGTATATTTATTTTCGCCATTTTGTACTGGGGCATTTTGCAGCATCTATTAATATTGTTTATAAGAAAGGATGATTAATAAATGGTACGCATCAAAGCTGACGAAGTTGATCGAGACAATGCCGTTGATAAAGTGGAGCAAATTCTGCAAGGGGCAATGCAAGAATTCCTTCAACATGGCTATGCTGGCACAAGTATGGATCGGGTAGCAGTAGCAGCAGGTGTTTCTAAAGCGACAGTGTACAGCCACTTTCAAGATAAAGAAGGGCTTTTTAAAGTACTGTTAGAGCAACTGGCAAGCAAAAAGAACATCTCTATTTTTGGCACAGAACCTATTGAGGGAGAACCAGTCACCATACTACACCAAGTAGCAACCAAAGCATTAGAGCAGATGTTTAACGACAAAGAACATAGTGCATTTATGCGAGTACTAATTGGGGAATCTGGGCGTTTTCCTGAGTTAGCTCAAATTTGTGTTCAAGCGATGATTAAGCCAGTAGCGGAAACTCTTACTCACTACTTGGCGGCTCCTGAACTAAAGATACCTGACCCAGAGGCAACAGCGAGAATTCTCTTAGGAGCATTGGTGCATTTTCATATTACTCAAAATGTGATGCATGGACAGGACATTGTACCAATGGAAAGCGATCGCCTGATTGATGCCTTGATACACCTAATCAATAAATGCGCCGATTAATTGGCTATTTTCCGGCGCTTGTTTGGTCAATTTGACCCGGATTTCTCACTAATCAGAAATCCGGGAGCGGGCCATAATAAGGAAAGAATACGTTTAATTAATACGGATTGCAAAAGCTTACTTGGCGTAAAAACCTTAAAAAGGTATCAGCTAATTTTTAAAAAACTGCTAGCTAATATATCTTCAAAATTGGCAAACCTCCCGTAGTTATCCTTATAACTCTTCGGATGCCATAGCTTAATAATATTACTTACATCAATCTTTTGATTTTTGACAGAGTTGTTCGGGGTTATGTGCTGAGTTAAGGGGTCTGCTGCGAGTGTAGATGAGCGCATTTCGTAGGAAGGCTATGTGAAGCGCATTAGAGAAATCCAAAAGCCGCACCTTTAAATGTCAGTGCGGCTTGCAGAAATCAATATTCGTACAAAGGATTCTGAGATGTTTCGATGTCCCAGTACTTGGGGTTATGGCATCCCCCACTGGTTTAAGGTTCCATCCTCATCTCCAGTATAGCCTGTGCAAGCGCGAGTGGATGCCCAGCGAAAAAATCCCCTTGCTGTTTTCAGTGGGGAGAATTTCAATGTTTTTTCCATAGAAGCTACAGTGTTGCCTCCAGCTTTTTTTGTTCCTAACAAGCTGTTACAAAGATATCCTCTAGCGATCGCAAGATTAACTAGGCAGGAATCACTTGAACAACTAGTGCGCGTTTATCCAGCGATTGGATTTTACCTACTTGACTGAGATCATTTGCAATTCGGTCTAGCAGTTCTCCTGCTTTGTCACGATATTGATGTTCTCGGCCTCGTAAACGGATGGCAAACTTGACTGAATCGCCTTTACTCAACCATTCACCTGCTTGTTGGATGCGTAAATTGTAATCAGCTACGCCCACGTTTAGTCCAAATCGAACTTCCTTTACCGTGGGTCTAGCACTCTGGCTCTGACGTTTTTTCTTTTGATACTGAAGCTTGCCATAGTTAAGAATCTTGGCGATTGGAGCCTCTTTACCTTGCGAGACTACAACTAAGTCAAGCTCTAAGCTCTCGGCTAGCTGTAGCGCCTCATTGGTGTCGATCAGACCACGATTGTTATTCTCATGGTCAATCAAGAAGACGCTAGGTGACTTGATTTGTGAATTAATCAGTTGCTTTTGGATTGCGATAACGAATTTCTCCTAATTGTTCAACATTTTACATTCCAAGTAATGCTAATTTAACACAACGCTGAATTAGAGCAACTTTAACGACAAAATCGACTACAATCTGTTAAAATGTGGAATTGCGGCACTTGCTCTTCAGTCTTTGCGCTATTGCCCATCAGCCTTTCAACGTTTTTTATCCGTCCGCCTAAGACTGACGCCGCCATTGGCGACAGGCCGATGTTATTTTTGGAGTTTTATGTCTTTTTCTAATCTCGGCTTGTCCAATGAAATTATCCGTGCAGTTACCGAACGCGGGTACACTGAACCCACGCCAATTCAGATACAGGCGATTCCTGCCGTCTTGTCGGGTAGCGATTTGCTAGCTGGGGCACAAACTGGTACTGGAAAGACCGCTAGTTTTACCCTACCGCTTCTGCATCGGTTGTCATCTGACAAGAGCATCAAAGGTACATATAAGGGATACCCGCCGATCCGGGCGCTGATTCTTACCCCAACTCGTGAACTCGCCGCACAGGTAGAAGAAAGCGTGCGCGAGTACGGTAAGTACTTGCAGCTAAACTCGATGGTAATGTTCGGCGGAGTTGGTATTAATCTGCAAAAGCAGCGTTTGAAGAACCGAGTGGATATTCTAGTCGCTACTCCAGGGCGACTGTTAGACCATGTACAGCAAGGGACGCTGAACCTGTCGCATATTGAGGTTTTGGTGTTAGATGAAGCAGATCGGATGCTGGACATGGGCTTTATTCATGATATCCGCCGCATTCTCTCACTCTTGCCCAAACAGCGACAAAATTTGCTATTCTTCGCTACTTTCTCGGACAAAATTAAGACACTTGCCGCCGGGCTGCTGAATAACCCGACGATGATTGAGGTAGCACGCCGCAACGTTACCGCCGAGACGATCGCACAAAAAATTTACCAGGTAGACCGTGACAAGAAACGCCAATTACTTGCTCACCTGATCCGCCGAGATAATTGGTATCAAGTGCTAGTGTTCACCCGCACTAAGTATGGTGCTGATCGTTTGGTTAAGCAATTGGGTGAAGACCGTATTCAAGCACTGGCAATCCACGGGAATAAAAGCCAGCCAGTGCGTACTAATGCTCTGGCAAAGTTCAAAAATGGTAGCTTACAGGTATTGGTGGCGACAGATATTGCTGCTAGAGGTCTTGATATCAGCGAACTGCCTCATGTAGTTAACTTCGATCTACCCAATGTACCGGAGGATTATGTTCACCGCATTGGGCGTACTGGCCGGGCTGGCGCGTCAGGTGAAGCTGTATCGCTGGTGTCCGTTGATGAATACCCTCTATTGAAAGATATTGAAAAACTGATTGAGCAGCGCTTACCAAGGGAAGTAGTAGCTGGTTTTGCCTCCAACCCCGATACCAACCCCGAACCAATCCCAAATGGACGGCAACACAGAGC
>NZ_DASQZC010000291.1:0-6368 GCF_035638895.1 Nostoc sp. | reverse complement strand
CCCGTTTGATTGTAGTTTAAATGGCAGCGATCGCGTTCAAATTCATAAATATTCACCATTGGGACAATATGAGGATTCCCATCAAACTGATTGAGTGGGTTTTTAGGCGAACAAAGCACAGAAATTGGAACTGTATAAATTATCGTGCAATCTAATTCTTGTAACTGAGCCGCATAGTCAAAAAATAAATGTTCTGCAATCGTAGGTGGTACACGATCCATGTTGTCAAAAATAATCAATAAACCTTTATACTCAGGAAATTTTTTTCGGAGTTTAACGTAGGCATCTCCTAATAAAAGGTTAATATCTGCTTTGAGACGTGATAGGTCTTTTTGTAAAGTTTGGCGAATAGTAGTTTTTTGTTTATCAGAACCTTTAATTTGTGCCAGTAATTTGACCATCAATTTAGCGATAAATGGAGCTTCTGGTTTCAGAGTCGCTTCTCCCTCAATACTGACAGACCTTTCTACACTTTCTTCGGTTTCTTTTGTAATATCCTTAAACCAAGATTCAAAGTTTTGCAGAAGTTGAGAATCAAATTTTAAACCTAATTTACGCAACTCAAATTCTACTTGTTTTATGACGATTAAATATAAATCTGTATAATTAGCATCATTAATATCTGTTTCTTCGTTAACTTCTAAATAAATTACGTGGTATTGTTCTTCCCATTGGTTCTGAATGCGTTTTAACTCTGTGCTTTTGCCACAGCCGCGATGTCCGGTAAACAAAATTGTGCTGAAATCTGCTGGTTCTTGAAAGTCTAAAATCGTACTAACGCTGTCTATTGCTGAAGTTTTGCGGACTGCTGATAAATCAACATAGTACCGCTCCATGTCTGCACCCTCTAGCGGTTCAACATTACAAGCTTGAAATGCAGCTTTGAGAGTATTAGCACGCTGGTGATTCATTGGGTTTTGACTAACTTTATAGAGCCGACTTTCTCAAGATTAAATTTTAGGCGATCGCAGTACAATTTTTCATTTAATAAAACTTTACATTTTGATATATCAAGTCTTTGTAATATATTATACTTTAAGAAAGTGGATAACAATATAACTTTCAGCTTTACCCAGGACTGGATTGCACAGGAGTGGTTTTGTTAAAATGGCGATCGTTTATAAACCGCGCTATTGAGTATAATCTGCTGGTTATTTTCAGAATTATATTCATTTGTCAATCTGCCAAAAGCCAGAAAAATATTATTGATGCTTACTTACTTAATTTTGAGTAACCAAATCAAAAGGTTGCTCATGGCCGTTTTCGCTCAACCATACTGAGTTAATATGAAAAAATAGCACACTTAATCAATTAATATCAATTCCAGTAAGAAAACTGAGTATTACTAACTTCTACAAATTTTACCCAAGCAGGCTTGTATATTGCTCAAACATTTGAAAGAATAACTAAAATAATCATCAGTGGTACTAAATTATTAATTGTTAGTTCTAATTCTTGAGTTATTAATTTTCAGTGTGATGATTGCGTCATCTGGTAAAAACCTGAGTTTTTCTATTACTATACCTTAAAATTTCCTCTGCTTTAATTTTATACAAGAACTACATGGAACAAGTAATTACTGCGATGGCAGATGCTTTGTTTATAACTAATAATATAGGAATAATAAAAAAAGTAAATCGTGCTGCTCAAGAATTATTTGGTTTTTGTGAAGAAGAATTAATTAATAAACCAATATCATTAATAATTGATGATGAGCAACTTTTAATAAAAGCCATTCACCAGCATTCTTTTTATCAAAAAAATCTTCAAAATTTAGAACTAGTTTGCCGAACCAAGACTAGAGAAAAGCGGTTGATTGCTTTTTCTTGTTCAGTAATTCCGAAAAAAATAAAAGGATTAGAAGATATTGTCTATATTGGTCGGGATATTACTGCTTGGCAGCGCCGGGAACAACGGACAAGTGCCCAGTATGCTATCACTCGTATATTATCAGAATCACAAACTGTAAAACAGGTAATTCCGCAAATTTTGCAGTCGATTTGTCAAAACTTGGGATGGGATTTAGGCGAACTTTGGACACCAAGTCAATATATTGGCACTTCGGTACAAGGAGATAGCCTCAATGCAGTATTAAGGAGTGTAGAAATTTGGTCAAGTCGAGTAATTTCTGCGCGAGAGTTTAAAGCAATCACCTGGCAAACTACATATACACCCAGTGTTGGCTTACCTGGTCGAATTTGGATCAGACGTTTGCCTTTGTGGATTCAAGATATCGCAGAAGATGGAGACACTCGGCGATCGCAACCTGCTGCTGAAGCTGGATTACACGCAGCTTTTGGCTTCCCCATCTTAGACGATTGTGAAATCTTAGGAGTGATGGTTTTCTTTAGCCGGGATGTACAACCAAAGGATAAAGAGTTATTGCAAATGGTGGGTTCTATTGGTAGTCAAATCGCCCAGTTTATCAAACGCAAACAAGCAGAAGATGCTCTTGTAGAAAGTGAAGAACGATATCGAGATTTATTTGAAAATGCTAATGATTTGATTCTATGCGTTAATGCCTATGGTCGTTTTTTGTATGTCAATCGCGCCTGGCAAGAAGCTTTAGGATACAGCGAATCTGAAATTGTGAATATGAATATTTTCGATATTATACATCCAGAGTTTAAACAAGACTGTTTACAAAGGTTTTATCGGGTGCTGTCAGGAGAAAAGATCGGGCAAGTAAAAGCCGCATTCGTTACTAAAGATGGGCAAACAATCTTTCTAGAAGGTAATATTAACTGTAAATTTATCGAAGGTTATCCAGTTGCGACTCGCGGCATTTTTCGCAATATCACCCAGCGATTAGCAACAGAAGAAGCGCTGCGCCATCAGCAAGAAGAAACCGAACTTTTATTGCTGAATATTTCGCCAGCAGTAATCTCCAAACCCTTAAATCAAGTAGCTAACATTGTCGAAAACGTTGCTGATGTCACAGTTTTATTTGCAGATATTGTCAGCTTTACCGAAATTGCTGCTTCTATGAGTGCAATTCAACTGCTAAACTTACTCAACTCGATTTTATCAATTTTTGATCGCCTCACCGAACAACATGGTTTAGAAAGAATTAAAACCATTGGCGATGCTTATATGGTAGTTGGTGGTTTGCCCACACGCCGCCGGAATCATGCTCAAGCGATGGCTCAAATGGCACTCCAGATGCAAGCTGCGATCGCTCTATTTAATACTGAGAATAACCAAAACTTTAGTATCCGTATCGGCATCCATAGTGGTTCCGTAGCTGCCAGAGTAATTGAATTCAAACAAATTACGTATAATCTCTGGGTAGACACAGTGAACATCGCCCACTGCATGGAATCCCAAGGTGTTTTTGGTAAAATTCAAGTTACAGAAGATACTTGCAAGTCTTTGTGTAATGAATTTGTATTTGAAAAGCGGGGCGAAATCGAAGTTCAAGGCAAAGAGAAAATGACCACCTATTTCCTGATTGGACGCAAGGAATGAAAGGCAGGAGGCATTGGGCATAACTCAAGAATCAATCAATAGTTTTTCTTCCCCTGCTCCCCCTGCTTCCCCTACTCCCTACTCCCCACTCCCTACGGAGTATTCGGAATCAACCGTCCACAAGGATAAGTCGCTGTTTGCTTTTGGGCACTTTCAGCCACTGCTGTTGGAATTTGATCCGATGATTGGGTTTTGGCTGCTAGATAGTCTTTTTGCAGTTTATCCAAAATAGCTTCTCGCCTGTCGTATACACGCTTCAGGGGACGAGGCTCGCACTTGTTCAAGACGTATGCTGTCACCAATGGTAGAGCGATGGTGCTATCGGTATAACAAACAATAGTGTTAGGTAACTCTTCCGGGTCAATCTTACCCCAACTGACAGCCTCCGATGGGGTTGCTCCAGACAAACCGCCTGTATCTGGACGCGCATCGGTAAACTGTATAAAGTAATCGTGTCCTCGTTCTTCTAGCCCCAATACTTCGTGAAGTTGCGGTTGGGTTTGAAGCAAAAAGTTTTTGGGACTACCGCCACCGAGAATTACAGCCGCGCTTTTACCTCCTGATTCACGGGCATTATATGCGATCGCAGCTGTTTCATTTACGTCAATTGATGGATCTATCACCAACTGCGAACCTTCCAAAGCCAAAGCCGCCACGTTCATCCCAATTGAGCTATCTCCTGGAGAAGACGTATATATAGGTACACCACACTCATAAGCTGTAGCAAGCAAACAGGAATGCTGTACACCCAGTTGCTTTTCTACTTCCCGAACATACTTACCCAGTAAATAGTGAAACTCAGCAGTTCCCATCCGCTTTTGAAACGCTTCCCCTTGCAGAATCTTGCGGATGAACGCATCAGTTTCGAGTAGCACATCGTAACCAAAGATAATGTCATAAATGCGAATAGTGCCTTCCTGGCGCAGTTTCACATCATCCAAAAACGGATTACCAGCAAAAAGTTCAAAACCTAAACCGTAGTGCATATCGTGGTAAAGATTTGCACCAGTGCTAATCATCCAGTCAATAAAGCCGTTGCGAATTAAGGGTGCAAGCGCTGAAACCCCGAATCCTGCTGGCGTCATTGCACCGGAAAGGCTAACTCCCACCGTCACACCTTCCGTTAGCACATCACGACTCAATAGTTGGCAGATTTCCCGCAACCGCGCTGAGTTGTAAGCGGTAAAGTATTGATCAATCAAATCCACCACATTGATATCATTTGATATAGGTGTAGGTGCGATTTTTTGACCCAGCTGTTTAGACATTTTGGCACTCCCGAACAGTAAACACGCCGAATCTAATAGTATCTAGCTTTCAACTAAAGTAACAGCAATTTTACTAGCTAGTACAGCACCGCGTAAATCCACCCACGCTATGAACAAGAGGTCATTTCCCCCTGCCCTCTGCTTCTTTGTTGAGATTCTGAAAAGATTAAATTTAATGGAAGATTTAATAGATCGAGACAGGTATACGCTACCTACATGGGAATGCGTCAAAAGAGGACTTAACCAATGGGATATGTAATTGCTACTGCAAATATGAAAGGTGGCGTTGGTAAAACCACCCTCACTGTCAACTTAGCTACCTGTTTAGCTAAAAATCATGGTAAACGGGTGCTTGTCCTTGATTTAGACAGCCAAATTAGCGCCACACTCAGTTTGATGTCGCCTTTAGATTTTGCCAAGCGTCGTAAACAAAGTAAGACATTTAGGTATCTGATCGATCAAGTTATCAATCCAGAACCAGAAGCAAAATTGACAATTCAAGATATCATTCAACCCCAGGTTTGTAATCTTCCCGGATTAGATTTATTACCGGGAGATATCGACTTATATGATGAATTTGTTGTGTCAGAAATGCTGCATCAGCAAGCAACTGCTTTGGGCGAACAAGACTTTGAAACAATTTGGAATCGCTTTGAAAGAGTCTTGATAAATAATATTTTAAAACCTGTACGTCAAGAATATGATTTTATCCTCTTGGATTGTGCGCCTGGATATAATTTATTAACTCGTAGCGCTTTAGCTGCAAGTGATTTTTACATACTTCCTGCTAAACCAGAACCCTTATCTGTGGTGGGTATTCAACTGCTAGAAAGACGCATTGCCCAATTAAAAGACAGTCACGGACATGAAACCAAAATAGATATAAAAATGCTGGGAATTGTATTCAGCATGTCTAGCGCTAACCTTCTTACTGGCAGATACTATAAACAAGTGATGCACCGCGTTGTTGAAGATTTCGGTGTAGAAAAAATTTGTAAGGTACAAATACCAGTTGATGTTAACGTTGCTAAGGCTGTTGATAGTTTTATGCCAGCTGTTTTAAATGCTCCTCAATCAGCTGGCTCAAAAGCGTTCTTTCAGTTAACTCAGGAGTTGTTGCAAAAGCTATAGCTGTGGTAATAATTAAGTAGTTTTTCTGATAAGTCCAGCGTTTATGGGACTTCCAGAAAATAAACTATTCCATTAGCAATAATGATAATCATTTTAAAAGGGGATGAAGGGGCTGCCGACGGCAGCCCCTTCATCCCCTTTTGTAGTAATTTGAATAATGATTGAGTTTTTGAGTATGGCAACTGGTGACTATAGTATTAACTGATTCTCTTAAAAAGCGGTATTACTTGTGTTGATAACATGAGTGGCAAAGGACGTTATCCCAAAAACATTAAGTAAATATACGTTTAGCTTACTATTCGCCCTATCATAGTAAATATAATCCAATTAGATTGGACATGGGCAATACTAGAGAATCATTGGAATGGCAGCATTTTAGATGAAGTGGAGACGGCTTTGAAGTTTGCTACTACTATGAAATGGAAAGGTTCTCATCCAGTAGTTAAGCTAGTACACAAAAGTTTCCCTCTCTGACTCAGAGAGGGAAAAACTTGAACTTTA
>NZ_DASQZC010000290.1:0-17332 GCF_035638895.1 Nostoc sp. | reverse complement strand
GGAGAAATGTATGGGGAATTATACGTTACTGCAAGCGGCGCGAGGTGAGGTACTCGATCGCCCTCCGGTATGGGTGATGCGCCAAGCAGGTCGCTACATGAAAGTTTATCGAGACTTGCGTCAGAAGTATCCTTCGTTCCGCGATCGCTCCGAGAACCCTGATTTAGCCGTGGAAATCTCGCTGCAACCTTTCCGTGCCTTCCAACCTGACGGGGTGATCATGTTCTCAGATATCCTCACGCCGTTGCCTGGTATGGGTATCTCCTTTGACATTATCGAAAGTAAAGGGCCAATATTTGAGCAGCCAATCCGCACGCCAGCCCAAATTGAAGCGCTGACTGACCTCGATCCCGAAGCTTCTTTACCCTTCGTGCAGCAAATTCTGAAGACGCTACGCCAAGAAGTTAACGGTCAAGCTACCGTCTTGGGCTTTGTTGGCGCTCCTTGGACGCTAGCTGCCTATGCAATTGAAGGTAAAAGCTCGAAAGACTACGCCATTATCAAAAGGATGGCTTTCTGCCAACCTGCGATGCTGCATCAATTTTTAGGGAAGCTGGCAGATGCGATCGCAGTTTACGCCCGCTACCAAATTGATGCCGGTGCCCAAATCGTACAACTGTTTGACTCTTGGGCGGGACAACTCAGCCCTGAAGATTTCCAAACGTTTTCTCTACCTTACCTGCAACGAGTCGTACAACAGGTTAAAGCAACGCACCCGGACACGCCCCTGATTTTGTATATCAACAACAGTGCTGGAATCCTAGAGTTAATGGCGCAATCGGGTGTCGATATCATTAGCGTAGACTGGACTGTAGATATGGCAGTAGCGCGGCAGAGACTCGGCGCAAATATTGGAGTCCAAGGAAATATCGATCCGTGCGTGTTGTTCGGTACTAAAGAACTAATCCGCGATCGCATTTTGGACACGATCCGCAAAGCAGGGAACCAGAAGCACATCCTCAATCTCGGTCACGGGATTTTACCGAACACTCCAGAAGAGAATGTTGCTTTCTTTTTCGAGACAGTCAAACAGCTCAACTACTCGTCAAACGATCTCAACTAAAAGCTATGACTTCAGTGCAACCCGCTTCATCTAACATTTCCAGTCCCGTTCGCACCATCCGCATCGGTTCTCGTAAAAGCCAACTCGCACTCGTGCAAACTTACTGGGTTCGAGAACAACTCCAGCAGCGCTTTCCCGATATTTCCTTTGAAGTCCACACCATGTCCACCCAAGGCGACAACATCTTGGATGTGGCATTAGCCAAGATTGGCGATAAGGGATTATTCACCAAAGAACTTGAATTGGGAATGCTCAATCAAGAGATTGACTTTGCGGTTCACTCTCTCAAGGATCTGCCGACTTGCTTGCCAGAGGGGTTAGCCTTAGCAGCCGTAACAGAACGGGAAAACCCAGCAGATGCTTTAGTTGTGCATCAAAAACACAAAGATAAGCAAATCGATACACTGCCAGAAGGCACAGTTATCGGCACTTCTTCCCTGCGTCGCCTTGCACAATTACGTTATCACTTCCCCCACTTTACTTTTAAGGATGTGCGCGGCAACTTAAATACGCGCTTGGCAAAGTTGGATGATGGAGAGTATGATGTGCTGATTTTGGCAGCAGCAGGGTTGCAGCGATTGGGAATGAGCGATCGCATTCATCAAATTCTGCCAACCGAACTTTCTCTTTATGCCGTCGGACAAGGAGCGTTAGGGATTGAATGCCGCGCTGACGATTTGCAAGTGCTGTCATTACTCAAAGCAATCGAACACATCCCTACCCGCGATCGCGTTTTAGCCGAACGTGCCTTCTTGCGAGAACTAGAAGGTGGCTGCCAAGTACCAATCGGTGTTGATACCCAACTAGACGAAAATACACTGACATTAACAGGATTAGTCGCCAGCGTCGATGGCAAACGTCTAGTCAAAGATTCTGTTACGGGTACTGTTAGCTCGGCAGAAAATTTAGGTATTCAATTAGCTCATAAATTGCGGCAACAGGGAGCTACAGAGATTTTGGCTGAAATTTTCCAGACAGTCCAGCGTAGTTAGGGAGTTGCAACTCAAACAATATCCTGTCGCTGTGTAGACAGGGGGGCAGGGAGCAGGGGGAAAATACAATTAAAGGGAAAGGATTTTTTCGCTCACCGCTTTCCCCTTTACCCCTTACCCCACTTCTGCAAGAAGTCCATTGGCTAAGTAAAGCCTTTCATCATTTTAATATTATGTTTCCAATTCATCGCCCGCGTCGGCTAAGAAGCCATCCCCAATTGCGGCGGATGGTGCGCGAAAACCTCCTGACAACCAGCGATTTAATCTACCCACTTTTTGCCGTACCAGGTGAGGCGATCGCCAACGAAGTCAAATCCATGCCTGGAGTTTACCAACTTTCTGTAGACAAAATCGTCGAAGAAGCCAAGGAAGTCTACGACCTCGGCATTCCAGCCATTATTTTATTTGGCATTCCTGAAGATAAGGATTCAGATGCAACGGGCGCTTGGCACGATTGCGGGATCGTTCAAAAAGCTGCTACTGCCGTTAAAGAAGCCGTACCCGACTTAATCGTGATCGTCGATACTTGCTTGTGCGAATACACTAGTCACGGTCACTGCGGCTATTTAGAAGTAGGAGATTTGACGGGTCGAGTTCTCAACGACCCAACGCTGGAATTGCTGAAAAAAACGGCAGTTTCACAAGTCAAAGCGGGTGCAGATATCATCGCGCCATCTGGAATGATGGATGGTTTCGTGCAAGCCATTCGTTCGGGTTTAGATGAAGCAGGCTACCAAGATACGCCAATATTATCTTACGCCGCCAAGTATGCCTCGGCTTATTACGGGCCTTTCCGCGATGCCGCCGACTCAACACCGCAATTTGGCGATCGCAGAACCTACCAAATGGACTCCGGTAACGGTCGTGAAGCCTTAAGAGAAATCGAACTCGACATTACCGAAGGTGCAGATATGTTAATGGTCAAGCCAGCCTTGGCCTACATGGATATTATCTGGCGCGTTAAGGAAGCAAGCAACTTACCCGTTGCTGCTTACAACGTTTCTGGCGAATACTCGATGGTTAAAGCTGCTGCCCTCAACGGTTGGATTGACGAAGAACGGGTGGTCATGGAAACATTGACTGGTTTTAAACGGGCTGGCGCTGACTTGATTTTGACTTATCACGCCAAAGATGCTGCTCGTTGGTTAGCGAAACTTGGCAATTAAACTTTCTAGTTTTGATTTCATGTTGTCGATGTAGAGGAGGAATTTCTCATGTTCATTCCACTCGGTTTTGTTCAACGCTCCGTTTTAACCAGCTTGGGAAAAATGACCTATTACACTAACCAAGGTGAACTTTGGGCAACCGATGGAATGGGCGATACGCCATCGGGCACGCTGCACAACCGCGAAACTTTAATATTCTTCCACGGGATTGGAGGTGGAGCATCTGCCTACGGGTGGTCGAAGGTGTACCCAGCATTTGCAGGGGAGTATAGAGTGTTAGCACCCGACTTGATTGGCTGGGGGCGATCGGATCATCCCGAACAAAATTATCTTCCAGGCGACTACATCCTGATGCTGATTGAGTTCATCGAGAAGACCTGCGAAGGCCCTGTAACAATAATTGCTTCTTCCCTAACTGGAGCATTTGCGATCCGAGCGGCAATCGAACGTCCCGATCTATTTAAGTCACTTATTCTTACACTTCCCTCAGGCATCAAAGACTTTAGGCAATACTACAGCAATAGCTTTTTCGCTCAAATTGCCAGTATTCCCGTTCTCGATCGCGTTCTTTACGCAGGACAAGTCAGCAGCTTTGGCATTCGTGACTTTTTTGAGCGAGTGTTTGCTCAACCCAATCGTCTTTCTCCCGAAATTGTAGAAGCTTTTGTGCAATCGGCGCAGCAGCCAAATGCTGAGTATGCTGCCCTATCATTTTTACAAGGTAGCTCATCCTTCGATCTATCAGAATACATTCCAAAATTGACAACGCCTACTATCTTTATTTGGGGAAGCCAAGCGAAGTTTACAGGGCCAGAAGTAGGGCGTCGCCTTGCAAATCTAAATCCACAAGCAATCCAAGCATTTATAGAACTAGAAGATGTAGGGTTGAATCCAGAACTGGAAGTGCCGGAAGTAATAATCGGATTAATTCGGAAGTTTTTGCCTGTGTTAACACAGTAAATTTTGAGAAACTTCACTGTTTTTAAAGGCTGCGTATATCAATTGTATCAACGTGCTTCAGAGCTACTACAAACTTTCAAAATTTATCGAATTTCCTCAAATGTTCGTTATTAGGAAACTAGGAAAAATAGGTTGATCTCATGAAGACTACTTTAACTCCTCAAGCAACTCAATCCAAATCTCTACCCCCAGTTGATGCCAAGGCTAGGGTCAGCCAGTTCATGCGGCAATTGCAAGACGATATCTGTCAGGTCTTGCAACAGCTAGATGGCGAAGGCACGTTTCAGGAAGATGCATGGGAACGACCTGAAGGTGGTGGAGGGCGATCGCGCGTCATCCGCGACGGTGCAGTATTCGAGCAAGGTGGAGTTAATTTCTCTGAAGTCTGGGGTTCTCACCTGCCGCCTTCAATCTTGGCACAACGTCCCGAGGCGGAGGGACATCAGTTTTATGCCACCGGAACTTCAATGGTATTGCATCCGCGCAATCCTTACGTGCCAACTGTTCATCTCAACTACCGCTACTTTGAAGCTGGCCCGGTTTGGTGGTTTGGCGGCGGCATCGATCTAACACCTTACTATCCTTTTGCTGAAGATGTAGCCCATTTTCATTACACATTAAAGCAGGCTTGTGACGCACACAATCCCGAATATTATCCAGTCTTTAAACCTTGGTGCGACGAGTATTTTTATCTCAAACATCGTCAAGAAATGCGGGGCATTGGCGGGATCTTTTTTGACTATCAGGATGGTCAAGGTCAGCTTTATCGAGGCCCCGATCCCAAAGGTGCAGCAGCAATTACCAGCGATCGCGTTGGCATACCAGCATCCCGCAATTGGGAAGAATTATTTGCATTCGTGCAGGATTGCGGTAAAGCTTTTTTACCTGCTTACACGCCAATTGTCAAGCGGCGGCAGTCAATGGAGTATGGCGATCGCGAACGTAATTTTCAATTATATCGGCGCGGACGCTACGTTGAATTCAATTTAGTTTACGATCGCGGCACGATTTTCGGACTGCAAACTAACGGACGCACGGAGTCAATTTTGATGTCTTTACCTCCCTTAGTGCGTTGGGAGTACGGCTATCAACCCGAACCCAACACCCCAGAAGCCGAGTTATACGAAGTATTCTTAAAGCCTCAAGATTGGGCAAGCCTGACATCGCTTCTGGTTTAACTTTTGCCGTAAAACCGTTGGTTGCCTTGGGATACAAATGACTTTCAACTGTTTTCATTTCTCCAGCTATCAAAACTTCATCCCAATCTTTATCTACATTCTCAGTTAAAGGTTAACGATCCCATGCTTGATCGCGTTTCTATTTCCGTTGCTTGCCTGCTTTGCGTTACTAAAGTCGTCACTGAAATTTGAAGGATTGACATGAATTTACAATTGCTCTCGAAACCTTCAAACCAATGGACGCTGGCTGTAGTTGTCGGTGGTACCGCCCTTACAGGAATTATCGCTTTCTACGGTATTTCTCAATCCAAATCAACCAGCAAACCCGTTGAAGTTGTGCAAACCAGACCAAAGATTGAGGAAATTACCGCTTTAGGACGGATAGAACCAGCAACGGAAGTCATCAAAGTATCCGTACCTGCTACCTTAAGCAACGATCGCGTAGCCCAACTACTCGTACAGCGTGGCAGTGGCGTTAAAGCAGGTCAAGCGATCGCCATTATGGATTCGCGCGATCGGCTGCAAAATGCTCTACTGGAAGCGCAAGCACAAGTCAAAGTATCCCAGGCACAGTTAGCCAAGGTGCAAGCTGGCGCAAAATCTGGAGAGATTGCCGCCCAAAAAGCTGAAATCGCTCGCCTTGAACAAGAGTTAAAGGGCGAAATAGCTACTAGAGATGCCACCATCTCTCGCTGGCAAGCCGAAGTTAGAAGTGCCAATAGTGAGTACAATCGCTATTCCTCGCTTTACCAAAACGGAGCGATTTCTGCTGTGGAAGTAGATCGAAAACAACTTGCTCTGCAAACAGCGCAAGCACAGCTTACCGAAGCTAGAGCTAACCAAAATAAGAGTGTAGATACTTTACGGCAGCAGATCAAGCAAGCTAAGGCAACCTTAGATGAGATTGCTGAGGTACGTCCGGTAGACGTGCAAGCAGCTGATGCCGAGGTCAACAAAGCGATCGCCGCAGTCAAAAAGGCTGAAGCCGATCTCGCTGAAGTTTATATTCGCGCGCCCATAGCAGGTCGCATTCTCGATATTAAGGCCAAACCTGGAGAAGTTGTTGGTGAGAAAGGCATTGCCGAACTCGGACAAACCAGCTCGATGCAAGCGATCGCAGAGGTATATCAAACTGATATTGGCAAAGTTCGTGAAGGTCAACAGGTAACGATTTCGAGTGAGTCGTTCTCCCCAGAGTTACGCGGAACCGTTCGGCTCATTGGACTACAGGTGATCCAACAAGAAGTAACTAGCGGCGAACCTGGAGAAAATCTCGATCGCAAAGTCATTGAAGTGAGAATTGCACTCGCTCCCCAAGATAGCAAACGAGTTGCGAACTTAACTAACTTGCAAGTACAGGTTGCTATTCAGGCGAATAATAATATCAACCAATAAGAGGGAACAGGCAAAATTAATACTAATTCTCAAAAATAATGTGACAAATAGACAATTTTGTAGAGACGCCATGAATCGCGTTTTCACTTCTTGAATTTTGAATTTTGAATTTATAATTGGAGCGTAGCGACTTGACTATCAAAGCATTTATATTCGGTAAATTATTCCGCAAAACTCCACTTGCTTGGCGGCAAATGAGCCGTCAAAAGACTCGATTGTTCGTTGCTATAGCAGGAATTGCCTTTGCTGATTTTCTGATGTTTTTTCAACTGGGAGTTAGGGATGCACTCTTTGATTCGCAAGTTACCCCCTATACCACGCTTAAAGGAGATTTATTTTTAGTCAATAAACTGTCTGATAACTTGCAATCTATCAAAAGTTTTTCCAGAAATAAGCTCTATAAAATAGCAGGTGTTAACGGTGTAAAATCCCTTGCGACGCTACATGTGGGTCAAGCATCGTGGCGAAATCCTGAAAATCGAGCTAGCCGTCAAATTTTTGTCTACGGAATCGATCCGAATCAGCCAGCATTTGACTTACCAGAACTCGATCAACAATTGAATAAACTGAAGTTATTGAATCGAGCGTTGTTTGACAGAGCTGGATTGGTTCCTCAGCTTGGGGACGTTCCTAGTTTACTGAAAAAACAGAATCCGCTTTCTGTTCAAGCTAACGATTATCAAATTCAAATAGTTGGATTATTTAAGCTCGGTTCTTCTTTTTCTGCTGACGGCAATCTGATCGTCAGCGATTCTACCTTTTTACGGCTCTTTCCCCAACGCCGATCAAACGAAATCGATCTGGGTATTGTTGACGTAGAACCAAATGCTTCGATCGAGCAGATCCAGGCTGATTTACGAGCCAAGCTACCGGATGATTTACTGGTACTAAATCTTGCTGAATTCACTGCCCGTGAAAGTGCATATTGGTCTACAGGTTCTTCTATTGGCCCGACTTTTAATCTGGGTGTTGCAATTGGTTTTTTAGTCGGAGCAGTTATCGTTTATCAAATTCTCTATACCGATGTCTCCGATCATTTGCCCGAATACGCAACGTTAAAAGCAATGGGTTACAGCGATATATATCTGATTAAAGTTATTGTTCAAGAAGCTTTTACTTTAGCGGTTTTGGGCTTTCTTCCAGGTTTTTTGCTCTCGAGTGGATTTTACATTTTTTTTCAATCCGTGACGTTTTTACCGACTACGATGAAACTAGCTCGCGCGGGAACTGTGCTAGTTTTGACTTTCGTCATGTGTATTGGAGCCGGAGCGATCGCTATGCAAAAGTTACGAGCAGCCGATCCGGCTGATATCTTCTAAGTTTTGAGCAATCGAGTGATGAATTTTGAGTTGAAGTTTAGAAAAATATCACATTTCAAAACTCATAGTTTTCTAGCCCTACCAGTTTTCTAGAACCAAGTCCAAACTTACGGTTTAACTCTCATGCTGCAAGAAATTAGTCTCGATCGAAGTTCAAAACTCAAAGTTCCAAACACTTTCCAACAACCCGTTATTTCAGTTTGCCATCTCGATTACTACTTCGGTCGGGGAGAACTTTGCAAGCAAGTCTTGTTTGATATTAATCTCGACATTTATTCTGGAGAGATCGTGATTATGACTGGGCCATCCGGTTCTGGGAAAACCACCTTACTAACACTAATAGGTGGATTGAGATCCGCTCGGGAAGGCAACCTTAAAGTTTTGGGACAGGAAATATCTGGGGCTAGTAAGCGGCAACTGATACAAGTGCGGCGGCAGATTGGTTATATTTTTCAAGCACACAATTTGTTAACTTTCTTAACTGCAAAGCAGAATGTCCGAATGTCTTTGGAATTACACGATGAGTACCTAAAACAAGATATGGATCGGCTGGCAACGGATACTCTTAAAAGTGTTGGTTTGGGCGATCGCATCGATTATTATGCAGATAGTCTTTCTGGAGGGCAAAAACAGCGAGTTGCGATCGCTCGTGCTCTAGTCAGTCGTCCCAAAATTGTTCTTGCCGACGAACCTACTGCTGCTCTCGATAAAAAGTCGGGTCGCGATGTTGTAGATATCATGCAGCGTCTAGCTAAAGAGCAGGGTTGCACTATTTTACTCGTCACTCACGATAATCGAATTCTCGATATTGCCGATCGCATCATCCACATGGAAGATGGACGGTTAGTGCAAGAAATGGGAAAACAAGAAACTATCGAATTGCATTAATTTCAGCTATTTGTGAAAGTCTTATGAGTCAAACCGAAGAACCAAAATATTGCGTATTGCAATCCTATAATGATATTGAAATACGGCAATACGAGCCAAAAATTGTTGCTGAAACAGTAATTCAAACTGAAAGAGATCGAGCAAACAAGGCTGCATTTTCGATTCTTGCCGCTTACATATTTGGTGAAAACACGTCTGTAACCAAAATTGCCATGACTGCGCCTGTCACCCAATCCCAGCCAAGTGAAAAAATCGCCATGACTGCGCCTGTCATTCAACAAGAAGCGGCAGAAACTATCACCACAAGCGATCGGGCTACTTGGGCGGTACAGTTCGTAATGCCCTCAGAATATACGCTGGCAACGCTGCCAAAACCAAAAGACTCTCGCATTACTATCAAAGAAGTTCCCAGCAACAAAGTAGCGGCAATCCGTTTCTCCGGTCTAGCTGGGGATGAACAATTGCAGCAAAATGAAGCCAAATTATCTGCTTTTCTGGCTCGGCAAGGTATTGAGACAAAAGGTAAAGCGATTTATGCTTTTTATGATTCTCCGTTCATCTTGCCCGCATTTAGACACAATGAAGTCATGCTCGAATTGAAATAATATCTGCACGTTTTGCTTGTCGCTCTTAATAACTAGATTGTCGCTCTTCGCGATCGCATCAGATCAAATATCTCAGGAGAAAAAATTATGATTGCAACGACTCGCTTAAAAACCACCCAATCGGAGGAAATCTTTGCTGCTGCCCAAAAATTAATGCCAGGAGGAGTTAGTTCCCCCGTGCGGGCTTTCAAATCTGTTGGTGGACAGCCAATCGTATTCGATCGCGTCCTTGGCGCTTACATCTGGGATGTAGATGGCAATCAATATATCGATTATGTCGGCAGTTGGGGGCCAGCTATCTGCGGTCACACTCATCCTGAAGTCATTGCTGCTCTGCACGATGCCCTGCATAAAGGAACTAGCTTCGGTGCGCCCTGCTATCTAGAAAATGTACTGGCACAGATGGTAATCGATGCTGTTCCCAGTATCGAGATGGTGCGTTTTGTCAACTCCGGCACGGAAGCTTGTATGGCTGTTCTTCGTCTGATGCGAGCTTTTACGGGGCGGGAGAAAGCAATTAAGTTTGAAGGCTGCTACCACGGACACGCCGATATGTTTCTCGTTAAGGCTGGCTCTGGTATTGCCACTCTCGGCTTGCCCGATTCTCCTGGTGTGCCCAAATCTGTGACTAGCAGCACGCTGACCGCTCCTTTCAACGATTTAGAAGCAGTAAAAGTATTGTTCGAGCAAAATCCCGGTGAAATTGCTGGTGTAATTCTTGAACCTGTTGTTGGAAACGCAGGTTTTATTCCACCTGCTGCGGGTTTTCTTGAAGGTTTGCGAAAACTGACGCAAGAGCATGGAGCGCTATTAGTATTTGATGAAGTGATGACAGGCTTTCGGATCGCTTACGGTGGAGCGCAGGAGAAATTTGGTGTCATTCCTGACTTAACTACCTTAGGTAAGGTGATCGGCGGCGGTCTGCCAGTCGGCGCTTATGGTGGTCGCCAAGAAATTATGTCGATGGTTGCTCCAGCCGGAAGCGTGTATCAAGCCGGAACGCTTTCGGGCAATCCACTGGCAATGACGGCAGGGATTAAGACGTTAGAGTTGTTGCAACAACCTGGAACTTACGAGTATCTCGATCGCATTACGAAGCGACTCACAGAGGGGATGCTAGAGATTGCTAAAGAAACAGGTCATGCTGCCTGCGGTGGTCAGATTAGCGGGATGTTTGGTTTCTTCTTTAACGAAGGCCCGGTTCACAATTATGAGGATGCTAAGAAGTCTGACTTAAGTAAATTTGCTCGCTTCCATCGCGGTATGTTAGAACATGGAGTTTATTTAGCTCCATCTCAATTTGAAGCCGGATTTACTTCTTTAGCTCATAGCGAAGCAGACATCGATCGCACCCTCGAAGCAGCCCGAACAGTTATGTCTCAGTGAGCTAGGCTAATGGTTTGAACTTAGATAACTGCTCCTAAAGAGGTCAACGTGGCAGTTGCCGCCTCAGTTAAACCTTTAACTCCGACAATATTCATTTGCTCATAGGGCTTACTCGCTCTCATGGTTTTTAAGCATTTGCCTGCTCCGATATCCCAAAGTCTAATCGTTTCATCGTCACCGCCACTAACCAAGGTTTGGTTATCTGAACTAAAGGCAAGTGACCAAACCAAGCCTGTATGTCCGTGCAAAACTTTCACGCACTCACCCGTGCAAACGTCCCACAACTTGATTGTCATATCGTGACTCGTGCTAGCCAGTATCTTGCCATCAGGGCTAAAGGCGATCGATTGCAACCAGTTTGTGTCTGCTTGCAAAACGTTGAGGCACTCACCTGTGTGCGGATTCCACAGCCTGATTGTTCGATCTGGACTAGCACTTGCCAGGGTATTACCATCAGGGGCGATCGCAATTGTCCAAATCCAACTCGTGTGTCCTGCCAATGTTCTGAGGCAGTCACCCGTGTGAATATCCCATAATTTGATCGTTTGATCCCAGGAGCCACTCGCCAATATCTCTCCTTGAGAGATGAAGGCAACTGACCAAACCGCAGCATCATGCCCCTGTAAGGTTCTTAAGATTTGACCTGAACGAACATCCCATAATTTTATAGTACAGTCTTCACTGCCACTTGCGATCGTCTGGCTATCTGGACTAAAGGCAATCGATAAAACTGCTGCGCGATGTCCTTGTAAGGTTCTTAAGGTTTGACCTGAAGGAATATCCCATATTTTTAGTGTTTTATCTACACTACTGCTGACTAGGATATTTCCTTCATGATTAAAGATAACTGAATGAACCGAGTTGGAATGTCCTTTTAACACTTTGAGGCATTCACCAGTTGCGGCATCCCATAACCTCACAGTGCGATCGCGGCTGCTACTAGCAAAAATTTGACCAATGCTTGGTAAGCTAGCACTAACAGGACTAAAGGTAACAGAGAGTATTTGATTGGTATATCCTTGTAGGGTCTTGAGGCATTCACCTGTATCGACACTCCATAGCTTCACGGTTTGATCGTGTCCACCGCTAGCCAAAAGCTTACCTTGGGGACTGAAGGCAACTGCAAAAACCCAACTGAAATGTCCTTGTAGGGTCTTGAGGCATTCACCCGTATCGACACCCCATAACTTCACGGTATGATCGTGCCCACCGCTAGCCAAAAGGTCGCCTTGCGGGCTGGAGTCCACTGAAAAAACTCGATTTGAATGCCCCAGAAGTGTTTTGAGACATTCACCCGTTTGAGTTTTCCATAGCCTAATAGTGTGATCCTCGCTGCCACTTGCCAGTATCTGACCATCTGGACTGAGGGTTATTGACCGTATTCCACTACTATGATGTTTTTCAAACGTTTGAATACACTGTCCAGTGTTGATATCCCACAATTTAACAGTGCGATCGTCACTACCACTCAACAGTTGAGTATCTCCTTTAAAGACAACAGATAGTACCCAACTAAGATGTCCCTGAAGTGTTTTGAAGCATTCTCCAGTGCTGCTATTCCATAGCTTCACGGTGCAGTCATCGCTGCCACTTGCTAATGTGCAATTATCTTGGCTAAATGCAACCGACCAAACCTCATTTGTATGCCCTTCTAAGGTGCGAAGGCACTGACCAGTACTAACATCCCATAGCTTTATTGTGTAATCTGTGCTACCGCTAGCGAGAATATTACCATCAGGGCTGAACGTCAGTGATGTTACCCAACTCTTGTGTCGCATGCAGATGAAAACTGGTTGCACATCGCTAACTTGGTACAGATGAATTTCTCCATTACTATCACCTACCGCCAGAAGTTCTCCATCAGGACTAAAGGCTACCGCATGAATAGCACCAAAGGTTTCAGTAAACGTACACCTCACTAGATGGGCGTAAGCAAAATTTGTATTTTGTAAATTTACATCTCGTAGGTCAGCCTGCCAAATGCTTAGGCCAGAGAAATCATAGCCCGTTAAATTAGTTCCTAGCTGATTGAGTAAGTTAAGAATATTACCTGCTACATATCCCGGCTCCAAGGGTGACTTCTCTCGCTGTTTGAATAAGATTTGAGTCAGTTCATATTCCAAGTTTTTTTTGCCTTGCAACAGTGGAATTAATCGGTTAATCACGGCATAGAGAATGAGACGAATTTGAGTCTCTCTGATATAGTCTTTCGCAGTAGCTTTGATCAGAGCATGGCTTCTAAAAAGCGAAAACTCCTGCTTAACAATCTCCTCACAAACTTGCTCAATCAAGCGACTTGTCACATACTCCATCACGACTGGCTGTAGCGTGAAGTAGGCTGTATCTCGTTCGATGAGCGATCGCCGTCCCAAAGATTCCAGCGTTTCAATTAAATTGAGTTGTGGAAAAGCCGATACTAAATCTTCTCGTAACTTGGAGAGGGTTACTGGCTCCCGATTAATCGCTAGCCAGTACATTACATCCTTTCCCTCATCAGACAAACGCTCAAATTGCTGCTCTAATAGGTCACGAAGATCGCCAAATACGCTGGTTTCCTCCTTTAAAAACTCAGAAATATAACCATCAAATAAATCTTGAATCGTAGTTGCCACAATTTTTAAGGCTAAGGCATTGCCCCCATAGCGTTTAACCAGTGTGTTAAATTGAGTTTCTGAACCCTTGAGCCTCTTACTCTTAAGAATTTCCTCTCCCTCTCCTTCTTTTAGTCCACCCAACCTCAAAGTTCGTACTGGCAAGGCTTCTCCTTCTAAAGAGGCGACCTCTTTAGGTTTTTCTCGGGTTGTGAGTAGCAAGCAACTCTGGTGGTCTGATTTACCTACTCGTTTGAGGAGTTCGCCATACTGCTCATATCCAAGGTTATATTGTCCTGCTCGACTTCCACCACTTAACACAGCATCTACATTATCGAACACGACCAAACAGCGCATCTCCTTAAAGTAGTTAAGCAGCAGGGAAATCTTATCACTAACGCTTTCCGGCAATTCTGCCTCAGTTTCTTGCTCGTCAGACAGAAACTGAATGATGCTACCCAAAAATGTATCAATGGGTGGAGCATCATACAGCGATCGCCAGACAATACAATCAAATTTATCCTGCATTAATTCTGCCAATTTGATCGACAGACTAGTTTTCCCTACTCCACCCATTCCGAGAATGGTCACTAATCGACAGCAATCTTTCAGCAACCACTCATCCAGAGTACTGAGTTCTTCTGTACGTCCGTAAAATGCTAAGACAGAAACAGCTTCCCCCCAATCTTGACGGCAATTGGGGTCTGAGGTCGAATAGTAGCCTTCGCATAGGCAGCTATCAAAACCAAGAAAGAGAGCCTCAAGTGTTCGCTTGTCAACTCCCTTCCTACGGTTCAAAACTTTTCTAATTGTTAGAGGGTCTAAGTTAGTGCGGTAGCTTAACTCTTCAAGAGTGAATCTCTTGCCAAAATTATCTCGAAACTCAAACTTGTGCCTTGCTTCCTCAAACTCCTGTAAACCAACAGAAGTGAGTATAACTCCGCGCTTGCGTCTTGGCATACCAAATTCCTCTACAGACAAAGATAGATTTAGCACAGAACTTAAATACTTTTTTACCCAAGATATATTTATGAGTGAAGTTTAGACTAAATGGTGAGAAAAAACTCTACAGTGACCATCCGTGAAAGGTTAAAACAAAGCGAATTTTGTCAATCAGTTAAAATACTCAAAATAGTTTTATTGAAAATGATAATTGTACATAGGGACAGAGGTCTAGAGCGGAAGAGCAGAGTAGCAGGGGTGCAGGTATTCTAAATCCTCCTTGCCCACGCGACCGTTCCAGATTCTAGGGAGTGCGATCGCGACATACCCCATTAGGAGACAAGCGGCTTTCTTTTCCCCCTCCGTAAGACATACAGGGATTTCTACCGTTAATAATTGCCATAATCAGCAGAGAGTCGTTAAACGAGGTTACTACGATGACATCAACCCAAAACCCAAATTTTTCGTGAAAACTCAAAATTTTACAGACGCAAATTTCAAACCACTATGATTACTATCCTTGCCAATTAACCAACTCTCTCTACTTTTTTGGCGAAGGTATTGTACTAATTCTTGGGGTTTATCCAAGCTAAACAGAGTCAATCTTACTGCGATTAGTTTGATTGTAGTTTATTGCAGTTGCAGAAATGCAATAAACTACAATTACTACTTTCCATCCTCCAGTATTAATGTAGACTCAGCAGTACGCCCAAATTCTTCTGGTGCATATTGCAAGCGAACTTCTGCACCAGGCCAAGAAAATGTACCAGAGGTAACAGAACGGACTAAGTAATGCAGACTATAAACTCCTGGTTCCAGGTGGTCAGCATAGGCGATAATGCGATCGCGGTACACATCCCTAAACCCAAGTTCCCAGCTATCGGCTTTTGCTTGTAATGCAGGTGTCGTAGTTTGAAAACTTGCATCCACCGCCTCAAAACCTGATGGTAACGGATCTTTAATCACCACATGATCCACAGGATGATCGGCAATGATTTCTAAACCAATATCAAACACCTGTCCAGAGGCTAAAGTCAAGGGTTTATCGAACGCGTAAAGACCTGTTTTTTGTAAAACTTTCTCTTTATTTACTTGACTAATTTCTCGTGTTATGCGTAAACCATTAAATCTACCTGATTGATTTCCCTGCAAGCGATAATTATAAGCAACCAGATAGTGTAAAGTGCCATTACCTGATTTTTGCAGCATTAAATCATTACGCCCACGAGGTAATAGATTCATCGGCACAATTAGTTGTAAATTAGAATTTTTGTAACCTTCAAACCGATTTTCTCCTAACTTATTACTAGCTAATTGTACTGTGGCAACAAAATTAGGTGGTGTAGGTTGCAGTTGGCTATATTCTACTAAAGCTGTTAATGCTTGAGCATTATTATAGTTAGTTTGCCATGTGCCATCCCGCCGCAGTGCCAGAAGACTTTGGAATAATTTATCTATAACTTCGGGTTTACTTTGTTTGGCAATAAACAAGCGTAAAGCTTGCGCTTGCGTCGTCGTAGATGAACTCATCCATCCCCAACTGGTGGGTAAACTCACAACTGCTGTGCGACCAGTTTCATATATACTCTGTTGTAGCTTGTTTACTAATTGTTGAGATTCATCTTGCCATTCTGGGAATTGAGATAAATATCGCGCCAGCTTAATTTGAGTTACTAAATCAAAATTATTGCGCTGTTCATAAATATCTGCAAGGAAAGTATTACGTTTTTCACCCATTTTTGATAGGGCAATTAAAGCATTAAGTTGCAGTTGCCTTTTACATAGTTGCTGTTTGCAAAAATCGTATTCTCCAGGATTTGCTAGAACTTTTTGCAGATAAGTTTTGAGGCGAGGTAGCATTGCAGAATCGACTAAATTAGGAAACACTTGACTGGCTTTAACCAAAGATTCACCTGCATAAGAAGAAACCCAAGGGTCAGATTTTTCTTGTTTGGGGAAAGCAGCAAAACCACCATCTGCTATTTGGAGTTTTTGCAATTGTTCAATTGCTTGTTTTGCTTGTTGGCTAGGATTAAATTCTGAAAATGTCTGGCCATATTTTTGTGCAAGATTTTGCAGATTAGCCGCAATCATTAACTGACTTGCAGCAGGTTCTGTAAACGGCAAATCATCATTTTCTAAAACCTGCTTTGCTGGTGCTTGAATCTCTGGAATTAAGGTACTCGCCAACTGAATATCTAAACCTCCCGCATTAGGGAAGGTATTTTTATCAACATTCAGGGGAATCTTCACCTGTTTTTCAGTCACACCAGATTCAACGACTTGTTCTGTAATTTCAATTGGCTTAATTTCCAAAGGAACTTCAAAAGCATCTGCGGCTGTACCATTTAGTTGAGTGGTAAAGCGAACTTTACCAACTCCGACACTATCCGCCACCATTGGAAAACGATAAGCGTGAGTTGCGGATTCAGCTTTAGTTTGCAAAACAGTAGCTGTAGGGTTTTTGTCAGCAAACTTCACATTACCGCTAAGTTCGCCATTAATTGAGAGATTTCCTGTATTCCCAGTGTTGTTTGTGACGGATAAACCAGCGAGGATGCGATCGCCTGGACGAGCAAATTGTGGCAAGATGGCATTAGTTAGCAGTGGCTTTGTGGTGATAAACGTCGCGTCTCCATTTCCGAAACGCAGATTTCCATCGGTGGCCACAGCCATCACCCGCCATGTAGTTAAGTCATCCGGGAGCTTAAAGGTTATCTGTGCATTACCATTTACATCGGTGAGAACAGAACCGTTGTAGTAAGCTAAAGCTTGAAAATCTGTGCGAGTGCGAGTATTGGCTGCACCAGTTGAGAAACCACCGCCATAACCCCAACCTTTGGGTTT
>NZ_DASQZC010000289.1:0-27899 GCF_035638895.1 Nostoc sp. | reverse complement strand
AGGTAGGCGATCGCAGCATAACCCGAAGCACTGACTAAACTAACCAAAAAAGCAGCCAAAATAAAAGTAGACATAATATCATACTCTATGCACTTCCAAAATCTCGGCATTCATCAAAAAACAAAGACTTTGGATACTTTCAAGTTAGCAATTGCCTATGACACAGCAGTGACTACCTTATTTATGTCAATCCCTTGTATCTCCTGCCTCCTGAACTTAAGCCAAAGGCAAAAAAAACCGAAACGTACTGCCAACTCCCAACTCGCTTTCTACCTGAATCTGACCGCCTTGTAGTTCAATCAAACGACGGGAAATAGTTAAGCCAATACCAGTACCTCCCGAATGGCGATCGCGCGATTGGTCAGCTCGCCAGAAGCGTTCAAACACATGAGGCAAATTTTCTAGAGCGATACCAATACCTGTATCCATAACCGCAATCCAGAGTTGAGATGCTTCAGTTCCAGCACGAATGGTAATTGAACCTTCATTCGTGTAACGCACCGCATTACCCAGCAAATTAACCAACACCTGTTCTGTGCGGTCAATATCTGCCAATACAGGAGGTAGCACAGATGGACATTGCAATACCAGAACTGGCCCATCCTCCAACAGCTGGTCGGTAAATTTCTCCACTAATGACTCTAACAACGGACGCAGATTTACCCGTTGGATATTAATTGGCAAATAACCAGCTTCTGCTTTAGACAGTTCTTGTAAATCGTTCACCAACCGCTCTAAGCGTCTAGTTTCTTTAGCTAAACGCCGATAAATTTCAGGAGACGCTTCAATTTCCCCATCAGCCAGTTCTTCCAAGTAACCGCGTACAACTGTTAACGGTGTCCGTAATTCATGGGTCATGTCTCCAATCACTTCTTGCCGCCGCGCTTCTACCCCTTCTAAACTGGCTGCCATCCGGTTGAAACTAGCACCCAGTCTATTAAGTTCTGGAATGTCAGACAGAGGTAATCGTGCATCCATCTGACCAGCAGCAAATTTTTGGGTGATTTGTTCCATCTCTGTCAAACGTTGCATAATCCGTCTAGACACCCAGTAACTCAATCCTCCAGCTGCGGTGCTACCAACTAAGACTGACCAAATAGTGCTTCGCTGCCAAGCAAATTCAAATCCTGTAACCAATTTAGTACGAACATTGATTAAGTTGAACCCCTGATTTTCTAATCGTTCCAAATGCAAGATAAACAAGTGGGGGGAAGAGATTTTGCTGATGCTTACCAGACTAGCTACCCCCACAATCATTACTACTAAATGGGAGAAAAATAGGCGCTCTCTCAGCCCCATCTTCATAAGATTTACCCTACCAGAGGATCTTCAAATTTATAGCCCACCCCAACAACAGTTTTAATAAAAGTAGGATTTGCCGAATCAGGCTCAATCTTTTTTCGCAACCGAGCTACATGAGTATCCACCACTCGTTCATCGCCAAAAAAGTTATCTCCCCAAAGTTTATCAATTAGTTGAGTGCGATTCCAAACTCGACCAGGATTGCTGACAAAGGTAGTTAGCAAGTTAAATTCTAGGGTAGTTAAGTCCAAAATTTCAACTTCCTGAGAATCCATCTGACGACTGGCAGTGCGCTGGTCTACATCAACAATAAAGTGTTGGGTACGATTGACTTGATGCTGTCCCCCTTGGCGGAGGCTACGCCGCAATAGTGCCCGCACCCTAGCTACTAACTCTCTGGGGCTAAAGGGTTTTACCATATAATCGTCAGCACCAGTAGATAGACCAATAACGCGATCAATTTCCTCACCCTTAGCCGTGAGCATTAAAATGTAAGGATCTTTTGCACCTGGTTTCTGGCGAATTCTGGCACAAACTTCCAACCCATCCAAACCAGGAATCATTAAATCTAGAATGATTAAATCAGGTGGTTGCTCTTGAAACATCCGCAAAGCATTCATGCCATCGCGGCTAGTGCGACAAAAAAATCCTTCTTTTTCTAAAGAGAGTTCGATTAAATGAGCAATTTCTGGTTCATCTTCAACTATTAAAATATCCATTTCAATTAGGGGCAAGCCAAATACGCAAATAGAACTGGCAACTAGTGGTCAGTTCCATTTTTGAGGGACTGCTAGATCCCCGACTTCTTAAAGAAGTCGGGGATCTGAACTGAGTTTTAAAGGTTTGAATTTGACGGCGTGCGATAACTATAGCCAATATTAGAATCTTTTTGAATGTGTGTCTTAATACTATCTAGGTCAATGAAGCAATCAGCAACATCAATCAAGCTTTCACTAGTGGTATTTTGTAGACTTACCACTTCTACCCGAACCCCCATTCTGCTAACGGCGTTCACAGCATAAGCTAGATCCCCATCGCCACTGACTAAAACCGCAGTATCATAATAAGGAGCTAAAGTTATCATGTCTACAGCAATTTCTACGTTCAGATTTGATTTTTTGAAATTTTCTGCTGGTTGCGCGATATCTTTCGCTACTACACGATAGCCATTACGACGCATCCACAATAAAAACCCCTGTTGCTTTTCATTAGTGATATCAACCCCAGTATAGAAAAAAGCACGTAATAGTCTTGAACCGTTAGTTAAATGACAAAGCAATTTAACGTAGTCAATTTCTATACCGAGTTGTAACGCTGTATGAAATAGGCTTAAGCCATCAATAAAAATAGCAACTCGACCACGATTCAAGTTATTTAAAATCGAACTATCAGGTGCTGTATCTTCCGTCTTGCTATCTTTACTTTTAACAGGAGTATCGCTCAAATTTTGCCCTTGCCAATGTGGTTTAGCTTTGAGTACTTTAGGTTCCTTAAATTCATTTCTTTGTTTGCTAAAATTAGTTATAATCATTGATACCTCTGATTTTAAAGTTGGAAAGACTTCTGGTTAAATTGTCTATACTATATATAGTCTAGTTTTTGCTGATTTATAACCCTAGCAGGTAATGGTCTTAAGCCACTCATTTAGATAAACTTAACTGGTGTCTCTGCACAAGCAAGAAAGAGCGTCTAGCGCAAAGTTTCCGATCTGCCCAAGAATCAGCGAACGTCGTTTATCTATATTTTATTTTACAGCTAGGAAGTTGAAATTTACCGCAGGCTAAGGATGCTCAAATACTGCCAGAGTTAGAATAACTAATAATGTAATATGCGATGCCTGCGGCGGGCTACACTAACGCCCCTCAAAAGGTAAGTTTTAGTAAAGCATTTAAGTAATATTTAATACAACTTTTCTAAAATATCTAAATCAGGCACTACTAAATGGTCAAGTCAGAAAGTATTGACAAAAATACAAGATTCCCGACTTCTTTAAAGAAGCCGGGAATCTGAGTCTTAGTCTTTAGCTAACTTATTGTTGGATGTGTAGTAAACCTTACTACCAGTATCAGGAACAAAATGGCAGTTGATGCATGAATTCCATACTGACTTCCAAATTGGTTCTTCAGATTTATGGAAATATTCACCCATCACTGGTTTTATTGCGTCAGTAGCCTTTAGCAAATTGTAATGAGGGATGTTAAGGAATATATGGTGAGCAACATGAGTACCGATATCGTGATGGATATGATTAACCAAACCATAATCACGGTCAATACTAGAAATTGCGCCTTTTAAGAAAGTCCAATCTTCTCCACGATACCAAGGAATATCTGGCTCAGTGTGATGCAAGAATGTTACCAAATCTAGCCAGACTATAAACACGAGGTAAGGCACAGCGTAATATTTTAGCAACCACATCCAACCCCATTGGTAGGTGAGGAAACCTAGCAAACCTACCATGCCAATCAAAAGTACAGTACTAGTGAGGACATCCCATTTTTCCGATGGTTTGAAAAGTGAACTGCTGGGTAAAAAGTGGGAGCCTTCCTTATTAGGAGAACGCTTAAACAAATACACAGGATAAGCCAAGAGAAAAACATAATATCTGCCTATCTTCTGGGCTAAGGGCATTTCCTTGTATTGTGATTCTGTCACAGGATACCAGCTTTCATCGTTATCAATATTGCCAGTATTTTTGTGATGAGTTCTGTGACTAATCCGCCAACCATGATAAGGAACAAGTATTGGTGTGTGAGAAAGATGTCCAATCAAATCATTGAGCCATTTGTGCTTAGAAAAAGATTGGTGTCCGCAGTCATGCCCGACTACAAACAAAGCCCAAAACATCGTTCCTTGCATTAGCCAGAAAATCGGGAAGAAAAGCCAAGAATCCAGGTAGGAAGCAACTGCATAAAGCAAACCGATAATCACGATGTCACGAAAGAAGTAAAAAAGTGATTTTGCCACATTGGGCTGAAAGCATTCAGCAGGAATTGCAGCTTTTAAATCCCCAAGTGTGAAAGGTAATTTAGTCGTATCCTCAGACGTTTCACTGCTAAGAGGATTGTTGAAACTGATGGTATCTAATTGCACTGGATTCTTTTGTTAGATATAAATCGGAACTTTATTTGAGACAAAATCATCTCATCTCTAGGATGCCCACGACATTAGCGATCGCTAACACACAAGAGGATAATTTCTGGCAATTTGCCTAACAATTTTAGTCAGTAAAAAACTGCCAGATTTTATTTAAACACAGCATTATAAACGCTCTCGTTGGTTCAAGAGCGTGAATGTAATTACAGTGCTATTTATTCCTGTGTGTAATGTTCGTTGAAAGTCTTATAGCCAACATCAGTCGTGTATAGTTGACATTGGTCTGTAATCTGCTTCATTAAAGGCCAAGAAAACTGACATTCATCATGCAGATAAGGCTCCCAATTTTCTTTGATGCTGCTGTAAGCTAGCCGCAAATTATAAGAAGGAATCGCAGTGGAAATATGATGAGGTACATGAACATTGATATCGTGGCATAGGATTTCTACCCAGCGCGGATAATCGCAATGAATAGTGCCAAATAACTGTGCTAAAGCTTCGTTCCACTTGTTCGCTGTCGCAAAAGGAACATCTGCGGCAGTGTGGTGAACAATAGTAAAAGTACTCATCCAAAAATGGTAAATCATCCAGGGCACTAGCCAAAACTTGACAAATCCCCAGATACCAGTTGTGGCAATCAGAATCGGGAAAGCGATCGCTGCAAACACAACTACTACAGCCACAGAAAGCTTGATACTTGATTGGTCTTTCGTTTTGAAGTTCCGCCAATCAAAATGCACCACAGCCCAATGTCCAATGGAACCTACCCACCAGAGGCGTTTACGCATGAACAGCTTAAAAGCAGACTGCCGGGTTGTATCCCAATTTTCAAACACTTCTGGTCTGATTGGATGCCAAGCGTTATCCTCATCCAGCTTGTTGGTATGAGTATGGTGATAATTATGCTTAATGCGCCAACTGTGAAAAGGGTAAATCAACGGCATCATGAAGAAGTGCCCCACCAAATCATTTACCCAACGACGTTTAGCAAAAGACCTGTGACCACAATCATGGCCAATTACAAAAAAACCTGTTAAAGCAGTGCCCGTAAAAATCCAAGCTAGGGGCAAGAGAAACCAAGGAGTAATGATCAGGCTGTAATAGCCCAAGGCAACCGCCAAGACACTGAGCAGTACTTGTGTCCAAGCTTTGCGACGGTTATGCTGAAAACATTCCCGTGGCAGGGTTTTGACAATATCTTTGAGCCTAAAGTTGGAATTACCAGGCTCGTCACTTAGTTTCTGGCTATTAATTATTGATGTAGTCATGGACACCTAAAAAACAACAAACTCCTCCACCAAGTCACCAAAAAAGTGGCTTGTCGCAAAAATTCTTAATATTAGCGCTTCGGATTATAGCAATCTAACCGACACAAGCGCACCAGTAAATAGCTTTTTGAAAAGTGAGGAGTTAGAAGTGCTCGGTTATGAGCTAAAAACCTTACACATCCTAATTCCTAACTCCTAACTAACTTTTGTTGGGGCCAACTTCACATTAGTAGCCAGGCCAACTGCTTGTAGCAATTGAACAGTCATCCAAGTTAAATCGATTTCCCACCATTCCAGCCCATGACGAGCTGAGTATTGAAAAGCATGATGGTTATTATGCCAGCCTTCACCGAAAACTAATACGGCTACCCACCAGCAATTAGTCGATTTATCCCCAGAATCATAGCTCCGATAGCCAAATTTATGAGTAGCACTGTTCACCAACCAAGTGCAGTGGTAAACCCACACAATGCGAACAAAAATTCCCCAAATAACAAAGGGCCAGCCACCCAGAAGTAAAAGCAATACGCCTAGAGCAACCTGGATCAAAATGAAATATTTTTCTAAAAACTGATAAACTGGGTCTTCTGCAATGTCTTTGGTGAAACGAGGAACATCAGCGTGAGCGGGACAATAATGAATCAGCCAATCCATGTGGCTCCACCAGAACCCTTTATTAGAGTCATGGGGATCAGCGTCAGTATCAGAGTTCAGATGATGAATGCGATGTGTCCCGATCCACTCAATTGGGCCTCCTTGACACGAGAGTGTCCCAAAGAAAACCAGGAGATACTCTAGCCACTTGGGAGTTTGAAAACTGCGGTGGGTGACAAGGCGATGAAATCCTAGAGTAACGCCTAAGCCGCCAGTTACCCAGTACAGCAAGAAACCCACACCAACTGCCGTCCAGCTAAAGTTGCCAGGAACAAAGGCAAATAAAGCGCCGATATGCAGTCCAATGAAAAACAGGGTATTAACCCAGTTAATTTGAGGTTTGGTTGAAGTAGCAATTGTCATGGAGTAACCTGAATTTGAATTTTCCAGCCTAGTCTGCGCGATTTTAAAATCCGCATATCTATAAATTTAATTTTTTTTGAACGAGGAACTGATGAACAGCTTAGAGCAGCTGCGGCAAGCAGAACAGGCACTATTAGAAATTTTTTCTGGAATTGACACTCAGGTCAAGCATAATCTAAAACGAGTGCTGAATGCTTTTCGTAATCACCGTGTAGGCGCACACCATTTTGCTGGTGTAAGTGGCTATGGTCACGATGATTTAGGACGAGAAACTTTAGATAAAGTTTTTGCCGAAGTTATGGGCGCTGAAGCTGCGGCCGTGCGAGTGCAGTTCGTTTCGGGAACTCATGCGATCGCTTGTGCTTTGTTTGGTGTTCTCCGTCCTGGAGATGAAATGTTAGCAGTAGTCGGTTCTCCCTACGATACACTTGAAGAAGTCATTGGTTTACGAGGTCAAGGCCAAGGCTCTCTTATCGAGTTTGGCATAAATTACCGCCAATTGGAGCTAACCTTAGAAGGAACTATAGATTGGCAAGCTTTAAGTACTAGTGTGGATGAAAACACTCGTTTAGTGTTAATTCAGCGTTCTTGTGGCTATTCTTGGCGTCCTAGTTTATCAATTTCCGATATTGAAAAAATCGTTCACTTAGTCAAACAGCAAAACCCAAATACAGTTTGCTTTGTAGATAACTGCTACGGCGAATTTATTGAAACCAGGGAACCCACAGCAGTAGGTGCTGATTTAATGGCGGGGTCATTGATTAAAAATCCTGGTGGTACTATTGTCAGCGCTGGCGGTTATGTTGCTGGTCGCGCCGACTTAGTGGAAGCATCTGCTTGTCGCCTTACTGCTCCCGGTATCGGTAGTTATGGCGGCGCTACTTTTGACCAAAATCGCCTGCTGTTCCAAGGCTTATTTTTGGCTCCGCAAATGGTAGGAGAGGCGATGAAAGGGACATATTTAACTGGTTATGTATTTGACAAACTCGGTTATCCAGTGAATCCCGCACCTCTGGCTCCCCGTGGAGATGTAATTCAGGCAATCAAACTCGGTTCTGCCGAAAAGCTAATTGCTTTCTGTAAGGCGATACAACAGCATTCTCCCATCGGTTCCTATCTTGACCCTGTTCCAGATGAAATGCCGGGGTATGAGAGTAAAGTAGTCATGGCTGGGGGGACATTTATTGAAGGCAGTACCTTGGAATTATCGGCAGATGGGCCTTTGCGTGAACCCTATGTGGTTTATTGCCAGGGGGGAACTCATTGGACTCATGTAGCGATCGCACTAGAAGCTGCGATCAACGCAGTAGTAAATGCTGATATAAAATCATAGCATATATTCCGCAGGGCATGAGGTTTGTTGAGAAATTAGGAAAGGCGATCGCCTTACTTGTCTTGTGACAAGTTTAAGGTGATTCTTATTTCTCGTCATTAGCCAATCTGGTAAAGGTTAGGATAAATTTAATTGGAAGATTGGGGCTTTCTCTGCTGAAGCTTCTGAATTTTGTAAATAATTTTTTTGTACTTATCTGTTGCTTCTTGTTATTTGTAAAGAGTCGCTGCTTTCTGATAATTTTGATTCCTTCTCCTGCCTCTATTTCTTCGCTAATGTCGTTGGGGAATTAAAAACCTCACACTCTTTTATACAAAACAAAGTCGAATACGTTTACTACCAGTTCCAAACTTTAGCGCTGTTGCAAATTAAGTTCTTGGAATGGTTCAGAAGACTCTTCCAATTTCAAACTGTCAGCCAATTTCCCGTTGATTTGCAAAGTATAGTTACCCTGCTGCAAGCCTTCTAAATAATATACTCCTGCACCGTTAGTCACGGAAAAATGCCGACTCCCCTTATCTGGTTGTATAGCTTCTACCCGTGCGCCTGCAACGACTTTACCTTGAGCATCTGTAACTACCCCTGATCGTGTGTAAGCACGAAATAGTGGTATCAAAATTGGAGTATAACCGCCAGCGACTACATCAACGGCTAAGGCATCAACTGTAGCTTGCCAGTCCGGGGGAAAACCTGCTGGATCGAGGTCAAGACGATAACTTCCAGGTGCAAGACGTAATAAAATGCGATCACCTCGAATATCTGGTTTAAAAGGTTTAATAGAGTTGGTGTTGATGACAAGTAGCGACTCAGCGTTCTCTGTATAAGCGTCTTCACCTGCATCGCGTTTACCATTACTGTTGCGGTCAAAAAATGGCTGAATCAACAATCCACCTTGGGTACGGAAGTATTCAGAACGGCGATCGCCTGGGGTAATACCTTGTTGTAAACCTAAGCTAGACACTAAATCTACACTGAAACTAGCTTGATCGGAAGTCACTGATACACCTTGATAACGTCCCCGCAACAGCAAACCTGGTAAAATTGCTGTTGATAATGTGACTACTAGTCCACTACCCTGAGAGCCAATGCCATAGCCTAGTTGTGCTTCCCACAGATAGCTACCATCAATCGCCTGCTGCGGTGAGCGATAGCGCCAGCCTACACTTAGTAAGTTGTTGCTGAGATTTTGATTTTGTGTTTCATAACTTAACAGCAATGAGCTTCCCGTATTTGAAAAAAGATTTTTAGAAAAGTTATAGCTAAATTCTGACAAAGTGCCAACTTCATTACCGCGTTGGGTGAATTCCATTTTGCCGAGACGTTGCAGCAAATTCCAGCGTAAGTTATTTTTACTATCTAAGCTGGCACGAGCAAAGGTAAAAGCATTGTTGCTACTAAAGTTAAGTTGCACTCCACCAGCTATACCGTTCTGGCTGTCAGCGTTTGCGAACAAGGTGAAACCACTAAACACTCGCCAATCGACATACAAACGATTAGAATAGCCATCACTTGTAAATGCAGCACTTAGGCTGGGAGTTGGGTCATAGCGAATATCTGCGTTCCACACCCACTCATCACCAGTTAGTGCTGATACTGCTACCTGTAAAGGTATGTTTGAGGGACGATAAAATAATTCCGCCATTGCTCTAGCAGATTTGTCGTAAACTCCACCTAAACCTACCGTCAGATTTTCCGATAAACCCCATCTTTGGGCAATTCCACCCCGGAAATCCGAAAAGTTGCCCAACAAACCTGTATTTTCAGTATCCGAACGTCGCAACCCGCCAGAAACGATTAACGCTGACGCTCCCATTGGTAACTGCCCTGGTACACTAGAAAAACTGGCATCGCGTATTTCCGGTTGGGCTGTGAGCCGTCCTTGAGGGTACAGTAAGATGCGATAGCCTCCGCTAAAGAATTGGTTATTATTCTTGATATTCTCAAAGCGGTAAATACCAGAAGAATCTACCAACACTTCCGCAATAACGCGATCGCCAATACTTTGTGTCAACCGCACTAAAGTACCCGGTTCTGCCCTACCAGAAATTGTACGTCCGATTGAGCCTGCTTCTAAACGTTGGCGATAATCTGTAGAGCCAGCACCTAAGGCTTGACGGGGTACAAACCCCTGTCGTTGAATAAATGTAAAGCCCCAATAGCCGTCTCCATCTGTTTGCTGAGTTTGTTGAGTTTGCCAAAAAGTCTGTTGGGAACCAACAATATAATCAGCTTGATCGGTTTGTCGCAAAAACTGAGCATCAGTAATGTTCCAAGTTTGCCAATCTTGCAAGTTGCGTTGATTGGTACGGAGGAACCACGATCCACCGAAAGCACTACCGACAGCGACAAATTCTCCTTTATAACTCGGTGAGCTATTTTGGGTTCCAGTAACATTTAGCTTTTGTTCAACCGCCGCCAAACTTAAATTTGCAGGTGCAATGCGTGGCAATCCTTCTAGTTGAATTGGAGTTTCTGTCTCTGCAAGGTTGGTACTGGATTTATTTAACCAAGGGACTTCTAGTACAATTGCATACTCATTAATGTCAAATTCAGCTTTCACACCAAACAGAGTTTGTAGCTCTTGAGTTGAAAAAACCAGTCCTAGTTCTGGATCGGTGCGAATTTTTTTCGGGTCAATCCGAGTCACAATACCGGCCGTTCGCACTTCTAACTGACCATCTGGTAAAGAGGTAACATTCAATTTCAATGCTTGAATTACATCATCATAAGACAACAGCCAATTGTCAAAATTAATTGCCTGTGTCCCATCTTCTTGCCCTCGCACCAAGATGCTAGGATTCACATTGCGCTTGCCCAGATTCAACCCTACTGGAAATACACTTAGTTTTCCTGGGTCTTTTTTAGGCAACTCTGCTGGAGTAATGGGTGTAGGGATTGCCGGCTTGTCAGGAAGAGGAATAGCCCCCGTTGGGATTGGGGGAGTGACAGTAGGCGTTGGTGGATTCGTGATTTGCGGATTAGTTCCCTCTGGAATCGATGGATTAGCTCCTACTGAGGTGGCCATTAGAAGGTAAAAGGCAAAAGGTAAAAGTGATACCCAACCTTTCAACCATCTGGGATTTAAATTGCAGGCTGATAATTGCCTATGAAAAAAAATCTTCTTCCACACGCCGACTGCACCCCTTTCTGCAAACCGAGAGGGATGAGGTATGAGGTTCGAGCAGGATTTTAGGCAAGTGGAAGAAGTCAGCAAGAAGTAATAATAAATACTAGTACCCACTTCTTACCTTTTTACTTTTTAATATTTAATCTTGGTAATCCATTGCCTTCAGGTGAGCCAGCAGTTTGAGGTGGTACAGTTACATTAATATTAAATGGAAGTTTGCTTTTGTTGTTCTCTTCACCCCATGTCAACTCACCACTTAGTTGATAGTTACCAGGGGTAAGATGATGATCTTTATCAGGAAAATTAAGTAACAGATTTCGCTCTTGTTTTGCAATTATAGAACTAGGAATAATACTGCCAGTTTTGACAACCTTTTCTCCTTGCTTTAGTGTCCAGTTGAGTGAAGTTCGAGCCGACGCTGTTCCAGAATTGCGAACCAAAACTTGAATCTGTTTTTGTTTATCATTAAAGCTAGCTCGATCCACAGCTAAATTCGGAGACAGTTTACCCTTACGGACATAAACTGTCACGCCAATACGAGTTTTAAGATTAATAGCGGCACCATTTTTATCTACCCCTGTTGTCTCTTTCAAATTTTCTGTGAAAACTACAGCTCGATACTCCCCATCAGGAAGGCTAGGAGCAAGTCGAGAAATTAGACGTATTCGTCGGGTTTTCCCTGGCGGTACAGTCAACTCCCGTGGCGAAAATTGTAGATAGGGACTAAGGTCACTAGGATTAGAAGGCACAGTTTGAAATCCACCATCACCATAGTTAAAAAACTCAACGTAGACACGAGCACGAAGGGCTTCTTTACTTGAGTTTGTAATGTTGATTGCATCTTGATATTGACCGCGTTTTGCCTCTCCTTCAAGTACCAGAGGTGATATGCTAACCTCTGCAAAAGCAGCGCTAGAAAAAAGACATACTCCTGATAAAACCAGAGCACTCAGGCGTAAAGCAGTACGAATAATTTGATACTTCATAAGCTATTTAAAATTTAACTGAGGAAAAAACAATTATTAGCCAGATCAGTGAATACAGTCCACTTAGAAACTAAAATATAAATTTAGGTAGGATTTGTTGGGTTTCACCTGTGCTACCCATAAAATCAATTCTTTTGGACTGAACGGTAGTGGAGCTTAAATGTTTTTGGCTCCCAATCTATAATTCCCTGCATTCGTACCCAACTAACATTGATCGATATTGGAGTTTTTGTAGAAGCTGAGGAAAAGGGGAAGGCTCAAGGAAATTGTATTTTTTCCCTCTTCTTTGCTCACTCACAATTTCCTGACGAGAAAGAAAATGAACACTAGAAAAGACGCGATTGATTAATCGCGTCTGGTCAAATGCCAAATTTATGTTGACAAATGGATAAAAATATGAAATTCTATCTTTAGAATCAAAATATTTAGTCGATAATTCATTAATCAATGTCAAGCTATATGGACTATCGACTAGATGTTGGCTAACTAGTTTCCTGCGGCTGTAACAGTTACAGTGTACTGATAGTTCCCAGATGGAAGTTGTCCTCCATTTTGGTCATAGGCAATCATAGATACTTGAACTGGAACTGTAGAACCTGCACTAACAGAGATAGGGGAACTGTTCCAATAACTACCAAAGCCTGCCTGTGCAATAGTTCCAACAGGGTTAGAACTGCTCGGTGTAACCTGACCTATAGAAACGGTACCAGGAGTATTGCAAGTAACGTTGAGAGTAGCTTCAGTTCCTGCATACCCTTGGGAGGCAAATAAGTACTGATTACCATAAGAAGAACTGGTCGCCAAAGAACCACTAGCAGTAGCATTATCAAAAGTACATACACCATCTATACTGCCACTAAATGTAACAGTAGCGGTGTCAGCACTAGCAACACCAGCAAAACCAACAGTGCTAACTAACATCAAAACAGAAGCGAATAAAGAACGATGCAACATAAAAAATTCTCCAGTTGTAGTAAAAGTCTGTCTGTTGTAAAATCCCGGAAACAACTTACGGTGGGGTAATGGTAACATTCAGATTCACAGCGTAGTTGTAAGTTCCTGCAATAAATGCAACAGGACGTTCTACGCGCAATCTGACTTCCAAATTTGTCTCTCCTGGTGCTAAAGTGGCAGTATTATTGCTCACATCACTTCTCAGGCTAGTTGAGCCAAAATTTCAACCCGTCAATAATTCATTAATAACTATGAAAGAAATTATTGACTACAAGTTGGCTAACTAGTTTCCTGCGGCTGTCAGAGTCACTGTGTACTGGTAGTTTCCAGATGGAAGTTGTCCATAGTTTTGGGAATAGGCGTACATAGATACTTTGACTGGAACTGTAGAACCTGCACTAACAGATATAGGGTTAGTGTCCCAATAACTACCAAAGCCTACGTTTGCAATAGTTGCAACAGGGTTGGAACTGCTCGGTGTAGCCTGACCTATAGAAACGGTACCAGCAGTATTGCAAGTAACGTTGAGACTAGCTTCAGTTCCTGCATATCCTTGGGAGGCAAATAAGTACTGATTACCATAAGAAGAACTGGTCGCCAAAGAACCACTAGCAGTAGCATTATCAAAAGTACATACGCCAGGTATACTACCACTAAATGTAACAGTAGCCGTATCAGCACTAGCAACACCAGCAAAACCAACAGTGCTAGCTAACATCAAAGCAGAAGCGAATAAAGAACGACGCAACATAAAAAATTTTCCAGTTGTAGTAAAAGTCTGTCTGTTGTAAAATCCCGGAAACAACTTACGGCGGGGTGATGGTAACATTCAGATTCACAGCGTAGTTGTAAGTTCCTGCAATAAATGCAACAGGACGTTCTACGCGCAATCTGACTTCCAAATTTGTCTCTCCTGGTGCTAAAGTGGCAGTATTATTGCTCACATCACTTCTCAGACTAGTTGAGCCAAAATTTACAATCGCCAACCGTTTTGTCCCATTGGGATCGTTTGAAGCACCAAATACCAAGCTAAGAGGCAAAACGGTAATATTGGCAACTGTGTTATAAGGTATACTTACAGCAAGAGTCGTTGGGTTAACTGACTCAAGCACTTTATCATCTCCTCCTACTGGCTCTAAAACACCAGAGGTGAGATTATTAAAAGTTACCTCAGCTAGCGCAACCGGAGTGATACTAACAAAGCTTGCAAGAATCAATCCAGAGGTTAGCGCTAAACGATAATGCATAAGAGAATGTCTTATTACTCAGTTTTGTCTTGCTTCGGTGTCATGTTTCATTTATAGCTATCAGAGCAGAGGAAAATTACAGTAGTAACACGGAAAAACACCAAAACGCTTAAAATTGCGTTAATTTACTTACTTTTAGAAAATTTATGTAAAATCTTGAAAGATATGCTTTCAGCTTTTAGAAGTTTATGTAAAAGGCCTCTTGCAAAAAAAGATTTGGTTTACAGTAATTACAGCTTTGGAGATATATCAATACTTCGGACATTTTTTTGAGCCGTTAAAATTGGCATGGCAACGTTTTATGTAAGCGTTCATATTTTGAGGAGCAATTTTAATAGCTTCAGTATAGTCTTCAAGCAATACCAACTGAGAAAATCGGTACATTTCTACCTTGAATAATTCGCTTGAAAGAGTTCTTAGAAATGAAACGTATGAATGATGGCTGATGTCGCCTTCCGACAGTTGAGCCATCTCCACCTCGGTTTTGTCACCATGAGATTTAGCAAAAGCCCGAAATTGATCCCAGTCTGTGATGAGAGTGGTTGTTGCCTGCCGGGTGGTTGGGCTTCTCTACGAGACGCTACGCGAACGGCTCCGTTCGGGCTTTGCGCTGCAACCACAGGTTGATCGTGTCGCGGCTGATGTTGAAGAGTTTACTGGCTTCACTTTTCTTCAATCCATCTAACTAGATGGATTGGATCACTTTCTGGCGGAAGTCGTAACTGTAGGGTTTAGCCATAGCAAATCAGACCAGGCAGGTCATGATAATACTTGTAGTCTATGTCCTAATAGACTATACGGTTGCTATAATATACAATTTACATGAACCGCGAACAGCATCGTGGAAGTGCGATCGCGAAAAAATTCGTTTATACCCATCTTCCTTTTCTTTGGAGCAGTCAACAGATAAGGATTTCGTTTCTAGCATCGCTCTTACTACTTTCACCTTCCTAATCTATCAAACTACCAAATGAAGGCTATCTAGCTGATGCATCTTCATCAAAAATTCCCCCAACTTTCTTTTGCAAGGAGAATTGGGGGAATCAAGTCTTATTAGAACAAATGTGAATACAACTCTATGCCAATGATTAGCCACCGATAGTTATTGTAAGCTCAATCAAAGAGGTGCGCTTGAACCCTTGCCTTATGCCTGTGGCATTTTCGAGGTACCATGCAGTCTTGGATCGGGCACAGGAGGTTGCGGTTCTGGGCCTAATGGTTGGGGATTTTCCACATACTCGAATTCGCCTTTGCCATCCATTGAGGGGCCTTTTGCCCAACGACCTTCAGAGCTTTCTGTGCCTTCTGAGTGATTCCAGAACTGATAAGAAAACTCGCGTTTCTCCAATTCCAACGGGAAGGAACTGGGAACTGGCGTGGTTTCCAATCCAGAGCTTTCTAAATCCTCAATAGTTGCTAGCCACAAGTTTTGATGCATGGTATCACGAGCGATCATAAAGCTCAAAGTATCTTTCACTCCTGGATCGTCTGTCATCTCATACAGTCGCACTGCTTGCAAACGTCCTTGACTTTCGGCGTGGAGATTAGACCGGAAATCTGCCAACAGGTTGCCACTGGAGACAATAAAGCGACCGTTCCAAGGATAGCCGACGCTATCAGATGGTGTTGCACCCAAACCAGACACAATAGCGTGTTGGGGGTTCATTGCCGCGGCCATAATTACATCTCGTGGGCTACTACCGCCCATCACAGCACCGACTACCGCATCTTTTGCACTTTCTTCTTGCATTTTGATCGGTGCTTTATCTAGAAGATGGGCAATCATCGTTGCCAGCATCTCAATATGACCGATTTCTTCAGTACCAACATCTAACAGCATATCTCGGTACTTGGCAGGGCCTCGACAGTTCCAGCCTTGAAACAGATACTGCATCATGACGGTCATTTCACCAAAAGTGCCGCCGATGAGTTCTTGAATTTTCATTGCGTAAACTGCATCTGGTTTTTCTGGTGGCTTAAAATGCTGAAGTTTCTTATTGTGATAAAACATTTGAATTCCTCGTTAATAAATGTCGTTTACACAAAATCAAACAGTTGCCAAACTTTTATGCGATTTTGCGTAGCCTCTTATTACTAGGAAACTAATCAAATGCTTTATCTTCATCAGCCTCTAGTCTGATAAAAAAAATACTTTTAAATAAGTATTCCGGCTAGGGCTTTTTTCTTTATAGTTCTGTCTAGGAAAGGATTTCAAAAAGCTCTGGCTTCTTTCGAGAAAGGTATAACCAAAAGGCAGTAGTTTATTGTATTGCTTTAGTAGGCTAGATAACGAGTCAGAGTAAATAGGGGAACAAGAGTGTTGTTCTCCTACGAACGCTTTATATTCCATGCACTTGAAAGCAGCTATATAGCAGTTCTAAATCAGTCGTGAACATAAGATCCCCGACTTCTTTGAGAAGTCGGGGATCTTAGTCTCTCAATTTTCACAACTCATTTAGGATTGCTATAAGTTTTTAGCGATACCTTCTCTGCGAGACGCTACGCGAACGCTAACGCAAAACTCAGATAACTGCAAATCAGTTTTCGTCTCGCCCGTGAACTTGAGCGGGTGGACTGGTTGCCTCAACAGCAGTAAATGCTTCTAGGATTTTGTAAGTGTGGCTGGCTCCTTGTGGTACTACCCAAGAACTACCAGGCTCTAGTAAAATCGTTTGCCCTTCAATATGCAATTCTGCACGACCATTGATTACATAACCAACAGTTTCATATTCTCGTGCTGTTGGCTCTTTAGGTTCGTTCGGTTGCTCATTCTCCCACAGGCGCATGGAAATGGTTTTACCTGATGCAAGATATTTTTGACCAAGTTTACCTTTAGGGGAATGGCTAGAGTCTACTTTAATAACGGTTGTATCAGACATATTTTTTGCCTCTTTATATTAGGTATTGGGTATTGGGTATTGGGAAACTCTTTTCTATTCCCTATTCCCTACTACGGTTTGAGTACAACTTTGATGCAGTTATCTTTCTTGTGCTTAAAAATTTCGTAGCCGTGGGGCGCTTGTTCTAGAGGTAAGGTGTGAGTGATTATAAACGTTGGATCAATATCACCGTTTTGGATGTGTTCTAGCAAAGGTTTTAGATACTTGTGGACATTCGTTTGTCCCATTTTGAAGGTTAATCCCTTGTTCATGGCAGCACCCATTGGGATTTTATCTAAAAAGCCACCATACACACCCGCAATTGATACATGACCACCTTTAGCAGCAGATACTATTACTTGCCGTAATGCCGTCGGACGGTCTGTTTCGAGACGTACTGCTTGCTTTACCTGGTCGTAGAATGCCATCAAGTCTGTGCCGTGTGCTTCCATTCCTACTGCATCTATGCAAGCATCGGGGCCACGACCGCCAGTCATTTCTTTGAGTGCTTCGCCAATATTTACTTCTTCGTAGTTCAGAACTTCAGCTTTGCCGTATTCTTTAGCCATTTGCAGACGTTCAGGAACGCGGTCAAAGGCAATAACACGTTCCGCGCCTAGCATATATGCGCTTCTGATGGCGAACTGTCCAACTGGGCCACAACCCCAAACGGCGACAATATCACCGGGTTTGATGTTGCAATTCTCGGCTGCCATGTAGCCAGTGGGAAAAATATCTGTTAAAAATAGCACTTGCTCATCCGTTAAACCATCGGGAATTTTGAACAAGCCTACATCGGCAAAGGGGACTCTTGCATACTCTGCTTGACCACCAGCGTAACCGCCGAATAAATGAGAGTAGCCAAATAGACCTGCTGGCGAATGTCCCATTTGCTTCTCTACTAACCAAGCATTGGGGTTAGAGTTGTCGCACAGTGACCATAAATCGCGATTGCAGAAAAAGCAGCTACCGCAAGATATAGTGAAAGGAACAACGACGCGATCGCCTACCTTGACATTTTTAACTGCACTTCCAAGTTCTACCACTTCCCCCATGAATTCATGACCAAGGATATCGCCTTTTTGCATGGTGGGAATGTAACCGTCATAAATATGCAAATCTGAACCACAAATTGCCGTGGAAGTAATTTTAACAATGGCATCGCGTGGGTTAATAATTTTGGGGTCGGGAACTGTATCTACCCGCACGTCGTTTGCTCCATGCCAGCAAACTGCTTTCATAATATTTATTCCTTAGTTTAGTTATGATTTATGGCTTGTTTATATCAAGATAAACACTCGATTTAGCCTAACTTTGAGACGCGATAATTATCGCGTCTCAGTCACTACTCAAATTTGGTTAAGCAATGTATGAGTCAAAAAATTAGACTCTATCTCTTAATGCTTGATGGAGGATTGTTATAATAACCTTCTTTCTCTCTAGTCAATGGCTTAACTGTGTCTTCGACTTTATTTTTTGTAGACTTAAGAAACTCTTTTGTAGATCGAGGAGTTTCTTCATCCAAATTTAGCTTCTCGCGGATAGTATCAGCAGCGCTTTTTAATCTATTGCCAGCATTTTCTACCTGGGGATTATTTAGCTCGTCTGGTATTCCTTTATAGTAAGTGCCTTCTGGAGTTTTAACATCAGCTTGTGCAACATTAACGTCACTAAAAGCCTGACCTAACAAAAACATAAATCCTACGAGAAAAACTACAACGATTTGGGAAATGCGAATATTCCGCAGCCAAGAAATTACTCGATTCATAAAAAACCTCAATTGCATTATGTTGGGTGTAAAATTCAAAACCCTAAATCATTATTCCCTATTTAGGGTTTAAGAACAACTTTGATGCAGTTATCCTTTTTTTGTTGAAAGATGTTGTAGGCGTGGGGTGCTTGTTCTAGTGGCAATTGATGGGTGACAACGAAGGATGGATCAAGTTTTCCATCCAAAATCATCTGCAATAAGGAATGCATATATTTTTGTCCATGCATTTGTCCCATCCTAAAGGTTAGTCCCTTATTGAAGGCTGCACCCAATGGTATTTTGTCTACAAAACCGCCATAAACACCCATGATTGAAAGAGTCCCGCCTTTACGGCAGGCGACCATCATTTCCCGCAGAACGTGGGGACGATCGCTTTCCAATTTGAGCTTTTGTTTTGTTTCGTCGTAGAAGCCTTCTAAACCAACACCGTGTGCTTCTAAACCAACGGCATCGATGCAAGCATCGGGGCCACGTCCACCAGTCATCTCTTTCAACGCTTCGCCAGAATTAACTTCTTCATAGTTAATCACTTCTGCTTTGGCAAACTTTTTCGCCATTTCCAGGCGTTCGGGAAAGCGATCTATAGCGATCACTTTTTCGGCTCCCATCATGTAGGCGCTAATCATGGCAAATTGTCCAACAGCACCGCAACCCCAAACGGCTACAGTATCACCCGGTTGAATATTGCATAATTCTGCCCCCATATAACCTGTGGGGATGGCATCGGAGATGAATAACAACATCTCATCCGGTAAGTCTGGCGGAACTTTGACGACACCCACATCAGCAAAGGGTACACGGATATATTCTGCTTGTGCGCCTGCATACCCACCTAACATGTGGGAATAACCATAAATGGCTGAGGTGATATTGCCAAACAATTTTTCTTCAATCCAACCGTTAGGATTGGAGTTATCGCACAATGACCACATATCACCTTGGCAATAATGGCAATTACCACAGCCAATTGTGGAAGGAACAACAACGCGATCGCCTATTTTTAAATTGTTGACTCCCTTACCAACTTCCACGACTTCCCCCATGAATTCGTGACCAATAATGTCACCCTGTTGCACTGTGGGAATATAGCCACCATAAATATGTAGATCAGAGCCACAAATCGCCGTGGAAGTAATTTTAATAATCGCATCACGCGGGTTGAGAATTGTCGGATCTGGTACCGACTGTACCCGCACATCATTAGCACCGTTCCAGCAGACTGCTTTCATAGTTATTAGTCCTTAGTCATTGGTCATTAGTCATTGGTCATTAGTCATTCGCTTTAGGCAAATGACAGAGGACAAAGAACAAATAACTCTACTTGCGTCCAGAAGTTTGACCTTCTGTTGTGGCAATTTCGCCTGCTTCCATTAGCATTTTGAAGCGGCGTAATTCATCACCAATTTGCTGTTCTGGTTCTTCACCAAATAGTTTAGCTACGGTAGCTGCCAATGCTCCACCGGGAGGGTTATACTCCAAAACAACCTTAACTTCCGTGCCGCGATCGCCTGGTGCTTTTTTGAAGCGGACAAAACCAGAGTTATCAATGTCTGCACCTTCTACAGAAGCCCAAGAAATAAATTCATTCTCCCGGTCTTCGAGAATATCTGCATCCCATTCTACGCTGTTACCCAAGGGTGCATTAGCAATCCAATGAGAACGTTTTTCGTTATGAACCTTGACAGATTTGAGATGCTTCATAAATGTAGGCAAATTCTCAAAGTCGTGCCAAAAGCGATACAATTCTTCTGCCGATTTATTAATTGTTACCGTCTTTTCAACTTTGATGGCTTGGTTTAAACCTATTGCTTCCTGTGCTTTCTGGATTGTGCTTTGCTTGGTTGCACCTTGATAAACCAAACCGCCACCTGCTAAAGCCGTCAGCGCTCCTCGCAATGAACCTTGTCTTAAACCCATTAGCACCATCGCACCACCACCGATAAGGGATGCCCAACGCTCTACTTCACTAGCTTCTGGCTGGTTTGTACTTGATTTATCCCCTGATGTTGAAGTCACTTTTTATATCTCCATTACTGTAAATTCACGATTGAGGCGCAAATACCCTCTTTTTTCTTGTGTGTTATTTGCGCCTCTTCGGTAGCCGTCTACGTTCAAAAAACCTTACATTGATACAGCAGCCCCTGTAGTCGGCTTAGGAGGCTGAATCTGACCGCCTATCCGCGCCCGATATAGTCCTGCCAATTGCTGTTCGTATTTCAATAAATCGTGGTAAATTTCTTTGAAAATAGCAGTTGCTACTGGATCAGTGAACATTGCAGACAAATTGCCAATATCGCCAATACCAGTTTGCACATCGCCTAAAGCAGAACGTAACTGATATATATCATCACTTCCTGTTAAAGCAGTTTTGACCTTAGCATACTGATTGGCAATATTTGCGCCTAAAGAGGGTTTTTCGCCCAATCGCTGAAGATAGGTTTCCAGTTTTTGAATGTGGCGCTGTTTATTAGCAATTATTTCTTGAAAGACTGAGTTAACTTCGTTATCTGATTCCTTTTGCAAGTAGTTTTCAAATGCTTCTAGCGAATAACGTTCACCAGCAAGGGCATTATTTAAACCTTTGGTGATCTCACCTTTAGTTGAGCCACCCCAAGCATCAGCCAGCTTCCACCATTGGGCACTTGTGTCTTTTTCATTTGGTAATGCAGCATCTTTGCCACCATAACCCAAACGGCTCAAAATAGCTGTGGTGAAGATTGGCAAGTCTCCAGGTTCACGAGATGTAATCAAATTTCCGTCAACTACCACCGGCTCATCTAGATATTTTGCGCCAGCGTTAATCATGTCTTTGGCAATAGCGATAAAACCAGTGGCTTGTTTACCTTTGAGCAAGTCGCCTTCAATCAGAACTTGTGGCCCATGACAAACAGCAGCGACTAATTTTCCTTGTTGTATAGCTTCTTGGACAAAACGTACTGTGTTGGTGTTCCGCCGCATTTGATCGGGAGCCATCCCACCGGGAATTATCACAGCGTCGAATTCGGCTGCGATCGCTTCTGTGGTAGTACCATCAGCTTGGATGCTAAGTTTGCCGCGTTTACCCTTATATTTTTCATTCATTCGAGAACCGAGGACTACTACCTCTATTCCCGCTTGTTTTAGTCCATTATAAGGAACTGTAAATTCTGCATCCTCTACTGCATGTTCAATGAGAATGGCAACTTTTTTCTTACCGGAATGATTGTTATGGTCAGTCATGGATTGTATTACCTGTTTATTTCTAGTATTTAACTAGCTACAATATTTATCGATTATGAAAGTAAAATAGCCAGGATTTTTCCTGATAAATTTTGTTTAAATTGCCTACTATGGAGAAGCACTTAAATTTTTATTCGTGCTAACTAATAAAAAATAGTTATGAGTGAGAACTTGGCTAATGAATAATTTCAGCTTAAGAGCTACTAACTCATAACTAAAAATTTCAACTACAAGTTGCTTGACCATGAATTCATATTTACAATGGTATGTCCCGATCGGTAGTTTAACTTCGTACCAAGGGGATAGATATTTTATTTCTAAAGCTATACATCTCTAGTAAGACAACTTAGAGACAGGAAAACGTTATTGTGAGAATGCACAAAATGACTAGTATCATGGCAAAAAAAAATCATAATGACGAAATTGAAACCAATGATTTGCCACAGGAAATTACCGAATCTTACGGTACTGGTGTGAAAGACTTACCGGGATACAATATTGGTGGTAGCTCAATTCGAGCAGAAAGACAGGAGTACACAGAAACTAGTCCTGAACTCACTGGTGGCGATGTTGATGCTTATTGGCAAGATGCAGATGCAGTTGGCGATGAAGCTGTTGGTGGTAGTACTTCCACTCCCGATCAAAATGTAACTGAGGAGCTAGAAGCAGCAGTAGGGCTAGAAATGGCTGACTCTGAGTTTCTGCATACTAACGATATTTTAGAGGAACGTGATGGCGATCGCTGGGAGTTAGATCCGAACTCTTCTGAAGATTATCAAGATCGGCGAGAATAAGCTAAATAAAAGCAAAATTGGATGTCGCCGTTAATAAATTAATGTCGCTGAATTGGGCAGTGCTTAGAAAAGCACTGTCACAATAAAAATAACATCTATCTACCGAAATACCTCCTGATAATATTTCAATTTGCTAGCATTCCCATTGCTAACTCCTTTACTTTGCCAAAGGCAAGTATTGTGTTGGTTTTTGATATTTGGTTTTTATCTAACTGTAATACTTCTAATGCAGGACTACAGGTTGCCCAATTTATGTTTTGTTTATAATTGTTATTCTTTAGGATTCCAATACATCTGTCTTCAGTAGGGTAAAACGCCAATTGTACATTTGATAACCTTGCTAATGAAATTAATTAATTGCAATCGGAGTTAATAATGACATTTACACAAACTGGCGATCCAACTATTCGTGAACATGTTCAAGCTTGGCAACAGTTGGGTGTGGATCAACAACTGGCTTTGTTTTGGTTCATTTATAAAGAAATGGGTAAGTCAATTACGCCAGCCGCTCCTGGTGCTAGCACTGTTTCCCCAGAAATTGCTGAAGGTTTGTTTAATCAAGTTAAGGAATTATCTCACGAACAACAATTACAAGTTCAGCGTGATTTGATTAATAAAGTGGATACCCTAATTTCTCGTGAATATGGTTCTTTGGGTGATACCACTAAGCTACTATTTTGGTATCGATTATCTCAAGGTATGGATGATGGTACTATCATTACTGTACCTTCTGACTATGAACTTCCCTCAGAATGTCGAGAGTTGCTTGGCAGAATTCAAGGATTAGAGTTTGAGCAACAAATGACTCTTTTCCGTGATTATGTTTCGCCAATGGGCGCTGAAGCAAAACCAGGTGCTGAAATTTAGCACTTTTGAAGTTTTGAGGCTGCTTGAGGCTACCTTTTATACCAAGTTAATTTGGTTGTAGTAGAAGAATTCAGGAATCAGAATGTCTTTACTTTCCACCAGGTTTAGGCGATTGGTGTTAGTGTAGCGTTACCAACTCTAGGCTGCGATATGCAGCATCGTCGTCATCAGAAGGGCAAGGGTGTTATATGCCTTTTGGTAAAGCTTGCTATATCCGCCAGTCGCTTAATATCAACCTGAATTTAGATGACTGGCGTCTTTTTGATAAATAAACACAGAGTAAAAACTAAAACTCTTACTCTGTGTTCATGTATGTTCTTAGCCAGTTGCATCTGACAGTAGTAACGCCCTTTGTTTTATACTCAATATATTAAAAGTAATTATAGTTGAATTAATCTGTCTTTTGATTGGTTTAAATATGCTTACTTTGTATTAAAAGTATATATTTATGTAGTGTCTTATTTAAAGTTAAATCGATATTTTTTTAGTTATTTAAGTAGTTAATTAATTTGAGGTGTTTATGACTTCTACAAACGTCAACTTTTTAGAACAAAGTGTATCAAAATTTCAGAGTTTGGATACAGACGATCGCCTGATGGTTCTAGCGTTACTTTATACTGAAATTTCTGATGAAATTCCAGCGATCGCTCTCAATGATGTGCCAAATGAAAAAACTGCAAATTTAGTTGCACAAATTCAAAATTTGCCACAGCAAGAACAGGTTTCTGCTTTGCGTCAGTTGCTCCACCAAGATGAAGTAGGGGAAACAGCAATTCCTGCTCAAGAGTATACTTCAATGAGCGTTGATGATAAATTAGCTTTTTGGTATCAATTAGCCCAAAATTTGGGAACTACAATTATTGGTATACCAGATGACTATATGCCTTCTGAAAAAGCTACAGAAGTAGTAGATTTACTTCACACACCGAACATTGAGGATTTAGTGAACTTTTTCAAGCGGGTGCTGTAATAGTCATTAGTCATTGGTCATTAGTCATTAGTACCAATGACTAAATCTACGGATGGCTATTGCTCTCACACTTTGAAGGGATGGGATTACGGCCAATTTTTGTTGAATCAAGAATCAAAGGTGGGGCTATGCTTCACCTTTCTTTTTACAGCAATTTTCAAGTAATATAAACACGTTCTACGGGCACAGCATTACTCATACGTGTCAACTTAACGTAAAAGCCATGTCCCGCAAGGAACTGAAGTTACTTGCTAATAGCGAAAGTCATCTTTAGATGACTCAAGAAGCTGAAAAATCTTTAGTCTACTTTAGTAGACTTTAGCTATTAGCCTAGAACTTTAGTTCGAGGCGGGCGAGTCAGTTAACAGTTAAGCTACTTTTAGCTTAAGTTGACACTAATGAGCATTACTGTGCCCCTACAACTAATGTGTTTTAAATAAATGATCCAAACTAATTTTCTTTAATCGCTGCTTGATAGCGACCTAGTGCAATTAAAGGAAAGTATTGTTGATACAGATGATACTTGAGATAAAAATGGCAGGGAAAGCCAGTACCTGTAAAATCCGCCTCAAACCAAGTACCATTTGGCTGTTGAGTTGTCACTAAATAGCCAATTCCCCGCTCGATCGCCTCAAGAGCTAATTTACCAGTTGCTTCACCTGCTGCCAACAGACCAATTAAAGCCCAAGCAGTTTGAGATGCAGTACTATTTCCTTTTCCTTTAAGACTGGGATCGTTGTAGCTGCGGCAAGTTTCACCCCAACCACCATCTGGATTTTGACATCCGGCTAACCAAGCTGCTCCTCTTTCTATACTGAGTTTATGCTTTTGAGGAGCAATTAACGCCAAGGCTGATAAAACGCCACTGGTGCCGTAGATATAATTTACACCCCAACGACCAAACCAACAGCCTTCGGTTTCTTGTTCGCTGTGAAGATAAGTAAGCGATCGCTCTAAATTATCACTATCAATTGACAAATCACAAGCACCCAGCATTTCTACGACTCTAGCCGTAACATCTGCGGTATTTGGATCAATCATCGCTTTCAAGTCGCCATAGGGGATGGAGTTAAGCCAATCTTGATCGTTATCCAAATCAAAAGCAGCCCAGCCGCCTGGTTTACATTGCATAGATGCAATCCAGTTTAAGGCACGAGCGATCGCCGCCTGCTTAATTTCTTCATTGGGGAGTTTCGCCAAATGTAAAGCCATCACCACCACAGCCGAATCGTCTACATCGGGATAAAAGCGATTGTCAAACTCAAACGCCCAAGCTCCTGGTTTTCCCTGACGATTTTTTACAGACCAATCTCCGTAATCTAAAATTTGTTTTTGCAACAACCATTCTCCAGCTTGCACCACGGCGGGATGATCTGGTGCAAAGCCAGATTCTACTAAGGCACGCATCGCCCAAGCTGTATCCCAAACGGGTGAAACACAAGGCTGAACTCGGTAGCTATTCTCTGTTTCAATGGCAAAGTTATCAATTGCTTGCCAACCTCGTTCCACAATGGGGTCGCTTCTGTCATAATTCAGACACCGCAAAGCCAGCATTGAATTTAACATCGCTGGAATAATCCCACCCCAGTCGCCTGTAGCTTCTTGGCGCTCTAAAATCCATTTTTCGGCGGCTTTGATGCCTTCTTCACGAAAGGGTACTAAATTCAGACTTTCTGCAAACTTGAACCCCTGATCAAGGGTAAGGAATAAATCTGTCCAATCGCCAGTTTGGGGTAATTCCCACCGGACTTGATCAACGCCTTCAGCGTACAGTTCATCTAGGTTGATAGCTGGATCAGTGATAAAAACAGGTTTGCGATCGCACACAATCAACAACGGCACAGTACTAGAACGTGCCCAGCTAGACATTTCGTAGATATTAACTGGAAAAGCTTTTGGCAACAGCATTATCCAAGGTGGTAGCGAGGGAATACCGCGCCAGTTGTAGCAGCCAATCAAGGCTAAGTGCAACTTGGTAAAAATCCGAGTTTTGCTGATCCCACCCCGTTGGAGAATAAAAGCTTTCGCTCTAATCATCGCTGGATCGGTTACTGGTACACCTAGCAGTCTTAGCGCCATGTAGGTTTCAACCGAGGTGCTAAGTTCTCCGCCATCACCATAGAAAAGTTCCCAGCCGCCATGCTGCCGTTGCTCTTGACGCAGGTATGCTTCAACTTTGTGTAAAGGTCTGCCTTGGTCTGTTCCCCAAATCTTATGCAAAAGGACGACTTCAGCAGTGATGGTGACATTAGATTCTAACTCTGCCCACCAATAACCTACAGGATTTTGAATCGAAAGCAAATATTGTTGACTGGCTGCGATCGCATCTGCGACTTGATTGACTTTTACCCTGTCTTGTGTTTGCATGAAATACCGTTCAACCTCAACACCTAGTTATAAACACGGCACTACAGAGAAAAAATTATTTTTCTCTATCGGTAGACATAGTATTGTGTCTGAGTCACTGAGAATTTGCAATAGGTCATGGGTGTAATTGTATTAGGATTGATGCTGTTATCCTTGACAATTTGGTTAGGATTACTATGTTTTTGGGGACAATTTTGGCGAACAGACCAGCAATTAGAGGTTACGGAAATTCAGTTAGAATCCTTACCTGTGGTTTGTGCCGTGGTTCCAGCCCGTAACGAAGCCCCATTGCTACCAACGACACTGCGTAAGCGAAGCTCGTCGTAGACATCGCTCCTACTTCAAGATTATCCTGGTTCTTTCAACGTGTTTTTAGTAGACGATCGCAGCACAGATCAAACAGCAAATTTTGCCGAAGGAGTTGCACAAGCCCTAGCTAAACCCCAACAATTGCATATTATCTCAGGCGTTTCACTGCCGAATGGTTGGGTCGGGCAAACTTTGGGCAGTTGAGCAAGGTATAAACAGCGCTAGTAAATTTGCACCTGACTATTTTTTTCTGACCGACGCAGATATCGAACACGATCCTGGTAATCTCCGCCGACTCGTTGCTAAAGCTGTGCAGGAAGATTTAGACCTGGTTTCGGTAATGGTGCGACTCAGGTGTGAAAGCTTTTGGGAAAAACTTTTGATTCCAGCTTT
>NZ_DASQZC010000288.1:0-9089 GCF_035638895.1 Nostoc sp. | reverse complement strand
ATTTTACGATCAGCTGCTCTTAGAAACAAAGAAGGCAACTAGAATCAAGCCGCCAACCAAAACTGTAGCGACTATTCCTATTAAAAGATAAGTTCGCTTTTGCCCTTCTGTGGGGGGTTCTGCTTGATAAATCTTTGGTTCCCGGGCAAAATTATTTAGAAGGCCGCCTTCTTCGTTTGTATAGGGCATGAATTAATTCCTTTGTATTTATTGTTCATTTAATGTTACATAAATGCTAGATCCGCTCTGAAACTGCTAGACAAATCGTTACATTGGGCATTTAAAGGAGGCAAAGGGGCGGGGAGCAGGGAGCAGGGAGCAGGGGGAAAAACTTACTGCAACTTCTGCTCCCCACTCCCCACTCCCCATTCCCTAACTAGTAATCGTCCCAGTCAAAGGTGAACTAGGGCTGGCGTAGTCTTTGATAGGCATTCTGCCAGCAAGATATGCCAAACGACCGGCAACTGTTGCTAAATTCATGGCACGAGCCATTGCTGGCGGGTTAGGAGAAAGTGCGATCGCACTATTAATCAACAAAGCGTCTGCTCCCAATTCCATTGCCTGGGCGGCTTCTGAGGGTGAACCAATTCCGGCATCTACCACTACTGGTACACCCGCATTTTCGATGATGATTTGAATGTTGGCGGTTGTTTTTAGTCCTTGTCCAGAACCAATTGGCGATGCTAAAGGCATGACTGTAGCACAGCCTACTTCTTCTAAACGTTTGGCTAACATGGGGTCAGCGTTAATATAGGGCAATACTGCAAAACCTTCTTTAACTAATTGTTCTGCGGCTTGCAACGTCCCAATTGGATCTGGGAGTAAATACTTAAGGTCAGGTATTACTTCTAACTTTATAAAATTATTATCTTCCTGCCCTAACAATTTCGCCATTTCTCGCCCTAAACGCGCTACCCGAATCGCCTCTTCAGCAGTTTGGCAACCTGCGGTATTAGGCAACATCCAGATTTTTGTCCAATCTAAGGCTTCAGCTAAACCTTCATGTCCGGGGGCCTTGGTTTGTACCCGTCGGACTGCCACGGTGACAATCTGGCAATCACTGGCGGCGATGCTTTGCTGCATTTCTTCAATGCTGCGATACTTCCCAGTTCCCGTCATCAAGCGGGATTGGAAGGTTTTGCCAGCAATAATTAGTGGGGAGTCGAGAGTGGGGAGTGGGGAATGGGGGGATATGGCAGGACGATTCCCGTTGGAGAAATTGGCAGAGTGAGTCAGCATTGGTGTGGAGGTAGATGGCTTGGACTGAAAGCGCGAATAGTGAAAATTAGCAAGTAGAGGGTCAGACTTTTGTTCCAAGATGAAATCGGCAATCAATGCGGCTGTGATGGGCGCAAGTAGAATCCCGTTACGGTAATGGCCTGTAGCAAGGGTTAAATTTTCACAATGGCTAGTGCCAAGGATGGGCAACTCATCGGGGGTGGCTGGGCGAAATCCCCACCAGAATTCTTGGATGGGATAATGCTTGAGTTGGGGATACAGCCGGATGGCAGCTTGTAATAGTATTTGAATGCCTTCTGGGGTGTTGTTGGGAATGAAACCAACATCTTCGCTGGTTGCGCCAATCACAAGGCGATCGCGTCTTGGTACGATGTAAATATCCTGCCCAAACAAAACCCGCTTCAAGGGCAATTCCGGCGCAATTTCTGGTATCCGCACACTCAGCATTTGCCCTTTTCTGGGACGCACGGGTACTGGTAATAACTCATTTGACCAAGCACCTGAAGCTAAAACATAGTGCGCGGCGCGAATTATTCCCGCATTGGTTTGCACGCCAACCACTTGCCCTTGCTGCTGTAAAAATGCTTCTACTGTAATCCCGTCTTTGAGTTTAACACCAACAGACTCAGCCGCCGTCCACAATACCTGAGCTAGAGCCTTATTATCAACTTGTGCGTCTTCAGGATACCACCAGCCACCAACTACCTCTGCTCCCAATCCTGGCTGATATTGATGAATTGCCTCTTTGTTTAACCAGTAAGCCGGGGATGAGGAGGATGAGGGAGATGAGGAGGAAGAATTTACTTCCCTATCTCCCCCTGCTCCCCCTGCTCCCCCTGCTCCCCCTGCTCCCTCATCTCCCCCTGCTCCTTGCCCCCCTGCCTCTCCAAAGAGGGGTGCAAGGATACCGCAGGAACGGTAGCCAGTATTTAAGCCAGTTAGTTCTTCTAGTTTGCGCGTCCAGTCGGGATATAATGCACGCGATCGCCAACACAAAGAATGCATTGCCCCATTAGGGATGTTCTCCGCATCTGGTGCTAACATCCCGGCGGCGGCATGAGTAGCGGCAGCCAGGAAGTCACGACAAAGCACGGTGACACTTGCCCCGCGCAGTTTTAGCTCAATGGCGATCGCTAAACCAATAACGCCGCCACCAATAATTACAATCTCACTAGTCATTAGTCATTAGTCACTAGTCATTAGCCATTAGTCATTAGTACATAACTAATAACTCATAACTCATAACTTATAACTTATAACTCGTAACTATAGACGGATCTATCGTTACCACAAGGCGCGAATTGGTTCGTTGCCTTGATTTGTCTCGCTGGATGGCGTATTTGTTTGTGAAGAATCTGTATTGTTGTCTGTTGTAGTGTCAGTAGGTGATGTTGAGTCATCAGAAGGATTCTGAGCAACGTTACTCCTGTTCTCAGGTCTTGGAGCTACGATACCGCGTCTGTTTGCGTTTGTTTCGGTTGTTCCATTTCCTTCAGTTGCAGTTTCTTCATTCTTGCTGCCAGCACTGCTATTAACATTGATATTAGCTGGCAGGACTTGTGATTTTTTGTCACTGGGAGCGTTAGCGGTTTGTACTCCCATAGGAAAGTTGATGCCCAGTAATGTACCAAGCAGAATGGCCAAACCTCCAGCCATTAAAATTAAGGGTGTCCATCTACCCATCTTGTCTTACTCCTTTTTAACCTTTTGGTGTCCACACTATTCGAGATCCTTGTCCCCAAAATCCATCAAACTTTGTCACTTTCACATCGCCTAAAACCAGAGTTTGACAGGCTAAACGCAAGTCTGTTGTAGGAGAATGGGGAGGAAGCGAACGCCGTGCTCGATCACGCCAATTCGCTGCTGATACTTCTCCCTCTACCTTAACCGCGCAAGTTCCGCAACTGCCAATGCCCCGACAGTTTATTAACTTAGCACCGTCATTGTAGAGTTCAATTCCATTTTGCAGCAAAATTGTTCGGAGATTGCTTTTGCTTACGCACTCAATTGTTTTACCTTGAGCTAGTACCTTAGGCATTTTTAAATTGCCAAACTGGCGTTTTGTTGTATATTGACACATTGCCTTGAAAGTTGTCTCGTCGGTCCCAGTTTTATGACCACAAATTCTTCACCTCAACTTTGGCTCTATGACACTACATTACGAGATGGCACTCAGCGCGAGGGGCTATCAGTATCGATAGAAGATAAGTTACGCATTGCTCGTAGACTCGATCAACTGGGAATTCCCTTTATTGAAGGCGGTTGGCCTGGTGCCAATCCCAAGGATGTACAATTTTTCTGGCAACTCCAAGAAGATCCACTTAAACAAGCTGAAATTGTGGCTTTTTGTTCGACTCGCCGCCCCAATTCCACTGCCGCAACCGAACCGATGCTACAGGATATTTTGGCTGCGGGGACTCGCTGGGTAACGATTTTTGGCAAGTCTTGGGATTTACATGTCACAACCAGCCTCAAGACGACATTAGAAGAAAATTTGGCGATGATCCGCGACACAATTGAGTACCTCCGTTCTCAAGGGCGTCGCATTATCTACGATGCCGAACATTGGTTTGATGGCTACAAGCACAATCGAGATTATGCTTTACAGACATTAGAGGCTGCGATCGCATCTGGTGCTGAATGGTTAGTCCTTTGTGATACTAATGGTGGCACTTTACCCCATGAAATTAGCCAAATTGTTCAAGATGTGGTAGGGGTGACTGAGGAACTGGGGACTGGGGACTGGGGACTGGGGGCTAGCAAAGAATCTTCCCAATCCCCAATCCCCCAAATTGGAATTCACACTCATAACGATTCGGAAATGGCGGTTGCTAATGCAATAGCCGCCGTGAGGGCGGGGGCAAAGATGGTACAGGGGACAATTAATGGTTACGGTGAACGTTGCGGTAATGCTAACCTCTGTTCGTTAATTCCCAATTTACAATTGAAGCTGGGTTACAGTTGTATCACAGAAGACCAGCTAACACAACTTACAGAAGCTAGTCGTTTTGTGAGTGAGGTGGTCAATCTCGCACCAGATGAACACGCTCCCTTTGTCGGACTTTCGGCTTTTGCCCACAAGGGCGGTATTCATGTATCAGCTGTGGAACGTAATCCCCTAACTTACGAACATATTCAGCCGGAACAAGTCGGGAATCATCGCCGCATCGTGATTTCTGAACAGTCTGGACTTAGCAATGTTTTAGCCAAAGCCCGCAGTTTTGGCATTGACCTCGATCAACAGAAGGCTGAAGCCAAGCAAATTCTCCAGCGCCTCAAAGATTTGGAGAGTGAAGGATTTCAATTTGAAGCAGCAGAGGCCAGTTTTGCGCTGTTGATGCATGAAGCTTTGGGAGGTCGCCAGAAGTTTTTTGAAGTCAAAGGTTTTCAAGTCCACTGTGACTTGATTGAGGGGAAAGAAACTAGCAATGCCTTAGCCACAGTCAAAATAGCTGTTGATGGCAAAAATATTCTGGAGGCGGCGGAAGGTAATGGTCCTGTGGCAGCTTTGGATGCGGCTTTACGCAAGGCTTTAGTGAATTTTTATCCTCAAATAGCAACCTTTGATTTGACAGATTACAAAGTGCGGATTCTCAACGGACATACGGGCACTGCGGCGAAAACCCGTGTGTTGGTAGAGTCAGGCAATGGTCGTCAACGCTGGACTACAGTAGGAGTTTCCACCAACATTTTGGAGGCTTCTTATCAAGCGGTGGTGGAAGGCTTGGAATATGGTTTGTTGTTGCACTCCCAAAAAGAAGCAGCTTTGAAAGCTTCTACTTGATTAAAGTTACTATTTAGTGTATGGAGGTTAAGTGAGAACCTAGCTGTAGGTAGAGGTAATTCCAGGTTCTAAATTACCTCTAGCTAACGGGAAAATAGCTTTGATATTATGCTTAGGTGGTTTGTTTAAACAACCTAAACTCTAACTAGTGCGATCGCTCACCGTATTTGCGACAGCAGCACGATAAAATTCTAAAACTATAATCGTAATAAAAGGTCTAAATGGCAGAAACACTATTTTTCAACGCCTTACGCGAAGCCATTGATGAAGAAATGGCGCGTGATTCCAGCGTATTCGTTCTCGGTGAAGATGTCGGACACTACGGCGGTTCCTATAAAGTTACCAAAGACCTGTACCAAAAATATGGCGAACTCCGCATTTTAGACACCCCCATTGCCGAAAATAGCTTTACTGGCATGGCAGTGGGAGCAGCAATGACAGGGTTGCGTCCCATCATTGAAGGCATGAATATGGGCTTTTTACTGCTCGCCTTCAACCAAATATCCAACAACGCTGGGATGCTGCGTTATACTTCTGGCGGTAACTTTAAAATTCCGATGGTAATTCGCGGCCCTGGAGGTGTGGGACGACAGCTAGGTGCAGAACATTCCCAGCGACTAGAAACTTACTTCCAAGCTGTGCCAGGGTTGAAAATTGTTGCCTGCTCTACACCAAGAAACGCTAAAGGACTACTGAAATCCGCTATCCGCGATGATAACCCCGTGTTGTTCTTTGAACACGTTTTGCTTTACAACTTGAAAGAAGATTTACCAGAAGAAGAATACTTGTTACCTCTGGATAAAGCAGAAATTGTGCGTGAAGGAAAAGATGTCACAATTATTACTTACTCGCGAATGCGGCATCATGTGCTACAAGCAGTAAAAACTCTTGAAAAACAAGGATATGATCCAGAAATTATCGATTTAATATCTCTCAAACCATTAGATTTTGATACAATTGGTGCATCAGTACGTAAAACCCATAAAGTTATTGTTGTAGAAGAATCCATGCGAACTGCGGGTATTGGAGCAGAAGTTATTGCCTCAATAAACGATCGCTTATTCGATGAATTAGATGCGCCAGTACTGCGGCTGTCTTCCCAAGATATCCCCACACCTTACAACGGCAACTTAGAACGACTAACAATCGTCCAACCAGAGCAAATCGTAGAAGCTGTGGAAAAAATGGTAGCGTTGCGAGTCTAGGGACTGGAGACTGGGGGCTGGGGGCTGGGGGCTGGGGACTAGCAAGAGAAGAGTAACAATGCCCCATACCCGATCCCTACTCCCCACTCACCATTCATAACTCCATAAAAGAGCGCTATTATAGCCTTTGTCAGTTGCGAGTTATGGTATGCAAAGACAGCGATCGCTATTAATTTTGATTTTAGTTATGATAATCGCCGCTATTACGGTGATTGCCACAATTCCGATACCTCTTGGGCTGGACTTGCGCGGAGGCTCACAGCTCACAATTCAGGTGAAACCATCGGCGGAAATTCCCAAAATCACCGAACGAGAATTGGAAGGTGTGAAGAAAGTTGTCGAAGGCCGGATTAATGGTCTGGGTGTTTCTGAGCCATTGATCCAAACAGTCGGCGCAGATAAAATACTGGTGCAACTACCAGGAGTTAATGACCCAGAGCAAGCCGAACGGGTGCTAGGTGGTACGGCGCAGTTAGAATTTCGTACCCAAAAGCCGAATACAGAAACTCAACTCCTTGCTTTTCAAGCATCTAGAGCCGAATTGAAAGCCAAGCAAGAAGAGTTAAGAAAGAGTACTGATAAAGCAGCAATTGTCAAGAATCAAGAAGATTTGCAAAAAAATAATCAAGCGATCGCAGAATTGTTTGAAAGCACCAAACCACCCCTAATTGGTAAATACCTCAAGGATGCTTATGGTGAACCTCCCAGTCAAGGTAATAACTGGCATGTTGCGATTCGCTTCGACCAAGAGGGTGGTCAACTGTTTGCCAATTTAACAAAAAATCTTGCTGGTACTGGGCGTAGCATTGGTGTTTTTCTAGACAATGAGCTTATCAGCGCTCCTACCGTGGGTATAGAATTTGCCGCCACTGGTATTACTGGTGGTTCTGCCATAATTACAGGACGCTTTACCCCACAAGAAGCAAATGATTTAGGTGTGCAGCTGCGTGGCGGTGCATTACCCGTACCAGTAGAAATTGCAGAAATTCGCACTGTTGGGGCAACCTTGGGTAAAGACAGTATCACTAGCAGTATCTACGCTGGTATCGGTGGTCTGACTTTAGTATTAGTATTTATGGTGGTGTATTATAGACTACCAGGACTGATTGCCGATGTAGCCCTATTGATTTACGCCCTGCTAACCTGGGCTACTTTTGCTTTGTTGGGTGTCACCCTAACTCTGCCAGGAATTGCCGGTTTTATCCTCAGTATTGGGATGGCAGTGGATGCAAATGTACTAATTTTTGAGCGGACGCGGGAAGAATTGCAAGCGGGCAAATCCCTGTATCGTTCCATAGAATCTGGCTTTTACCGGGCCTTTTCTAGTATTTTGGACGGTAATGTTACCACAGTCATTGCCTGTGCTGCACTATTCTGGCTAGGGGCTGGTTTGGTGAAAGGCTTTGCCCTAACTTTAGCTTTGGGCGTAGCAGTGAGTATGTTTAGCGCCATTACTTGTAGTCGTACCTTCATGTTTTTAGCATATACAATTCCTGCACTGCGGAAACCAGAATATTTCTGTCCGAACCTGCCAGCATCAAATAAGGCAGAGGTAACTCAATGAAACTAAGTATTAATAAATCGCGATCGCTTTGGTGGGCTATTTCTATTGCCGTCATCCTCGCTGGTATCATCTCAATGGTGATTTCTTGGCAAAACCCGAACATTAAAGCACCCCTACGTCCCAGTTTGGATTTTGTCGGTGGTACACGATTACAGTTTGAACGAGATTGTACCAAACCCGGTAACTGCGACCAGCCAATTGATATCAATGTCGTTCGAGAAGTAGCTAAAGCACAGGGGTTGGGTGATAGCAGCATCCAAATTATTGCTGACAAAGGTACTGGTGCGGAAAATGGTATATTAATTCGCACAAAAAACTTAGATCGCGAACAGCGTACCAATTTGCAAAATGCCTTAAGTGAAAAAGTCGGTGTTTTTGACGAGCAAAAAAATCAATTTGACACGGTTGGCCCTACTCTGGGGGCAGAGCTGTTTAGGTCTGGGGTAATAGCTTTAATAGTTTCCTTTGCAGGCATCATAATCTACTTGACCTTCCGGTTCCAGTTAGATTATGCGGTGTTTGCGATCGTTGCTCTACTTCATGATGTCTTGATTACAGCAGGGATGTTTTCGATTTTGGGTTTGGTACTGGGTACTGAAGTAGATAGTCTCTTCATCGTTGCCCTGCTGACAATTACAGGTTTCTCAGTTAACGATACTGTAGTGATTTACGATCGCATTCGTGAGACGCTGCAAATAAATCCCAATCGACCAATTGCTGATATTGTGGATGATGCAGTAAACCAAACCTTAACAAGGTCTATCAACACGACCTTTGCTACAATGCTGTCATTATTTGCTATCTTTCTGTTTGGCGGCGAAACTCTGAAAAACTTTGCCTTAGCTTTAATTATTGGCTTTACAGCAGGGGCTTATTCAAGTATTTTCATCGCCAGTACTCTTCTAACTTTGTGGCGAGAGCGCAATGGTCAAGCAACTATGGTAGTCAATGGTGAGTCGATTGATACATCTGCTGGTAACTAATCATTGGGCATTGGGCATTGGTTAATAACCAATAGTTATTCTTCCCCTGCTCCCTCATCTTCCTCATCCCCCACCTTCCCACAGCCTATGGATCAATCCGAACAATTGTCAATAACTGACCTATCCTTTGCTCAACAAGTACAAAGGCTACACCAGTTAACAATATATGGCAGGTGGCTGTTTGTGGGCTTTTTGTGGCTCACCATTGCACCTGTTAGCTTGTGGGGTCTACGTGCAGAAATTTCTCTGTGGGAACAATATTTTACCTGGGTAGCGGTGCGATATGGACTCTTCTACCATCCACTGTCTACCTT